>WFTT01000110.1 GCA_015485335.1 Robiginitomaculum sp.
AGTATGGATAGCATAATACCTTAGCCATGCCGGTGTGGGACAAGGTTTTTCTATCCACCATTCTCAAAACCAAACGTGTCATCCCGGACTTGATCCGGGATCCATTGTGCCGGTCCGTTTGCGTATGGATTCAGTATGGATCCCGGCTCGGGGGCCGGGATGACACGGAGGAATTATCCCCCGCATAGCGCGCTCAAGGGTCAAAGAGGGTCACCTCTTACCCCTTCGCATGTCCATCACTTACCCCTTAAATACCCCTAAAGTTTGCAATACTGACCCTTAAACGTCCCTCATTTACCCCTGCTTGCCCCTAAATTGGCGGGGATAAAATGGACTTATTCACGCGGGACGGGGGGCTTGTATTATGGCCATTTCACCACGGGGGGCATGGAGGACAAAATGGTGGCGACATTGCCGCCGGTCTTTAGGCCAAAGGTGGTGCCGCGATCATAAAGCAGGTTAAATTCCACATAGCGGCCGCGGCGGATGAGTTGTTCTTCGCGTTCCGCCTCGCTCCACGGCTCGGCCATGCGGCCGGCCACAATGGTGGGATAAACCTCTAAAAAGGCTTCGCCGACGGCCTTGGTAAAGGCAAAATCATCGTTCCATTGGTTTTGCAGACGATCATAGAAAATGCCGCCCGTGCCCCGGGGCTCTTCCCGGTGTGGCAGATAGAAATACCGGTCACACCAGGCGCGATAGGCCTCGTAATCGCCAGACGAATGGGCATCACAGGCGGCCTTCATGGCCTTGTGAAAGGCCAGGGTGTCGGGGGCATCCTCGCGCCGATCCGCATCCAGCACGGGGGTCAGGTCCGCGCCGCCGCCAAACCAGCTTTGCGTGGTGACGATAAAGCGCGTGTTCATGTGCACGGCGGGAATGCGCGGGTTTTTGGGATGGATGATCAGGGAAATGCCAGCAGCCCAAAAGCCGGGGTCATCTTTGGTACCAGGGATCTGGCCGCGAAATTCGTCCGAAAATTCGCCCCAGACTTCGGAGACATGCACCCCGGCCTTTTCAAACAGGCGGCCTTTGAGGAGCGCCGCGGTGCCGCCGCCAAGGTCTTCCCTGCCATCGCCGCGTTTCCAGGGGGTTTTGACAAACCGGCCCGGCGTGTCGCCATACAGGGCCGGATCGGCCTTGTCTTCAAGCGTTTCCAGCGCGGTGCAAATGCGATTTTGCAGGGCACAAAACCAGTCCCTTACCGCCAATTTGTGTGATTCTGTCTTTGACATTTCAGGCTCCTGAAATCTGTTGGTAGCGCGCTCTGGTGCCGCTTGCGACCGTAAACTGTGCTTTTTTGCCAAAACGGCTGCGTAAAAGACCAGAATTTTGGCCTCTTTTGCCTCCCGGCGGTTGAATAAATGCGCGGCACAATTTATTCCGCTTGTGAGAAGCGCTTTATGGGGGGCGTCCGTGTCGATCGACCACAGGTCAATATGGCATCGGTTCGTCTGTTCTCCATCATCGTTGCTCACACATCCCGGCCGGTGCGCCAGAGAGACGGGGATGTGGATTGTTGTTCTGGCGCATCTGTATGCAAGAGGTTACCGTCGTGGCTGAAACCGTCTCAACGCCTTCTGAAAACCCAAGCCGCAGAGATTTCATCTATATTGCCACAGGCGCCGCCGGCGTTGTGGGGGCGGGGCTGTATGCCTGGCCGTTGATTGACCAGATGAACCCTGCGGCCGATACCAAGGCGCTCTCGACTACCGAAGTGGATTTGTCCAGCGTCGAAGAAGGGCAGCAAATCATTGTCAAATGGCAAGGCAAGCCGGTCTTTGTGCGTCACCGGACGCAAAAAGAGATCGACGAGGCCCGGGCCGTTGATGTCTCTACCCTGCGGGATCCGGCAACCGACGAACAGCGTCTGGTTGTCAATGGCGAAGGCAAATACGAGCCGCAATACCTGATCATGATTGGTATCTGCACCCATCTGGGGTGTGTACCCATTGGCAATAATGCCGGTGACTATGACGGCTGGTTCTGCCCCTGTCACGGTTCGCACTATGATACGGCAGGGCGCATTCGCAAGGGGCCGGCACCAAAAAACCTGGTACTGCCGCCTTACCAATACCTCACTGACACACTTGTCAAAATCGGATAGGGGACATTATGAGCGGTTATCCTGGATACGATCCCAAGTCCGGCATTGAAAAATGGCTGGATGCACGTCTGCCCATCGTTCGGCTGGGTTATGACACTTTCATTTTTCCAACCCCCAGAAACCTGAATTACTGGTGGACGTTTGGTGGTATTCTGGCAGTCATTCTGATGAGCCAGATCATCACTGGCATCATTCTGGCCATGCACTATGTGCCGCATGTGGATCTGGCATTTGACAGTGTTCAGCACATTAAACGCGATGTGAATTTTGGCTGGATGTTGCAACCCATGCACGCGGTCGGGGCCTCGATGATGTTCCTGGCGGTGTATATCCATATGTTCCGGGGCATTTATTATGGCTCGTACAAATCACCGCGCGAGGTGTTGTGGATTGTCGGCGTGGTGATTTACCTGCTGATGATGGCCACCGGCTTTATGGGCTATGTGCTGCCTTGGGGGCAGATGTCCTTTTGGGGCGCCACGGTGATCACCAATCTGTTCAGTGCCTTCCCGCTGGTCGGCGAGAGCATTACCCAATGGCTGTGGGGTGGTTTTGCGGTGGACGATCCTACGCTGAACCGTTTTTTCAGCCTGCACTTTGTGTTGCCGTTTGCCATTCTGGGTCTGGTAATCTTGCACGTCTGGGCGCTGCATGTACCGGGTAATAACAACCCCACCGGGGTCAGTGTGAAAAATGTCGACAAGGATACCTTGCCGTTTCATCCCTATTATACCGTCAAGGATGGCTTTGCGATTGTGGTGTTTTTGATGGTGTTTGCGGCCTTTATCTTCTTTATGCCCGACGCCCTGAACCACCCGGACAATTACATCCGGGCCAATCCATTGGTGACGCCGGCACACATTGTGCCTGAATGGTATTATCTGCCTTTCTACGCCATGCTGCGCGCGGTGCCGAACAAGCTGGGCGGTGTGATCACCATGTTTGGTGCTATTGCGGTGCTGTTTGTGCTGCCATGGCTAGATACCTCCAAAGTGCGTTCCATGCGTTATCGTCCGCTGGCCAAGCTGTTTTTCATCATCTTTGTTCTGGCCTGTATTGGTCTGGGCTGGGCCGGTGCTAAATCGCCAACCGATCTGGTTTTCGTTACTGGAACGGATGCGGCCACCGGGGCACCCACAGGGCTTAGCTTCTTGTGGTTTGCTCGCATACTGACGCTTTATTATTACGTCTTTTTCGTCATCATTCTGCCGGTGCTGGGTTTGGTTGAAAAGCCCAAGGATCGACCGGAAAGTATCGAAAAATCTGTGCTCAATACCACACATGAGGAGGCCTGAGATGCGCTTATCCAAACTGACGGCCACGATCTTTGCGACGGCCGCCCTGGGCCTCACTGCCGGTTCGGCAATCGCATCTGAAGGGCCGGAGCTAAAGCATGTGGAGTTCTCTTTTGAGGGTCCCTTTGGCACCTATGACAAAGCGGCGGCCCAGCGGGGCTTTCAGGTTTACCAGGAAAGCTGTTCCAATTGCCATTCCATGTCTTTGGTGGCCATTCGCAGCCTGGGTGAACCGGGCGGTCCGTTCTATGACGAGGAACACCCCAACGCCAACGATAATCCGGTCATCAAAGCCATTGCGGCCATGTTTACCGTTACCGATGGCCCCGATAGCGAAGGCGATATGTTTGAGCGCACCGCCAAGCCGTTTGATCATTTTCCGTCACCATTTCCAAATGAACAGGCTGCACGGGCGTCCAATGGTGGCGCTTTGCCACCGGATTTTTCGGTTCTGGTCAGTGCGCGCGAGCATGGCCCGCAATACATTTACAGCATTCTGACCAGCTATGAAGATGAAGCCCCTGAAGGGGTGGAGCTGCGCGATGGTATGAATTACAACCCGGCCTTTAAAGGCGGGCAGATTGGCATGCCACCTCCCCTGTTCGAAGATCTGGTTGAATATTCAGATGGCACCAAGGCTAGCGTCGAGCAAATGGCCCACGATGTGGTAACCTTTATGGCCTGGGCCTCGGATCCTAAAATGGAAGAGCGCAAGCGCATGGGCTGGATGGTGATGATCTATCTCTTCATCTTTGCCCTGTTGATGTATGGCTCTTACAAAGCGGTTTGGCGCGATGTAGAACACTGAGACTGTTTTTCAGGATTGTATTCAATGGGCTGCTCCCGTGTGAGCGGCCCATTTTTTTTGAGGCAAGTACAATGCAGATGGCAATACTTTGCCCGGCTAAATCAATCTGGGATGAGGAGGGGCAATATTGGAAGGCCAGGCTGGGGGCTGCACTAGGGCAACGGGCCGTGATGGTTCACCATATTGGCTCTACTGCCATTCCCGGATTGCCTGCCAAAGATGTTATTGATCTGCAAGTGGAGGTCGCCACTCTCGAAAACCCTGAAAACCTTATAGAGACATTTCGGGCCGCCGGGTTTGTGTACTCCCCATCGATTTTAGGGGATTGTTCTCAGGAAGGGTTTGGGCTGACCAGTAAAAATGATTGGGCGAAGTTGTATTTCACAGAGCCGGTTGGGCAACGGCCTTTACACATCCATGTCCGGGTTGGCGGTGCCCCAAATGCGCTTCTGGCGGTGTGGTTCCGTGACTGGTTACGCCAAGATGCAAACGCCAGACGTTGCTATGCGCAAATGAAGTCTGACCTCGCCGCCAATTGCGGCGAGGAACTTGAACACTATGTCAGGCGTAAGGAGGTGCTGATGCAACCGTTTTTGCAACAGACCATCGCGTGGGCGAAGGCGCGCTAAACTTTGGCTACCCGGCGATAAACCTCTTCGTCCAGCTCGCCCTCCCATTTGGCCACGGCGGTAGCCACGGCGGCATCGCCGGTGACATTGGTCATGGTGCGCATCATGTCCAGCGGTCGATCAAAGGGCAGGATGAAGCCCACCATCAGGGCGATCTGTTCAGGCGATACCCCGATCACTGGCAAGACAATGGCCAACATGAACAGGGACGCCGACGGGATGGACGCTGTGCCGATAGAGGCCAGTGTGGCCGTCATGGCAATCAGGGCGTAATCGGCCATGGTAACGTTCAGGCCAAAGGCATTGGCGGCAAACAGCGCCAAAAGGCCCAGATACAACGAGGTGCCATCCATATTGATGGTGGCCCCAAGGGGCAGGACCGAACCAGCAACTACCGGTTTGATGCCCAGATTGTCTTGCACACAGGCAATGGTGACCGGCAATGTACCGGCACTGGTCGAGGTGGAATAGGCCACCACCTGTGCATCCAGAATGCCTCTGAAAAACCGGATCAGCGGCAGGCGCAAGACAAATTTGATCAGGCCGCCATACATCACCAGCATGTGGGTGATACAGCCAAGATAGAGCGCCAATGCCAGCATCAGAACCGAGCTGAACGTCTCAACCCCCTTGGTGGCGGTCACCCAGGTGATCAGGGCAAAAACGCCATAGGGGGCGACTTCCATCACCCAATGGGTGATCTTGAACATGATCTCGACCGAAGCCTTGAAAAAATCCTCGACCGGCTTGGCCTTTTTGCCGACCATCAAAATGGCCACGCCTAGTAGGAGCGCAAAGAAAATAATGGCCAGCATGTCGCCATTGGCTAGGGCATGGACCGGATTGGCAGGAATGATGTTGATCAGGCGCTCGGTCATGGACGGCGCCTTGCCCGCCAGAACATTGGGGGCAACATCGGTAAAATCGACCCCAGAGCCAGGTTTGAAAATGCTCCCAAAAAAGAGGCCGATAGAAACGGCCACCAAAGTAGTAAAGACATAGAGCAAAAAGGCGCGCACTCCGATGGTACCCAGCTTGGATGGATGCCCCATAGAAGTGATGCCGGTAACCAGGGTGGTAAACACCAAGGGTACGACCAGCATTTTGATCAATTGCACAAAGGCGGTGCCAAAAGGCTTGATCCAGGTGGTGACAAATTCAGCACCCGGATAATGGGTGACCCCATCCACCACCACGGTGCCGCCAAAGCTGCGAAAGGCCAGGCCAACCGCCACGCCCAGTAATAATGCGCCCAACACCCGTTGCCACAAAACCAGTTTAAACCACCAACCCATACCTGTTTCCCCTTTTTGTTGTTTGCAAACAAACTAGGGCGCACACGGCGCGGGTCAAGCACGGAAAACTGAATTCAGGTGGCGGTGTTTAAACGTCGCCGGATCAGGCGGGTCTGGGCAATCCGAAAGAAGCACCAACCCAGGCGGGCCAGCCATAAAACCCCAAGCGCGGCAATGAAAATATGACCACTGGCCCGTGGCGTTAAGCCCAGTCCTGCGGCCAGTACCAGAATGGCCAGCGGCAATTGTATGACCGGCAGCCAGACCGGATAGCCTTCATATTTTAGAACTTTAGCCCGGGTTTTATTGCCAAACCAAACGGACATTTTTTGCCTGAACGCCATGCCCACCTCCTGATTTTGGCACCAATCTGCAACATATGTCTTGAGCTATGATGCAAGTCATTGATTTACAATGCCTTAATGGTCGGTCGCGCGCCTTGGAAGCAATAAAGCAATGCAAAGGGCGATGACAAATGGCAATACCCGTTCCAGCCAGTCACCGGGTGTGTTGGGCTGTAGGTAAAAAATCACAGTCAGAATAAAGCCGGTGAGCATGGCGATGATCACTCCGGCAGGTCGTGCCGGGCGCCCCATGGCCATGGCAATCACCAATGGGCCAAAGGCGGCCCCCAGGGCGGACCAGGCAAATAATACGCGTCCGTAAATACTGGCTGGCAGTGCCAGGGTGAGGGCGGTTGCGGCTACGCATAAAAACGCGGTCATCAGGCGCGAAATCAACAAAGAGTGGCGGGGAAAGCGTTTTGCCAGTCCCAGATCATGGGCGGCGGCAGAACCAGCAACCAGCAACAGGCTGTCGGCGGTGGACATAATGGCCGAGAGTACGGCGGCCAGCACAATGCCGCCCAGCACGCCGGGCAGGATTTGCGCGCTGAGCGCAAAGAAAACCCCTTCGCTGGCCCCGGCATCTGGTGCAATCAAAGCCCGGGCGGCCAGGCCCAGAACGGCCATGGCGCTAAACACAATCACTGCCCAGCCCAGCGCCATGGCAAAACCGCGTTTGATATCGCGCTGGTCGTCTATGGCCATCAGCCGGGTCAGCAATTGTGGCTGGCCCACCGGGCCAATGCCAATGCCCAGCGAACCCATGATAAAGCCGATACTGGCCAGCGTCCCACCGCCGGGCGCGGCGCTACTGGCCGTGCCACTGGTGATGGCCTGCCAGAACTCAACGGGTCCACCAAGGGCGATAATGGCGGCGATGGGCAGCAAGATGGCCACGATCAGCATCAAACTGGCCTGCACCGCATCGGTGACACTGACCGCCCAAAACCCGCCCAGCCAGGTATAGAAAAGCACCACACCGGCCCCGATCATCACGCTAAGGCTCATGGGCAGATTAAAGGCGCTGACAAAAGCGGTGCCGGCCCCCTGAAACTGTCCGGCAACATAAAACGAAAACGAGAAAATGATCATGAAGGCGGCCAGCCAGATGATGAGTTGTCTCGCTCTACCGGTCGCCCCCAGAGCCAGATAATCGGTCAGGGTGACCAAATCGTGCTTGCCCGCCTGTGCCCGCAGACCGGGGCCGATGAACAGCCACACCACAACATAACCGGCCCACACCCCTGGCAATATCCACAAGGCGCGGGCCCCTGTGGTGTAAAAATATCCTGTAAGGCCCAGCAATACCCAAGCGGATGAAGAGCTGGCCCCATAGGACATGGCGGTGATAAAGGGGCCGACATTGCGCCCGCCCAAAAAGAAATCCCGCTCATTGGTATTGCGCCCTTTGGCCCAAAACCCAATGCCCAGTAACACCCCCTGATAGGCAATCAGCGTAATCAGGGTGATGGTCATGGTGCTCATGCGGGGCTCTCACAATTTGCCGTTTGTCGGTGTGGTAACTGAAAAGTCCGCCGAGCGGCGGGTTGGGCCAATTGTGCAGGCGTGTAATAGGCCAACAGGGCATTGCCGGAAAATAAATCCGCATTAGGCGCGCAAAAACTATCCCAGTCTGTGTCCGGCGTTGATACCAGGCGCTCGTTAATCAGGGCCAAAAAGGCAATGGTGATGGTTTCATGATATTTTTCCGGCACGCCAAAGCGCCGAGTCAGGGCCTGTAAAGCTATGCAATAGGCGGGCACCGCGTGGGCAAATCCATGGCGCTGGATCAGCAAGAATGCGGCGCGCACATGGGCGGCATGGTCAAAATCCTTTTCGCACAATTGCGTGGTTTCAAACGCGCTCAGAAAATCTTCGTCAGTCATCATCTTGCCCCTCGTCCAGCCGGTGGCTATCGGCGGCAGAGAGGTCCAGCCCATAGGCCTCTTTCAATTTGGCAATGACGGCCCG
>WFTT01000111.1 GCA_015485335.1 Robiginitomaculum sp.
CCAGTGCGCTGGCGGTTTTGCTGGGCCAGCCAGCCCTGCGCCGCCTGGCCCAGCAAAACCGCCAGCGCACTGGAAAGCACCAGTGCGGCGGCCGAGGCCGCAAAAACATACCAGCGATTGACCTCTTCCTTGGCAGAAAAGGCCAAGGTAGCAATTTGGGTCTTGTCCCCCAGTTCAGCCAAAAAAATGGCGGCAAAAATAATCAGATAACGTTCCATAAACTTTCCTCGTCCTGAGCGTCCTCACCCAGAGGAAGACCGAGGTCCATCCCGAAGGGTGAAGGACAACAGATTGCTTTTTCATCCTTCGACAGGCTCAGGATGAGGGTTGTATTGCTCACCGTCGCCCAAAAAGGCGTTCAATGTCTTTCAGCTTCAGCTCCACATAGGTGGGGCGGCCATGATTGCACTGGCCTGAATGGGGGGTGGCCTCCATCTGGCGTAAAAGCGCATTCATCTCGGCGGCATTAAGCCGGCGCCCGGCGCGCACAGAGCCATGGCAGGCCATGGTGGAGCAGACCTCCTCGAGGCGTTCTTTTAACGATAGCGCACTATCAAATTCGGCCAGATCATCGGCCAGATCGCGCACCAGACGGGTCGCATCCACATTTCCCAGCAAAGCCGGGGTCGCCCGCACCGCCACCGCGCCCTGGCCAAAGGCCTCCAAGCTAAGGCCCAGCTCATCCAACTCGTCCGCACGGGCCAGAACCCGCTCGGCGCTTTGCTCGTCCAGTTCAACAATTTCGGGCACCAGCAGGGCCTGCGCCGTAACACCAGAGGCGGCAAGCGCCTTTTTCATATCCTCATAGACCAGCCGTTCATGGGCGGCGTGTTGATCCACAATTACAATGCCGTCCTCTGTCTGGGTGACGATATAGGTTTCGTGCACCTGTGCGCGGGCCGCGCCCAATGGCAAATGCTGGCCCTCTTCCACCGCGGCCGGGGCCTGTGTCTCGTGCTGTGCCGAGGGGGCATCAAAGGCGGCAAAGCGCGTATTTTCGCCCATGCTAGGCCGGGGCGCGCTCTGGCGGCCCCAAGGGGCCGCGCTTTGGTAGGGCAAGGGGTTGGCTCCGCCCGGCTCGCCTTCGGGCCTTGCCCGGCCCAGCGCAAAGCCGGCTGTGGTGGTCGAGGCGCGATGCCCGGCATTTGCCAGCCCATGCCGCAACGCCCCAACGATCAGCCCCCGCACCAGACCCGGATCGGCAAAGCGCACTTCGGCCTTGGCCGGGTGTACATTCACATCCACCTTGTGCGGGTCCAGATCAACAAACAGCGCCAATGCCGGATGCCGATCGCGGGCCAGAAAATCCGCATAGGCCCCACGCACCGCGCCGTGCAGCAATTTATCGCGTACCGGGCGGCCATTGACGAACAGATATTGATGCCGGTTCGAGCCTTGATGATAGGTCGGCAGGCCCGCAAAGCCGGTAATGCGCACCCCTTCGCGCTCTTGATCGATGGCAATGGAATTTTGCGCAAAATCATGGCCCAAAATATCATCCAGCCGGGCCAGCCTTGCGGCCTCGTCCATACCCTTGGCCATCAGACGTAGCGTTGTGCGTCCATTGCTGGACAGGGTAAAGGCCACATCAGGGCGGGCCATGGCCAGCCGCTTGATCACATCGGATATGGCCATGCTTTCGGCGCGCTCGGATTTTAGAAATTTCAGCCGCGCCGGCACCGCAAAAAAGAGATCGCGCACCTCGATCCGGGTGCCCGACAAGCCCAGAGGCGGGGCCGGCTCCGGCCCGCTTTGCGTGCCGCCTTCGATGCGCAACGTCCAGGCATCCTCGCCGCTGCGCTGGGTGGTGAGGTTAAGGCGCGCCACCGAGCCAATGGACGGCAGCGCCTCGCCGCGAAAGCCCATGGTGGAAATGGCCAGCAAATCCCACTGGCCATCCGCATCCGGGGCCAGTTTGGAGGTGGCGTGGCGCTCGACCGCCAATAACAGCTCATCACGGCTCATGCCATGGCCATCATCGGCAATCAGAATGCGGGCTTTGCCCCCCTCCTCCACCTCTATGTCTATGCTTTGGGCCTGCGCATCCAGCGCGTTTTCCACCAATTCCTTGACCACGCTGGCCGGACGCTCGACCACCTCGCCAGCGGCGATGCGGTTGATGGTTTCGGGGGGAAGACGGCGCAATGTGCTCATGCGCCAACTGTCGCCCCCCCGGCCATTTGGGTCAAGTCAGGCGAGCGGTGCGCAACCTTAAAAATGCCAGCACATGCAGCGCCATAAGAATCGGTACGCCCATGGCCGGAATGATCGCCAGCGGGAAAATATTGATCTGGTCAATCTGGCCCATTTGATCGGCAGGCACTCCCAATGCCGAGGCCCCAAGGCCAGCGGCGATAAAGAAATCCAGCATGCCGGCGATGTGCAAACGGGTGGCCAGTTTTAGGGCGCCCGGTTTATTTCTGGCTACGGCCAGCGCCACAAACGGCGCCAAAACTGCCACAATAATGTCGCCCAGACCGGCGCTAAAGGCGAAAACCGCCGTGACCGTGCCGTAATACCACATCACAATAAAGGCAAAGCCAATGGTGCGCGTGGCGTGCATAACCGTCAGCAAGGCCAGATCCAGCCCGGCCACCCAGTCCCGAAACCCTTTGGAAAGGCCATAAGACAACAGAATAAAAAATGTTGGGGCCATAATGGTGCCCATTAACAGCCTGGGTGGCTCGCTATTGGGGGCACCATAGGCATTCAAGGCGACCCCCAGACCACCCACGATTAACCAGAGCCCTGCCAGCACCAGCATGAACTTGGTGATGGGGTGAAGAGGTTGGTGCCATTGTGTGCTTGCATCGCCCGGTGATTGCGCCTGCCCGTTTCCGGTCAATGTTTGTGATTGGGATGTCATTTTATTCTCCTTATGTGCATATACACGTTTATAAATATTTTTTAGTCTGTTTTCTTCTGTCTCGAATTACCTGTTTACGCGCGCCCCTTGCTTAGCCAGTCATAGTGGTCGCCCGGCCAAGGTGATCCAATTGCTGGCGCAAATCTGGCCAGCTTTCTGGCCCCATGGCCGCCAGGGTTTGCCCTTGTACCCCGCGCCAAGATGGCAAAGCCGCGGCCAGCACGGCCCAGCCTTTGTCGGTCAAGGCCAACCTGCGCGTGCGGGCATCCTGTGCATCGACCAAGGTTTTGGTCAGGCCGGCCTTGTCCAGCAGGCGCAAATTACGGGTCAGGGTGGTACGGTCCATACCCAGCACCCGGGCCGTGTCAGTCAGGGATTGTGGTTCTGGCGTCGCCCCGATCAGCGCCAATATGGAAAACTGGTTGGTATTTAGACCATGTGGCTTTAACGCCCGGTCATAAGACTGGCTGATCAGGCGGGCGGTTTTGCGCACTTTGAAGCAAATACAATTACCCGCTTCGCGCGCGGCATTGGCGGTCTCTTCAGCCAGTTTTGAAGGCTTTGAAAATTTAACCTGCTTGCCCAGCTTTAAAGGCTTTGAATTTTGCATTGCGGCCGACCACCTTTTCATACCTATCTGACTGCATATGTGTATATACACTCTTTAAGTCAATTTTCAAGACGAACGGCGTAATTGGTCGATCCGGGGGCTGGCTAGCCCTCTCAATACGAACCAACAGGCCCCTATCGCCGCGCCGCAATCCAGCGATCGATTTTAGCTTCCAGCATGGCCATGGTGATAGAGCCATCGCTTAGCACTTCATCGTGAAAGGCGCGCAGGTCAAAATTCTCGCCAAGGGCATCTTTGGCCTTTTTGCGCAGGCGCAATATGGTCAGCTCGCCAATTTTATAGCCCAGCGCCTGGCCGGGCCAGGCAATATAGCGATCCGTCTCGGTTTCGATATTATGCAGGCTGAGCGCCGAATTGTCCTGCAAGCACTTCATTGCCTGATCCCGGCTCCAGCCCATCGCATGAATGCCGGTATCCATCACCAACCGGCAGGCGCGCCACATTTCATAGGTCAGCCGCCCGAAATTTTCGTATGGCGTGGTATACATGCCCATTTCCAGCCCCAGTTTTTCCGCATACAGCCCCCAACCCTCGCCAAAGGCGGTCAGGTATAAATCTTTGCGAAAGGCCGGCACGTTTTTCAGCTCCTGCGCCAGGGCAATCTGATGATGATGGCCGGGCACCGCCTCGTGCAGGGTCAGGGCCGGCAGCTCGTATAATGGTCTTTGATCAAGAGCATAGGTATTAACCATATAGCCACCGGCACGGTGATTGCGTGCATCCCCGGGCCAATATCGCGCCGTGGTATAATGGGGCGCAATGGCGGCGGGCACCGGACGCACCCCATAGGGCAGACGCGGCAGATGGTTAAACATTTTGGGCATCTGGTCATCAGCTTTTTTGGCGATCCAGGCGGCATGGCGCAATAATTCGTCCGGGGTTTTGGCGTAAAACTGTGGGTCAGTGCGCAAAAAGTTCAAAAACTCGGCAAATGTGCCCTCAAAACCGCTTTTCAGGATCACCTTTTCCATCTCTTTGCGAATACGCGCCACTTCGGACCGGCCCAGATCATGCACTTGCGCAGGCGTCATATCGGTGGTGGTAAAAATCTTTACCAGATCAGCGTAATAGGCCGCCCCGCCGGGCACATCGGCAATGCCTATGGAGGTGCGCGCCACGGGGCGATATTCATCTTCGAAAAACTGTAACAGATTTTCATAGGCCGGGCGGACCTTGTCGGTAATCGCCGCGTTCAGCCTGTCTTGCAACGCCGTCTTTTCCGCATCGGCCATGCCCGCTGGCAGGGTGCTAAAAGGGGCTGCAAACCCTTTGGCAAATTCCTGATCGGCCAGGGTGGTTTTCAAGGTGGCGATCACTGCATCCACCACCAATTGCGGCTGGGTGATGCCCTCATCAATCCCGGCCCGCAGATTGTCCATATTCTGTTCGAAATAGGTGGGCAGCGCGTTCAGGCGCGCTATCCAGGCCTCGGCCTCCTGTATATTGGTCGCGCGGGTGGAACGGGCCAGATAGCCCGCATCGGTATGAAAGCCCGAATCATTGGTGAACGGCATAGCTGCCTCGTCAAACTGGGCACGCGCCAGCCGATCATGCAAAACAAAGTCCAGCAGGTCGGCATTGACCTTTGCCCCCGCGGCCAAATGGGAGGTATTGATGGCCGCTAGGCGCTTAGCAAATCGCTCATTGATGGCGGCGCGCCGGTGGCGGGCATGAGGCCGCACATCAGGCCAGCGTGACAGCGCCGCCACATCCCCTTCCCGGCCTGCCAGCACCGGGTTCTCGCGCAGATCAAAGGCCCGCACATCCCCGATCAGCAAATTCAGCTTTTCTTCCTGTGCCATCGCCGGCCCGCCCAGCCAGAAAAACGCCGCAATGAGGGTAAGCAGGTGTCGCTTGGTCATGATGTTTTCCTTTGATGGATACTGCCCTTGCCTAGAGGCTGTTTTATCGGCACATAGTGTCTATGAACAGTCTTCCCTTGTCTGGTGTCTGTGCACAAGGCTTTGAGCCGGTTCGCAACACCTTCGCCGAAATTTTTGCCGATGGATCCGAGCGCGGCGCCTCCATAGCCGTGCTTGTAGATGGTGAAATAGTGGTCGATCTGGTGGGCGGTTATGCCGACCGGGACGAAAGCCAACCCATGACGGCCGACACCCTGATCCCGGTGTTTTCCTGTTCCAAGGCGGTTTCCTCTCTGGTGATTGCCAAAGCGGTCAGCGAAGGCAAGCTGGATTACGGACAGACCGTGGCCTCGCTCTGGCCGGAATTTGCCGCCAATGGCAAAGAGGCAGTCACCGTTGGTGAAGCCCTTTCCCATCAGGCAGGCCTGTGTGCCATCCCGGATGACTGGGCCGCCGAAGACTGGTTTGATTGGGACAAGACCTGCGCCCGCCTTGCCGCCATGAAGCCCCTTTGGCCGTTGGGAGAAGGTTCAGGCTATCACCCCGTCACCTGGGGCTATATCGCCGGCGAGATCATCATTCGCGCCACCGGGCGCACC
>WFTT01000112.1 GCA_015485335.1 Robiginitomaculum sp.
AGGCCGGGCATTGGGGCGTCCCCCTGATGGCGTTTGAGGGCGAGCCGTTTTTTGGCCAGGACCGCATCGACACCTTGTTATGGCGCCTGCAACAAAAGGGACTGAAAAGGCGCTAAGACTTAAAGATCAGGCCCATCAACAAAATCAATATAACATTCGTTTGACTTATACCTTCACGCTTGCAATGTTTCATGAATTGCATTTGGTGGGGGCCTTTGATCTGTGTGTGTTCTTAAAACGCTTTGGCGTGCCATTATTACTGTAACTATACTAAGCATTCAGGCATGGGCGGGGCCGACATGGGCGACCCCACCGGTCGAGGCTTTTGGGGCCATGCCCGAAATTCAAGACATTGCCTTGTCCCCAGATGGCAATCATGTCGCCTATCTAATGCATCGTGATGGCAAGGATGTGATGCTGGTGCGCACCTTAAACAAGCCAAAGGCCAAGCCCATCGGCCTTGATGTTAGCAAGATCAAACCACGCTCGGTTAATTGGGCGAATGACCGCTATGTATTGCTGTATGCATCCAAGACGGTCGCCACCACTGTATTTAGAGCCAGCAAGATAGAGTTTGGTGCTGTATTTTCCTATGACATCACCACGAACCGCGTGCGGCAATTGCTGAACCATTCCAAAGAACTTGGCATTAATTCATCATTGGGCAGTATCAGCCGCATCTTGCCTGACGAAGACGTTGTGATGATGCCGGCCTATACTGGTCGACTGGGAGACCGGCGTGTGTACTCGCTCTTTCGCGTCAATCTTGGCAATGGCATTGGAAGGGTTTCGGCCAGAGGACACGGCATGGAAACAGACCGCTTTGTTGCGGATGAAACCGGGAAGGTCATTGCCAGAATCGATTATTCAGAAAAAAAAGAAACCTTCCATATCAAAGTCTATAAAAATCGCCGCTGGGAAAAAATATATACCCAGAAGCATGATCAGACACCTTTGTCTGTGAGGGGGTTTAGCGCGGACAAAAAATCTCTGCTGGTCACGTATTATCATGGCCGTGACACCATCGGCCTTTATGCCATGAGTCTGGAAGACGGCTCGATTTCCGGGCCGGTACAATGGCGCGAAAACGCAGATATCATCAGAACCCTGAGCCGCCGGGAAGACGGCGTTGTCTTTGCTGTTGGCTTTGCTGACATTGCAGCCACTGATTATGTGTTTTTTGACCCGCAAATGCACAAGACATGGGCCACAATCAAACAAGCACTGGGCATGGCCGCAGTACACCCGATTGATTGGAGCAAGGACAAAAGCAAATGGTTGCTGTTCGTTGAAAACGGCAACAGTGCCGGGGCCTATATGCTCTATGATGCCAAGGCCGGGCACATAAGCCGGCTGGCTATCCGGCGCCCCGCCATTAAACCGGCTGATGTCGCCCCGGTGCATAGCATTGCATATAAAGCGGCGGATGGCACCAGAATATCAGCTTTGCTGACCACGCCGCCCGGCTATCAAAAGCACCCGGCCCCCATGGTGGTATTGCCCCATGGTGGCCCGTCTAGTCATGAAAGCATGACGTGGGACTGGATGGCGCAATATCTGGCCAATCAGGGGTATTTGGTATTACAGCCAAATTTTCGTGGCTCGGATGGGTTTGGCCAACACTTTGAGAATGCGGGTGACGGGACATGGAATACCGTTGTGCTTGGTGATGTTACGGCGGGCGTGCAGGGCATGATCAGGGCCGGTTATGCCGACCCGAAACGCATCTGCATTGCCGGGGCCAGTTTTGGTGGTTACCTGACCCTGGCGGGGCTGGTCTTCACCCCCGATCTATATGCCTGCGCTGTGGCGATTGCGCCCCTGTCTGATGCCAAGGCCTTTTTGGATTATAAGGCAAAAGCTCTGGGCAAGGACAGTCGGACCGTTACCTATTGGACCAAGGTAATGCAAAGCGATAAGGGCAAAAAAAATCTGGAGGCGATCTCTCCGGCCAAACATGCCGGGGCCGCCAAGGCTCCCTTGTTGCTTATTCACGGTAATGACGACACGGTGGTGCCCATTGCCCAGAGCCGTATTATGAAACGCGCACTTACCCGCGCCAAAAAACCGGTGCAAATGGTGACCCTGCGCGGCGAAGACCATTGGTTATCCTCGGCAAAAACACGCACAGAAACCTTGCAGGCTATGGGCGCGTTTTTAAGACCACATCTTGCGCATAGCGAAGCACACGCGCAATAATACGGACATGACCATTCTGATCGCGCTAAGCACTCATGATTTTGACCCCACCGAAGTGGCGGTGCCATGGGATATTTTGCACCAAAACGGTCAGGAGGTCTGTTTTGCCACGGACACCGGCAACCCCGGAGAAACCGATCCGCGCATGCTCTATGGCGATGACCTAGGCATTTTCAAAGGCATGCTTGCCGCCCGAAAAAATGTTCGCCAAACCTATTTGCGGCTTTGTCAGGAACCGGCCTTTTTGAACCCGATCCGGTTTGAAGACATCAAGCCAGAGGATTATGACGGTCTGATCCTGCCGGGGGGCCACGCCAAAGGCATGATCCCGTATCTGGAATCAGAAGTTTTACAGGATAAAATATCGGCGTTTTTTACCGCCGATAAACCGGTCGGGGCCATTTGCCATGGGGTGGTGGCGGCGTGCCGGGCCAAAGACCCCAAAACCGGCAAGTCCGTTCTTTATGGCCGCAAGACCACGGCCTTGCTCAATCGCCAGGAATTGCTAGCCTACAAGTTGACCAAGTCAAAACTGGGGGATTATTTTCTCACCTATCCGGGCCTTACCGTCGAAGACGAGGTAACCGCCACGTTGCAATCGGCCGATGACTTTCTGCCCGGGCCAACCCCGCTTTTGCGCGACAGCCCCCAAAAACTCTCGCGCGGATTTATTGTCCAGGATGGCCAGTATTTATCGGCACGCTGGCCCGGCGATGCGCACCGCTTTGGCCTGGCCTTTCTGGATATGCTCACCAGCAAGGCCGCTTAGGTCCTGCCAACACCGCTTCTCAAACTTTCGTGAGATGATGCGCTTTACCCTAGGCAAAGCGCCCAAGAGCCTTCATGACACACCTGTAATCATGGAGAAAGTTATGCGCATTGCCCTGATGGTTGTTTTTCTGGTGTTTTCTGCCCAATTGGCCCTGGCCAAAGACGATGTGGCCCCCACGGATCGCGGCCCGGCGGTGGGCAGCGTGATCCCCTCGGACCTTGCCAGCATTGATCAATATGGAATGGCCCGCAATTTTGAAACTCTGACCGGGGAAAACGGGCTGGTGCTGGTGTTTTTCCGTTCGGCCAAATGGTGCCCGTTTTGCAAACGCCAATTGATGAGCATTGCCAAGGAGGCCGACAAAATCACCTCCCGTGGCTATAATCTGGCCGCGCTCAGCTATGACTCGCTGGACGATATCAAACGTTATGTCGACGAGCATAAACCCGGCTTTACCATGCTCTCTGACCGGCATTCCAAAGTGATTGATGCCTTTGGCATCCGCAATGAAAAATATGGCAAAATGCACTTTGCCAATGGGGTGCCGCATCCGATGATCTTTATCATCAGCCCCCAAAAAGTGGTGATGGCAAAACTGGCTGAAAAAGGGTATAAAAACCGCCCACCGGTCAGTGCGGTGGTCGAAGCCATTGATGCGTTATCTGCATCCAGGGAGTAAAATTGAGCACCAAAACCCATTGGGATAAGGCCTGGAAAGGCGCAGATCCGGCCGGCAAAAGCTGGTATCAGGAAGAGGCAGGGCATTCACTGGAAATGATCGAGGCCTCGGCCATTGCCCATGGCGAGGCCATTATCGATGTAGGCGGCGGCGCGTCGGTGTTGGTGGATGCCCTGTTGGATCGGGGCTTTCAAAATCTCAGTGTACTGGACATTTCAAAGGCCGCCTTGCAAAGTGCCCAGGCGCGCCTTGGCCTCCGTGCCGATAATGTCAAATGGCTGTGCGAGGATGCCACCAGTTGGACCCCGGCGCACCCGTTTCGTTTGTGGCACGACCGGGCGGTCTTTCATTTTCTGACCGATGCCAAAGACCGGCAGAAATACCGCGAGATTGCCCAAGCCAATATTGTGCCCGGCGGACACCTGATTATGGCAACCTTTGCCATGGATGGTCCGGAAAAATGCTCTGGCCTGCCGGTTCAGCGCTATAGCGCCCAATCCATGGCCACTGAGATGGGCGATGGGTTTTCCCTGATTGAAGATCGTGTTGAGGCGCACATCACCCCTGGTGGCAGTATCCAAAAGTTTCAGTATTGCCGGTTTCTACGGGTATAGGCCTTCACCCGGCGCGTTTTAACCCCTCAAAGGGTCGGGACAGGATGAACAGAACCACGCCCGCATAAATTGATAATTCACCAAATTCATCAAAGCCGAAATAATCCCCCGGGTGCATCAACCGGCCCGCCACCAGCGTCAATACACCCCCGGCAAACAACGCCCCAGGCAAGGGAAATATTTTTCTGATATAAGCGATCAACCCCACCGGCCCCCGTTGCAAACCAACAAAAGTCAATAACGATACCCCCCCGGCCATAATGCCCAACAGCAGAACCATGCGCAGGTATTTTTCCATGCCAAAGGCATTGTGCAAGGCCATTTCACCATAGGCATTGTTTTTGGCCAGCACCGATAGTGGCGTATAGCCCAGATAGGGTTGCGCCCAGTCAATCTCTTCCATGGCCAGCACAAAAAGACCCAACACCACAAGATAACGCCACCAGCGCCCTGTTGGATCAGCCCGCAGAGCCAGGACCACCGTCCCCCCCAGAAGGATGGTAAATTGCATCCATTCCACCAGACCTTCATCCAGATCTATGTTTCTGACAAAGCTGAACTGGGCACACAGGATCAGAACCGCACTGATGGCAAGACTGTAAAGCGCGCCACGCAGAATCAACCGGACAGACGCGATAACCATATTTCTGATATCCATTATCGCCCCCCTCGCCCGACATAAACCTGATAGGCTGATTCATCGCTTAAAAGCGTTAAAAAATAGCCATGTAATGCGCAGAAAAGGCCCGCCACCTTGTCACAGCACCTACATAGCGCCATGGTAGACATCAAAAGTCAGATTACAGGAGCTCCCCATGCACAGCCTTTTTCATCGCCGGGATTTCATCAAACTTGCCGCCGGCATGACCGGTGCTTCCCTGCTCAGCCGCCCCGTATTTGCCAGCAACCTGCAACGCGGCTTTACCCACAGTATTGCCAGCGGAGATCCCGATGCCCGTTCGGTGGTGCTGTGGACGCGCTATGTGGGGGAAGGTGATACGGCCCTGGAATGGGAAGTCGCCAAGGATACGGATTTCAGCGCGATTGTAAAAAAAGGCAGAGTGGTGGCCAGCCCCAAACGCGATTATACCGCCAAGACCATTGCAGATGGCCTGCCGGCCGGCAGCTGGTTTTATTATCGCTTCAAAGCACCCGATGGAACCTATTCAGATACTGGCCGCACCCGCACCCTGCCCGATGGGGCCATCTCTTCGTTAAAACTGGCGGTATTTTCGTGCTCGAACCTGCCTTTTGGTTATTTCAATGCCTATGGCCATGCGGCGGCACAAGGTGATTTTGATCTGGCGGTACATCTTGGTGATTATTTTTATGAATATCCGGTGGGTACCTATCCTTCGAAAGAACAAAGCGTGCCGGGACGTCATATCGAACCAGCTCACGAGCTGATCCATCTTGCTGATTATCGCCTGCGGTATAATTCCTATCGTATGGACCCGGACCTTTTGGCCCTGCATCGCCATTATCCCATGATCAGCATTTGGGATGACCATGAAATTGCCAATGACACCTATCGCGATGGTGCCCAGAACCATGATCCAGCGACCGAAGGCCCCTGGGAAGATCGCAAGAAAGCGGCGCGCCAGGCCTATTTTGAATGGCTTCCCATGCGCGGGCGCGCCTATGCCCGTTATGATTTTGGCGATCTGGCCTCGATCATTACCCTGGATACCCGCCTGACCGGGCGCACCAAACAGCTGACCTATAGTGAAGTCTTAAAAGGGGTGGATACCAAAGATCAAAAAGCGGTGATCAAAACGCTAAAGGCGTTTCGCGATGGCCCCTGGGCGGATCCGGCACGATCCATGCTGGGCGACGTACAGGAAAAATGGCTGGCAGATACTCTGGCAGACTCAAAACGTTCGGGACGGCGGTGGCAAGTGCTGGCACAACAGGTCATTGTCGGGCGCGGTTATGGCCCAAAAAGCTTTCTTGATGCCCTGCCCGAACAGACCCCGGGCTGGCTGAAGGCACGCATTCAAGGCAGCGTACTGGCCTCGTCCGTAGGCTTGCCGCTGAGTACCGATGCGTGGAGCGGCTATCCCGCGGCGCGTACGCGTTTAGTCAATGCCTTGCGGCAAAATGCCGATAATGCCGTCGTGCTGGCCGGCGACAGCCATAATGCCTGGGCCTATGATTTGTATGCTGGCACAGAACAAAAAACCGGCATTAATCCCGCCGCCGTGGAATTTGCAGGCCACAGCGTTTCCTCACCGGGACTGGAAGCTTATCTTCCCATAGAAGAAAAGAAGCGATCTGCCGACCTGATTGCCGTCAGCCCCGAACTCCGCTGGGCCAATACCAGTAAGCGCGGCTATATGGCAGTGCATATCACCCCCGATACCGCCCGTTGTGAATGGCGCTTTACCGGCCCCGCAGCCACCCGTTCGACGGCCTTAAGCGGTACCCACACCATGCAGGTGCGCACCCGTGATGGTGCTGGCACCAACACATTGGAGACCGCATAGTCTTGCCCCTCCTCGGCCCTACGCTGGAAACAGAACGTCTGATCATGCGTCCTCCCGGCGAAGACGGGTTTGAGGGCTATGCTGCCATGTACGCAGATGAAGAAACCGCACAATATATTGGTGGTGTAAAAGACCGGGCCCAGGCCTGGCGTACATTGGCAGCCCTGATGGGCATGTGGCAATTGCGTGGGTATGGCTTCTTTTTTGTCTATGAAAAAACTACCGGCGACTGGGTTGGCAGCATCGGACCCCATTACCCCGAAGGCTGGCCCGGGCGCGAAGTAGGCTGGTCCATTGCGCGCCCGCATTGGCGCAAAGGCTATGCCCGCGAAGCCGCCACCGCGGCCATGGACTATGCTTTTGATACGCTGAGCTGGGACCGGGTTATCCATGTGATTGACCCGCAAAACAAACCCTCCGAAGCATTGGCCGGCGCCCTTGGCAGCCAGATAGTCGATACGGTGGATGAGCTGGCCGGTTTTGGCCCAATGCAATTAAATCTGTGGGGGCAAAGCGCCGCCCGATGGCGCACTCGTAAAGGCTAGCCCAATATGTGGCTAACTCCTTGGTAAATATAAAAAATACCGATCAGGGAAATGAGCACCCGCACGATTTGGACAAAGCCAATATCGGTCATTTTTCCCAAGATCTGCTTGCCGCACCAGGTGCCTCCAAAGGACAGGGGCAAGGCCAGCGCAAACAGCCATAAGGGCGGCAAAGCCCCCACCCCCAGCGTCTGGATGACCGCCCAGCTCCAATAAACCACTTTGACCCCATGACCGATCATCTGGCCAATGGCCTTGGTGGCCACAATTTCATGGCGGGTCAGGGCGGCCCGGACAAAGAATATATCCATCACCGTTGAAGATATACCGGCGGTAACGCTGAACCCGGCCGCCAGAAACCCACACAAGATTGCATGACCCGGCCGGCGCACATTCAGATGTAACCAGCGCCGCGGCACCCAAACGAGAAGCGGCAACATCCCCAACATCAGAAACACGCTGGCTTTACTGGGGTGCAGGGGAATCAGAAACAACAAGAATATTGCCCCCAGTGTCCCCAACAGAAACAGGGCAATGATTTGCCATTGAATATGGCGGCGTAATAAATAGGCGCGCCAGCTATTGGCAGAAATTTGCAAAACCCCATGAGTGACCATGGCCGGGCCAAGAGGCAGCAGCGCCGTCAGCACCCCCATCAGGACCAGACCACCGGCCATACCAAATATACCGGACAGGAAAGCGGTAAAAAAAGCGGTGACGATGATAATCGTGGCGGTTAGGATCGCCATGGCTGCCTCATCCGTCTTTCCCTTCTTTGATTGCTGCCACGGCCTATCAGTCAACCAACTATAAAAGAAGACGCCATCATGAAATTTTTTGCCATTCTGACCCGCATCCACAAATGGGCTGGCCTGTTTATCGGCCTGCAGATCATCCTTTGGACCGCCGGCGGGCTAGTGATGAGCGTGTTTCCCATTGAGACGGTGCGTTCAGAACATCTGATTGCTGCGCCGGACCAGACCCCGATCCGCGCGCCGAATATTCTCTCGCCCGTTGACGCCGCGCAAAGGGCAGGTCTGGGCGCCCCCATCACGGCCCGTCTGCACACCTGGCTGGGCCGGCCCGTCTATACCTTCGAAGGGAAAGCGGGAAGCAAAGATCTGGTCGATGCTCGCACGGGGGCGCCGCTTAGCCCGGTTGATAAAGATACTGCGCTCAAAATTGCCCGGGCCGATTATACGGGATCAGGCAAAATCAAAGACGTGACCTGGGTCGAGAAAGGCCCGATCGAGGTACGCTATGATGGTCCGTTCTGGCGCGTGGAATTTGACCAGCCCAAGGGCTATGCAGTCTGGGTAGACCCGGCCAGCGGCGAGGTGCGCGCCCACCGTTCTACGGTCTGGCGGCTATATGATTTTTTCTGGATGTTGCACATTATGGATTATGGCGAGCGGGAAAATTTTAATACGCCTTGGTTGATCGCCTTTGCCGCATCGGCCCTGCTTTTTGCCCTTACAGGTGCTGGTTTGCTGTTACACCGATTTTTGTTACGACCCCGCCGCCGGCGCCAGCCCGGCCGGTAATCCTTTTAAAATATACACGTTCACCCAATCGTAAGGGAGTCAGGTTAAAAAGGTTCAAACTGTATCTGCATGACGGAGCGCCAATTGCAAACTGGGGACGGACAACAAACCACATTGCCGACACGGCAACGGTTACCCGAAAACAAGGCAACACACGCTTTGCTTGCGGATATTTCTCTTGGCATTATCGCTCTGGGTGCGGGAAATTTCATCAACAATTTTGCCACGGCCGCTGGCGAAGTCATTGGCGCAGATATGCTGTTCATCAGCCGGATCAAATCCAAAGATGTGCCGGTGGAAACCTATGCTCTTTATGATCGCAGCGGGCAAACCACCCATTATACCTATCCTTTGCAGGGCACCCCTTGTGAAATTGTTTATAATGAACAACGCCCCTATGAAATCAATGAGGAAGTGGCTGCGCACTTTCCAGATGCTAAGGATCTAAAAACACTGGGATTTTGTGCCTATGCCGGGGTTCCCCTGATTGATGAAAACAAGGAATGCATCGGTCTGATTGCGGCCATGTGGAAAACACCGCAACAGGATCTGGGCCTTAAAACTAAGGCGTTAGAATATTTTGCGCCCTTATTGACCGTCAACATGATGCAACTGGAAGCCAAAGCCCGTAACGAGCTGGCTGTTGCCGGGGCAGCCTCCGGGGCCTGGTATACCGATTTTGAAGAAGACGTTGAATACTTTTCCCAGGCCGCTCGGCGGATTATGGGCCACCCGGACATGCCGGAAAAGGCACCGCGCAACACCGCTTTTAAAACCCTGCAACCCAATGACCGGCGGATCATTGCAGAGGCCTTCGAAGCCTATCGGCGCGGCGAAGCCCCCTATGAAGTCAACTTTCGTGCTTATCCTCCCCATGGGGATCCGCGCTGGTTACGCATGACCGGCAAAGCCCAGTACAACGCCAATGGGCACATGACCGCCATGGCCGGTGATATCACGGATATTTCCGAGCTTGTGGAAGCCAGACGGGTTGCCGAAGCAGCCTCGGTCGCCAAGTCCGATTTTCTGGCCACCATGAGCCATGAAATCCGCACCCCCATGAATGGGGTGCTCAGCATGGCCAGCATTCTGACCAAGGCGGACATTCCGGAAGAAAACAAGCGTCAGGCCGAAGTAATCCGCAAATCCGGGGAAGCCATGATGGTGATTCTCAATGATGTTCTGGATCTCAGCAAAATCGAAGCGGGCAAGCTGGAACTTGAGGAACGGCCCTTTTCACCGCGCGAAGTGGTTGAGGACGTGGCCATGCTCTGGCAGGACACCATCAAGCAAAAAGGCATAGCATTTTCGCTTGAGATTGATGATCCCATACCGCCCACGGTCATTGGCGATGAAACCCGGCTGCGTCAGGTGCTGACAAATCTGGTTTCCAATGCGCTTAAATTTACGCAAGAGGGCAACATCACCATTGCCCTGCAAAATCTTGGCACCGACCAGGAGCCGACCCTGAAATTCAGTGTTTCCGACACCGGGATTGGTATCAGTAAAGCTCAGCAATTGCGCTTGTTCGAGGCGTTTAACCAGGCCAATAGCAGCATTGCCCGACGCTTTGGCGGCACCGGCCTGGGTCTGGCCATCAGTGATAAAATTGTACGCCTTATGGGCGGACAATTTGAAATCACGTCCAAACCTTCACATGGTTCGACCTTCAGCTTTACTGTTGAGCTTAGATCCGCAGAACCGGTTGCCCCTGCATCCCCGACGCCATCAACGTCCAATACTGATGATGACCGCCACGTTGTGCAACATGAGCGCACCATCCTGATTGCCGAAGATAATGAGATCAACCAATCGGTTCTGAAGGCATTTTTATCACGCCTGCCGATGGCACTGACCTTTGTAGATAATGGTGCCAAGGCGGTGGAACTGGCCCAGGCACAGGCCTTTGACGTTATCCTGATGGATGTGCAAATGCCTATTCTGGACGGGGTGGGGGCCACCAAAAAAATCCGTGCCAGTGATGGCCCCTGTCGTCATACCCCGATTATTGCGCTTACCGCCAATGCCATGCCCGGCGACGAACAGCGTTATCTTGACCTGGGCATGACCGGTTATGTGTCCAAACCCATCGACCCGGCCGCCCTTTATGAGGCAATCAAAACGGCAAAGCCTTTGGGCGCTACCGATAGAATATCAACAGACAGCGCCCGTTCTGCCTAAGGGGAAAGCTGGCATTAGTCTTTGTTTTTGTAAACCTTTCCACCCTTCATGACGAAATCGACGTCCAACAGCTCGTTTATATCATCCAACGGGCTGGCCCCGACTGCGATCAGGTCGGCGTATTTTCCGGCCTCCAGAGAGCCAACTTTATCGGCCATTTGCAGATGTTCAGAAGCCACCATGGTGGCCGAGCGAATGGCCTCCATCGGGGTAAAACCGGCCTCGATCATCAAGGGAAATTCGCGGGCATTATCCCCATGGTGGGACACACCTGAATCCGTACCAAAAGCGATTTTTACGCCGCCCTCATGGGCCATGCGCAACATTTTGATCATATGAGGGCCGACTTCCAGCGCCTTTTTGCGTGATGGCGGTGGCAAAAACCCTTTGGGGTCTTTGGCCATTTCCACCACCGTGGCCCCGGCGAGCAATGTTGGGATCAGATAGGCATCATTTTTCTTGAAAAGGCGGATGCTTTGCTTGTCCAGATAGGTGCCGTGCTCGATTGAATCGATCCCGGCACGCAAGGCGGCATCCACGCCCCCTTTGCCATGGGCATGGGCCGTGACCTGTCGGCCCATATAGTGCGCGGCCTTGACGATGCTTTGCATTTCATCGTCAAAAAATTGTTGTTCGGTGCCTGCCGCGGTATTGGAAAGAACGCCCCCCGTTGCAGTAATTTTGATTACATCGGCCCCTTTGCGAATGTTTTCACGCACTGCCCGGCGGCAATCATCGGCACCATTGCAAATGGATGGCCGGTAAAGCGCGGCGGCAACGGCCTCGGCATAACCGTGGCGCGGATCCCCATGGCCGCCCGAGGCGGTGATGATCTGGCCGGCGGCGCGAATGCGCGGTCCCGGCAAATCCCCGCGGTTGATGGCATCACGTACCGCAAAGATGGCATCTTCGCCATTGGCCCCCACATCCTGAACGCTGGTAAAACCGGCCATTAAAGTACGGCGTGCAAACTTGGCGGCATTCATGGCCCAGTCTGCGTCCGAGTGGGTCACCGTATCCAGGCGGCCTTTGGGGCCCAATTCAGAAGTCAGGTGCACATGGCTGTCGATCAGGCCCGGCAGGCAGAATTTATCTTTCAGATCAATAACCTCTGCGCCTTTTACCGTGCTGTACCCATCCCGCACTTCCAGGATTTTCCCTTCATGGTCGACCAATATGGTACTGGCCCCGCGTGGGGCCTGTCCCGGTTGGTCCAGCACCGCGCCGCATTGCACGGCTTTGGTATGGGCAAGCGCCGGGGCGGCCAATCCCGCTAGCAAGGCCAGCGATAAGGTTGCAGTTTTAATGATCATGATATTTTTCCCTGATGGCTCCAGATGGCCTTTGAGCGGCCTTATGAGGAGACCTTAATGCCAATATCCCGGCGATAAAACCCACCGGCAAAATCTATCCGGTCAATTTCCTGATAAGCGGCCCCCACCGCCTCTTTCAAAGTGGGTGCCAATGCGGTCACGGCCAGCACCCGTCCTCCGGCAGAGACCAGGTGACCGGCTTCATCCAAGGCCGTGCCGGCCTGAAAAATCTGTATGTTTCGCCCCTGCCCTGTCTCGGCCGGCAAGGTAAGGGGCAGATTTTTTTCATAAGCCCCCGGATAGCCCTTTGCCGCCATGATCACCGTGGCACAGGCAGCATCGGTCCAGACCGGCGGGGCTAGCGCATCCAGATCCCCCGTGGCGCAGGCCAATAATAAAGGCACAAGATCGCTTTGCAGGCGCATCATCAACACCTGACATTCCGGATCGCCAAAGCGCACATTATATTCGATCAGACGTGGCCCTGTGGGTCCGATCATCAGGCCGGCAAACAAGATTCCGCAAAAGGGATGCCCCTCGGCCTGCATGCCCGAAACCGTGGGCATGATAATTTCATCCATCACCCGTTTGGTCATGACCGCATCCATATGCGTGACCGGCGAAAACGCCCCCATGCCGCCGGTATTAGGACCCTGATCCCTATCAAAGGCCCGTTTATGGTCCTGCACCGCGATCAGCGGCATTACGGTTTTGCCATCGCTGAGTGCAAAGAATGATGCCTCCACCCCGTGCATGAATTCTTCAATCACCAGGGTTTGAGAGGCCGTGCCAAACTGTCCGCTCAGCATATCGCGCGCCGCCAGTACCGCCTCGGCCATGGTATCGGCGATCACCACGCCCTTGCCCGCGGCCAGGCCATCGGCTTTGAGCACATAAGGGGCAGTCAGTGTCTGTAAAAACGCTTCGGCCTCTTCGGGCGTTTTGACCACTTTATAGGCCGCTGTGGGGATGGCATGGCGGGCACAAAACTCTTTGGTAAAGGCTTTGGAGCCTTCCAATTGCGCTGCCTTGGCCGAGGGGCCAAACACAGCAATATTTTGCGCACGCAATTGGTCGGCCAATCCGGCGGCCAGCGGCACTTCGGGGCCGATCACCACCAGACCCGGACGTTCTTTTTCGGCCAGCGCCATCAGTGCCGGCACATCTTCGCCATCCACCGGCACGCACCGGCCCAGCTTTGCCAGCCCCGGATTGCCCGGCGCGCTGACAAGTTCATCCACCAGCGGACTTTGCATTATTTTCCAACCCAGCGCATGTTCGCGCCCGCCGCCACCGATCAGCAGAACTTTCATCTGTTTCCTCCCGCCCAGCTTGCGTATACTGGCGGCGGCCACCTTATTAGGATTCGCGAACGTGTCAGACCCATCTCCATCAAATGCCCATGAATTTACCGTTTCCGAACTGGCCGGGGCGTTAAAACGCACGGTCGAGGAAAATTACGGCCATGTGCGCGTTCGCGGCGAGCTGGGCCGGGTGGTCATTGCCCGTTCCGGCCATGTGTATATGGATCTGAAAGACGATCGCGCAGTGATCGCCTCCATCGTCTGGAAAGGGGTGGCCTCGCGCCTGCGCTTTGCCCCCGAAGAAGGGCTGGAGGTCATCGCCGAGGGGCGGCTGTCCACCTATCCCGGCCGCTCGCAATACCAGCTGATCATCGAGAGCATGGAGCCAGCCGGGGCCGGAGCACTGATGGCGCTGTTGGAAGAACGCCGCAAAAAATTTCAAGCCGAGGGTCTGTTTGATGAGGCGCGCAAAAAACCCCTGCCGTTTTTGCCAAAAACCATTGGGGTGATCACCTCGCCCACCGGCGCGGTAATTCGCGATATATTACACCGACTGCGCGATCGCTTTCCCCGTCATGTCCTGTTGTGGCCAGTATTGGTGCAGGGCGAGAACGCTGCCGCGCAGATCAGCACCGCCATTGACGGCTTTAACGACCTTTCCCCGGATGGAGAGGTGCCCCGGCCGGACCTTCTTATCGTTGCCCGCGGTGGTGGCTCGATCGAGGATTTATGGGCGTTTAACGAAGAAAACGTGGTGCGCGCCGCCGCCCGCTCTGATATTCCGCTGATCTCGGCCGTGGGCCATGAAACCGACTGGACGCTGATCGACTATGTCTCTGACCAGCGCGCCCCCACACCCACCGGAGCCGCTGAAATAGCCGTGCCGGTGCGTACCGAATTGCTGGGCACACTGCAAAGCCATCATACCCGCCTTGGCGGGGCGATGATGCGCCTGACCGGGCGCAAGGAGACAGAACTGCGCGCCGCCGCCCGCGGTCTGCCGCGCCCCGAAGATTTGCTGGGCGTGCTATCGCAGCGCTTTGATTTTGCCGCTGAACGCCTGATGCGGGCCTTGCAAAGCGGGCTGGATGCACGCCGGGAACGGCTGAGCTCCATCGCCGGCAGATTGCGCCCGCAGCATTTGGGTAATGATGTGCAAAGGCGCACCGACGCCCTTAAGCGGCTGGGGGATCGGGTCAGGATTGCCTATTCGCGCGGCATTGCCGAGCGCGAACGCCGTCTGGCCAGCACCGCACAGCTATTGCGGTCCTTATCTCATGAAGGGGTGTTGGCGCGCGGTTTTGCCCTGGTCCAGCGCCCGGATGGAACTTTGGTACGCAAGGGGGCGGATTTGCAAAACGGCGAGGCGGTGCAATTGCAATTTGCCGACACCAAACGCGCCGCCCGCATTGAAGATGGTACCAAAAAGCCATCCCCCAAACCGCGCGCTAAAAAGAAGCCTGCCCCGCCTCCTTCTGGCCAAGGGTCACTCTTTTAAATCACCCGAAAACGGCGCGTATCAAAAACTTTCAGCACCGCGGAGAGGTCTTTGCCACGCTTCAGGATCTGATTGCCCGGGGCCAGCACCTGATATTGCCCCTGGCGATGCAACAGTGCGGGTATTTTTTCCACCCGATAGAGAGGCATTTCGCTAGCATGGCGGAAAATAGAAAAGACCGCCCGGTCTCGCAGCGAATCAATGGCGTAATCGCGCCACTCTCCCGCAGCCACCATACGCCCATAAAGTGCCATGATGGCCGTCAGCTCGGGGCGGTTAAAATGAATAGGGGCGGCGGTGATGCGATTCACACGTTCATCCGATGCTAAAAACGAATCTTTTTTCTATTATTACCGCGAATTTAGGCAAAACCACAAAACCGCCACATTTCGAACTTGAACGCGCCCCATCCCGGCACCATCTTGCACTTGTCGGTTCGGCGCAGCAGTAACGCCCGCCCTGGTTTCCAGAC
>WFTT01000113.1 GCA_015485335.1 Robiginitomaculum sp.
CTTTTGTGGAAAAGCGCACCCCGCACTTTAAAAACCGCTGACTTTTGCGGCCGGGCAAGTGTTGACGTCTGCACAGCCTACGGCTATACGCCCACGCCTTGGATAAAGGTATGCGCCATGGGGCGCGATCACATAATACGGAAACGAAAATGGCCAATACGACTTCTGCAAAACGCGCCGTAAGGCAAATCGCCCGCCGCACCGCGGTTAATACCGCGCGTCGCTCTCGGGTGCGTTCCTATTTGCGTAAAGTGGAAGAAGCCATTGTCGCCGGCGATGCCAGTGCAGCCAAGGCGGCCCTGCAAGTGGCCGAACCGGAGCTGATGCGTGCCGCAGGCAAGGGTGTGTTTCATAAAAACACCGCCGCCCGCAAGATCTCCCGCCTCAGCCGCAGTGTCAAAGCCCTCAAATAGCGAAGCGATAGGGTACTATCCCCCTCTCATATAGTCGTCAGGCGTTAGCACGCCTGGAGCCGTCATGCATGGCTTTATCGGACACCGCCCAAGCAGCCAATTTTTGCTTTTTGGCTCTTTACTCGCGCATAAAAATATTCACGCCCTGGTTTTCAACCGGGGCGTTGGTTTTTGTAGTGGCGGTAACATAATATTACATTTTTCTGCAAAATTTCACCAAAAATGCCAGGCAAAAACCCGCCAGAACGACCATAATTGAGCATCATTTTTGTTTTGTTGCCGGCATAGTCTGCTGAAATCTTTCGGCTTTCAGAATGTTGCCAATCCTTGCCTGAACAGGTGGCCAAAGGTGCGACAAAATGATCGTTTTGACGTCTGTTTTCTGCCCCTGTTTTTGCCCATATTTTAGGCAAGTTCACAGTCGCTCCCGGCGGCATTTTCCAGCCGGATTGTCAATAAAAAAAAATATAAATATTTTATGAACGCGCAAACCAATTCGCTTCAATGGGTTAACGCCTGTCAAGCATGAAGATGCAGCGAATCAGCAGTTTTGACTTGTTGACGTCGCCTAAATCATGATTAATTTGGGGGGCCTGGACGACGGCATTTCCATGAGTTTTGTGTGTGGCACATGCGGATTTATTCGTATGTGGTAGGGGGTTTTTGTCCATCATAACAATGCGTTAATGCGCAGACTAGGCAAAGCGTCAGGGGTTGAGGCGCACAGATGGGTTTAGGGGAGACATAAATGTTGGGTGGACGGCATAATGATGCACAAATACCCCCGGCGCAGATCTTGTGGGGCAAGACCTGCCAGCATTTACAAAGAGAGATTGGCGCAGAGAAATTCGCCTCCTGGGTGAAACCGCTGCACCTGATTGAAGTCAACGGCAAGGCGGTTCATCTGGCCGCGCCCAATGCCTTTTGTCGGGACTGGGTTCAGGAAAATTTGGGCCGCAAACTGACCCGCGCCTGGCAGACGTTTGATCCCCAGGGGCGCGCCATTTTTGTGAAGGTGGTTGAGGGGCAAAATGCCCCCGGTGTACAGCTGGCCGACAGCGCCCCGGCATTGACGCCCCAGACCGAAGCATCGGCGGATGCAAATCCTGCACACCCGGCCTCGCCTTCTGATCCATCTGGGCAAAACACAAACACTGGTTTTGATGATTTCGTTATCGATAGCTCGAACGAAGTGGCCTATGCCGTGGCGCGCCAGATCAGCCAAGGCAACACGGCCGGGTTTAATCCGTTTTTTGTTCATGGTGGTTATGGCGTTGGTAAAACCCATTTGCTGCGGGCCATTGCCGACAGCCCATTGTGGGTCCAGCCGTCAAAACGGGTTCTGTTTCTGACGGCCGAAGAATTTGTCTATGATTTTGTCTCCGCAGTGCGCGAGCGCCAGACCCACAAATTCAAGGCAAAAATGCGGGCCCTGGACCTGCTTTTACTTGATGATCTGCAATTCATGGGTGGCAAGGATGCCAGCCAGGATGAATTCTTTCACACCCTTAGCGCCCTTACCTCAGCCGGCGCCCAAGTGGTGTTAAGCGCCGATAATGCGCCCGGCTCGCTATCCGGTCTGGATCCGCGTCTGCTGTCGCGCATTACCGGCGGGCTGGTTTGCGAAATTGGCCAAAGCAGTCTGGGTCTGCGCCGACAGATCCTGGAACGCCGGATTGATCTGTTGTCACGGGAATACCGGGGACTGGCCATTCCATCGGCGGTGCTGGACATGATCGCCGAAGAAATTTGCACCAATCCGCGCGAGCTGATCGGTGCCTTGAACACCGTATTGGCGCGTACGGCCCTGATCGGCCAGCCTGTAAATGAAGACAGATGCCGGGAAATTTTGGGGGATATTATGCGTGATCCTTCACGTAAAGTCAGCATTGCGCAAATTCAGAACGCCGTGGCGGCCTATTATGATCTCAGCCTGGAACAGCTGTTATCACGCCGGCGGACCCGCAATATTGTGCGCCCGCGCCAGATCGCCATGTATCTGTCCAAACACATGACCACCTGTTCTTTGCCGATGATTGGCGGTCGTTTCGAAGGTCGTGACCATGCCACCGTCATTCATGCGGACAAACAGATCACCAGCCTGATGGCCTCGGACCCGGTGCTGGCCGCCGATGTGAAGGCCATTCGCCGTGAATTGATGCTGGGTACCGCCTAAGAGTGCGCGCCATACCCATTGGCACGACATAGCACTGGACAGCACGGCCTTTCTTGGTGAAAATTACACACCTTTCGCCCCTATGGGATTCGCCTGCATTATGAAACTGACCATTGAACGCGCTGACCTACTCAAAGCTCTGAACCATGTGCAAAGCGTGGTCGAGCGCCGCAACACCATTCCGATCCTTTCCAATGTGCTGATTAGTGCCAGGGGAGACCAGCTCAGCTTTACCGCCACCGATCTGGATATCGAGATTGTGGAAAGCATTGGGGCACAGATCACCGAGGAAGGTACCGTTACCGCCCCGGCTCATACGTTTTATGAAATTGTGCGCAAACTGCCCGAAGGGGCCGAGGTGGAATTGGTCAAAACCGCCGATGACCCGCGTTTGATGATTAATGCCGGGCGTTCGCGCTTTTCCCTGCCGTCCTTGCCCGAAGACGAATTTCCGGTGCTGAGCGCCGATGGCCTAAGCCACAGCTTTGCCATGCACAGCTCCGATCTGGTCAAACTGATTGATAAAACCCGCTTTGCGGTTTCCACCGAAGAAACCCGCTATTATCTGAACGGTATCCATTTGCACGCGGTGGATGGCGACAGCCCCCATCTGCGCGCGGTGGCCACCGACGGGCACCGTCTGGCCCTGGCCGAAATTGCCCTGCCCAATGGGGCCGCCGGCATGAGCGGCATCATCATTCCGCGCAAGACCGTGCAGGAGGTTCGCCGCCTGCTGGATGCCATTGATGCAGATATTGCGGTTTCCGTATCCGAGGCCAAAATCCGCTTTGGCATTGGGGATGCCACCCTGACGTCCAAACTGATTGATGGCTCGTTTCCCGAATATGAACGGGTCATTCCGCGCGGCAATGAACATATGCTGAAGATTGAACGCGATGTGTTTGCCACGGCGGTGGATCGGGTGGCCACCATTTCGGTGGAAAAATCGCGCTCGGTCAAAATGACCCTGGAGGCCGACACCCTGACCCTGACGGTCAATAATCCCGAAGCCGGTTTGGCGGTCGAGGAATTGTCGGTGGATTATGACGCCGAACCCATGGAAATCGGCTTTAACGCGCGCTATCTTTTGGACATTCTGGGCCAGATAGAAAGCGATGAAGCGGTGTTTCGCTTTGCCGACAGCGCCTCACCATCCCTGGTCGAGGACAATAGCGATACCGGCGCGCTTTATGTGTTGATGCCGCTGCGGGTGTGAGCGCACTCACCACCCTTCGCCTACAGGATTTTCGCTCTTATGCGACGCTGGAACTGGCGCTGGATGAACGCCCGGTGGTGCTCTTTGGGGCCAATGGGGCGGGCAAGACCAATATATTAGAGGCCATATCCTTTTTGGCACCGGGGCGCGGCATGCGCCGGGTGCCATTGGAGGCCCCCGTCCGCCAGGACAGCGACGGTGGGGCCTGGGCCGTGCATGCGGTATTGGTGCGCGCCAATGAAGAGCCGTTTTCGCTGGGCACCGGGTTGGACCCTGTCAAACGCACCCGCCGGGTACGCATTGATGGGCAAAATGCCAAGGCCGGGGCGCTGGCCGACCTCATTCGTCTGGTATGGCTGACCCCGGCACAGGACCGGCTGTTTGCCGGCCCGCGGGGGGCGCGCCTGCGTTTTTTTGATCGCCTGTGCCTAAGCCTGCATCCTGAACACGGGCGCAATGCCACCCGCTATGAACGCGCCATGCGCGATCGCCAGCGCCTGCTGGACGAAGGGGCGGCTGATCCCGCCTGGCTGGAGGCGTGCGAGCGCCAGATGGCCACAACCGGGGCCGCCATCATGGGGGCCCGTGCCGATACCATTGCTCATTTGCAGGATGAAATTAACGCCCGCCGCGATAGCGCCTTTCCTCAGGCTGATCTTAGCCTGGAGGCGCTATACGAGGATGCCCCGCCAAGCGATACCCCCGATTTGCCAGCGGCACTGGCACAGGTATTTGCCGCCGCCCGCCCTCGCGATGCCGCCGCCGGGCGGGCGCTTTGCGGGCCGCACCGCGCCAATTTACAGGTCATATGGCGCGCCAAGGCCATGCCGGCGGCACTTTCCTCCACCGGCGAACAAAAAGCCCTGCTGATCGGCCTCACTTTGGCCCATGCCCGCGCGGTGGCCGCCAGCCAGGACACCCCGGCCCCGCTGGTGTTGCTGGACGAGGCCTGCGCCCATCTGGATCCGGATCGCCGCGCCGCCCTGATTGACGAAGTTTGTGCTATGACCGGCCAGGGCTGGCTGACCGGAACGGATCGGGCCCTGTTTGACGCCTTTGGTGATCGGGCACAGTTTTTTGATGTGCAAAACGGTACCGCAAAACCCGTCTGATCAGGGCGTTAAATCACACCTTTTTACTCGCATCATAGGTGCTTTGGCGCTAGGTTAACCCCATGACAGATCAAACGAATCAAGACGAGTACGGCGCGGAATCCATCAAGGTCCTTAAAGGGCTGGATGCGGTGCGCAAACGCCCCGGTATGTATATTGGCGATACCGACGATGGATCGGGCCTGCACCACATGGTTTATGAGGTTGTGGACAATGCCATTGACGAATCTCTGGCCGGGCATTGCGACACCATTGATGTGGTTTTGCACGCCGATGGCTCGGTCAGTGTGGCCGATAATGGCCGCGGCATTCCCACCGCCATGCACGAAGAAGAAGGCATGTCGGCGGCCCAGGTCATCATGACCCAATTGCACGCCGGCGGTAAATTTGACCAAAACTCCTACAAGGTATCCGGCGGCCTGCACGGGGTGGGGGTATCGGTGGTCAACGCCCTGTCTGTGCGGCTGGACCTGACCATCTGGCGCGGGGGCAAGGCCCATTTCATGCGCTTTGCCCATGGCGAACCCGAAGCCGACCTGGTGGTGACCGGCGATGCGCCGGATGGGCGCTCTGGCACTATGGTGCGATTTTGGCCCTCGGCCGACACTTTCACCATGGTCGAGTTTGATCGGGACACACTGATTCACCGCCTGCGGGAATTGGCGTTCTTGAACTCGGGCGTGAAAATCAATGTCAGTGATGAACGCGGGCCAGAGCCCTTTGCCATCACCCTGCATTATGAAGGCGGGGTCGAGGCCTTTGTGCGCCATCTGGACCGCACCAAATCTTCGCTTTTGCCCGCGCCCATCATGGTTCATGGCGAACGCGACGGCATTACGGTCGAGGCCGCCCTTTGGTGGAATGACAGCTATCATGAAAATGTGCTGGTCTTTACCAACAATATCCCCCAGCGCGATGGCGGCACCCATTTGGCGGGCTTTCGCGGCGCGCTGACCCGGGCGATCAATGCATACGCCGGGCAAATGGGCGTGGCAAAAAAGGAAAAGGTCTCGCTTTCGGGCGATGATGCCCGCGAAGGGCTGACCTGCGTGCTTTCGGTCAAGGTGCCGGACCCCAAATTCTCTTCACAAACCAAGGACAAGCTGGTCTCCTCCGAAGTGCGCCCGGTGGTCGAAAGCCTGATGGGGACGGGCCTGTCGGAATGGTTTGAGGAACACCCGGTCGAAGCAAAAATCATTGTGCAAAAAATTGTCGAGGCGGCGGCCGCACGCGAAGCGGCCCGCAAGGCACGCGAGCTGACCCGGCGCAAATCGGCGCTCGACATTGCGTCTTTGCCCGGCAAGCTGGCCGATTGTCAGGAACGAGATCCGGCAAAGGCTGAAATTTTCATCGTCGAAGGGGACAGCGCCGGCGGCTCGGCCAAACAGGGCCGGGATCGTAAAAATCAGGCCATTTTGCCCCTGCGCGGGAAAATCCTGAATGTGGAACGTGCCCGTTTTGACAAAATGCTCTCGTCGGCGGAAATCGGCACCCTGATCACCGCCTTTGGTACCGGCATTGGCCGCGAAGATTTTGATATTGAAAAACTGCGCTATCACAAGGTCATCATCATGACCGATGCGGACGTGGACGGGGCGCATATTCGCACCCTGTTGCTCACGTTTTTCTATCGCCAAATGCCTGAATTGATCGAACGGGGCTATCTCTATATTGCCCAGCCACCGCTTTATAAGGCCTCCAAGGGGCGCTCGGAACGCTATCTCAAGGATCAGGAGGAAATGGACGCTTATCTTCTGGATGAGGGCGCCGACGAGGCGGTGCTGGAACTGGCCAGTGGTGAACAGATCACCGGATCGGATCTGCGTGAACTGATCAATGAAGCCTCCAGAGCCAGCCAACTGGTGGCCCGCCTTGAGGCCCGCGCACCGGGTGCCATTATCGCCCAGGCCGCCATTGCCGGCGTGTTTGAAGACAATGCCGGCCAGGACGCACTGGACCGCGCCGCGGCGCGCCTGAATGTCATTGCCGAAGAGGGCGAGGACAATTGGCGCGGCGAATTTGGCGAAGATCAGGCCGTCGTGTTTGCCCGCGAAGTGCGCGGCGTGCGCGAAGCCATTGTTTTTGATGCCGCTTTTCGCCGGTCTGCCGATGCACGCCGCCTGCACGACATGCAGGATGTTTTGCAAAAAACCTATGCCGAGCCATCCCATTACCGGCGCAAGGGCCGCGAAAGTGTGATCCATGGGCCGATGGAGCTGTTCCGCACCGTGCTCACCGAAGGCTCTCGCGGGCTTTCCATCCAGCGCTATAAGGGCCTTGGCGAAATGAATGCCGACCAGCTTTGGGAAACTACGCTGGACCCCAATGCCCGCTCACTCCTGCAGGTACGCGTTGAACATGCCGATGATGCCGACGACATCTTCACCAAGCTGATGGGCGATGTGGTGGAACCCCGCCGCGAATTCATCCAGGACAATGCCCTTAGCGCCGAGGTGGATGTTTGACAAGGAACAAACAGAATGCCGATAAACTAGAGGTAGAAAAACAGGATAATGAAGAACGTAGGTCTAATCCTGGTGCTTTTTTTGATGCTGCAGCAGATTTCCATTCTTTAGTATCTAAAATTGGCCCTAGTCTCCCCTTAAAAGACTCTCCTCCTGAAATGTGCCTTCCTTTTTGCGCTAATGCCTTACATGCGGCAGAGTTGTACCTAAAGGCATTTTTGCTCTGCAACGGGGTTTCTATAAAAACCCTGCAAAATAAATACGGCCACGATCTCGTAAGGCTGTACAAGGA
>WFTT01000114.1 GCA_015485335.1 Robiginitomaculum sp.
CTGGTTCGCACCGCTCAAACCCAATCCTTTCCTCTGCCGGTTCAGCTTTTTCATGCGCTACACCGCAGCTTTTTTACCGCGTTGAAGGTGGTCTCATTTCGGCGATGGGGCAGGCAAATTGCGTTCCCTCTGGCGGCATGTTTACTGGCTGAGTTTGCAGTCGCGCCCCCTGCCAGTGCCACCGAGTTTCTAGTCAATACCACTACGGCGTACGCTCAACTAAACGCTAGTGTGGCAGCGCTTTCGGGAGGTGGTTTTGTCATTACCTGGCAGGACTCTAGTGCCAGCGGCAGTATCTATGGCAATACAAACATTCGGGCCCAGCGTTTTGATGCGGCGGGCGTGGCTCAAGGGGCTGAGTTTGTGGTCAATACCCTTACAACAAACTCTCAACGTGACCCCAACGTAGCTGCGCTTGTCGGTGGTGGCTTTGTCATCGCCTGGACGGATTTAAGCGGAACCGCCCCCGATACAAGCGCTGAGGCCATCCGGGCGCGCCGTTATGATGCCAGCGGAGTGGCGCAAGGGACCGAGTTTTTGGTCAACACCACAACGTTTAATGATCAGCTACAACCCAGCATCGCAGCACTTTCCAATGGGGGTTTTGTCATTGCCTGGTCTGACTCTAGTAATGGTTTTAATTTCGACATTCGCGCCCAGCGCTTTGATGCCAGTGGCGTGGCACAAGGTTCTGAGTTTATTCCCACGACCACAATATCCAATAGTCAAACCGAATCCAGCATAGCCGCTCTTTCCGGCGGGGGCTTTGTCATTACTTGGCAGGACTTTAGTCAATCCGGGGGCGACACCAGCGGTACCGCTGTCCGAGCACAGCGTTTTGATGCCAGCGGTGTGGCGCAAGGCGCCGAGTTTTTAGTCAACACTTTAACGTTAAATAGCCAATTTTTACCCAGCGCAGCGGCGCTCTCTGGCGGTGACTTTGTCATCGCCTGGACGGATTCAAGCGGAACCGCCCCCGATACCAGCGGCAACGCTATTCGGGCCCAGCGTTTTAATGCATCAGGCGTGACACAAGGCACCGCATTTCTGGTCAATACCACCACTACAGGCAATCAAGATAATGCCAGCGTTGCACCACTAGCAGGAGGCGGTTTTGTGATTGCCTGGCAAGATGGAAGCGCTACCGGTGGCGATACTTCCAGCGATGCAATCCGCGCCCAACGCTATGATGCCTCTGGCGTGGCGCAAGGGCCAGAGTTTCTGGTCAACACCACTACGACAAATAAGCAGGAATTTCCCAGAACAGCTGGGCTTAACAATGGCAAATTTGTTTTCGCTTGGCGTGATAACAGTAATGGTACTGACGCAGACATTCGGGCTGATATTTTTGCACCAAACGCGGCCCCTACCGGGGCGGTGGTGATTTCAGGCACACCGGCACAGGGACAGATATTGGCCGCTGATGCCTCCAGTATTACCGATGCCGATGGGTTGGGCACGTTCAGCTATCAATGGAGCACCGGGGCCACGGGCACCAGCTATACGCTCACCCAGGGTGATGTGGGCTCCACCATAACCGTGACAGTCAGTTATACTGATGGTGGTGGCACGGTGGAAAGCCTGACCTCGGCGCCAACCAGCCCGGTTACGGATGTAAATGATTCCCCATCAGGCCGTGTACAGGTAAACGGCACAGCAATCCAAGGCCAGACGTTAAGTGCCGATCCTTCGGGTATCAGCGACCCGGATGGGCTCAGCAATGCGGTCTTTACCTATCAATGGCGACGCGGTGATGTTGAAATTATGGGGGAGACCGCCCCTACGCTCACACTCACGCAGACGGACGTCGGAGCGACCATCCGGGTGATGGTCCGCTTTGTTGATGATTTGGGCTTTGGTGGCAGCATCATCTCCCCGGTGATCGGCCCCATTGCCAATCTTAATGATGCTCCCTCCGGGACGGTCACCATTACTGGCACGGCGGTAAAGGGCGAAACCCTGACTGCTGACGCGTCTGGCGTTACCGATATCGATGGACTGGGGGCATTTTCCTATCAATGGCGGCGAAGCGGTACGGACATCATTGGAGCCAGTGCCAGCACCTATACATTGGTGCAGGATGATATTGGCAAGACCATTGATGTGATGGTCAGCTATACTGATGGTTTTGGCGCACCGGAAAGTGTTACCTCTGCACCGACCGGGACGGTACTCTCGGCGGGAACTACCCTCTTTTCTTCGGTGCTGCCCTCTGCCCGTTCAGGCTTTGTTGGCGGTACTGATATTACGGTGTTTGCCAGTGTTAATAATGCAGGCACCGGTGTCGCACAAAACTGTGTGATCAGCATTCCGGCAAACGCACCGGTTACTTTGAGTTATCAGGAAACCGGTGCAGGCAACGTTCCGGTGGGGGCCGCCAATGCGCCCTTTAACCTGGTGGTTGGCCAGAGCCGTTCCTTTATTTTATCGTTCACGCCCACGGCCACCAGTACGGGTGAGGAGGTATTTCCCAATTTCATCTGTGACAATGCCAACACGGATGCCATTCCCGGCGTCAATACCGCCTTTCTAGAAATTGAAGCGCTGGAAGGGGCCGATATTCTCTCTATTGGGTCCACGCCCTCAGGGGATGGGGTGATTAATATTCCCTCTGGTGGCACCGGGTTTATGACCGTCACCGCCTCCAATATCGGGCGGGGGGATGTGGCTGGCTCTAAGGAAGCCGCCGTAACCGTATCTGTAGATACTGGCTCAGCCTCTTTGGCCTTGGAAGTGCAATTTTGTGAGACCAATGCGGCCTCGGTCTGCATTACTTCTCTGGGCACTGGTAATATCAATACCAAGATTGATGATACCCCCCACTATTTTGCTGTGTTTGTGGCTGATAAAACCACCGGCACCGGCGTTCCACTAGATCCAGCCAATGCACGGGTATTCTTACGCTTTAAAGGTGCCAATGGGGCTGTACGCTCTGTCACCAGTGCGGCGGTTACCGTACCTGCGGCTGCGGCCACTGAGGCCTCTATGGCAAGCGATCTCCCCATTGGGCGCTGGGCGGTAATGGTGCGCCAGACCCACGGCATTCGCCATGCACAAACGCCAGGCACGCTTTACGTCTGGCCCGATGGCACAGCAGCCTTACACACCGGCAAAGGCGAGCCGTTAACAATGCAACTGGCCGCCACTAAGCAGCCGGGCAATTTTACCGGCATGGCCTCCACAGGTGTCTTGGCAGGACAGTTTAACCTTGATCGCTCCATTGCCCTGGTGAATGCCATCAATCACAATACCCGTCTCGATATCTGGGGGGTGCATGATACGCGGGGATTACCGCAATAATGCAATAAGGTCTGGCCCTTCTGGTCAGGCCTTGTTCATTTCCCCGCTAAGCATCTGGATAATACCCGAAAAGTCTGTATCACCGCCGCCAAGGCTGTCAAACAGGGCATATAGAGCCTGGGCCTCGGCCCCCAGCGGCGTGGATGCCCCGGCGTTTTGGGCCGCTTCCTGGGCCAGACGCAGATCTTTCAGCATCATCGCTGCGGCAAAGCCGGGTTTATAGCCGTTATTAGCCGGCGATGCCGGCACCGGCCCAGGTTCCGGGCAGTAAGATGTCATCGACCAGTTCTGCCCGGAGGCATTAGAGGAAATATCAAAAAAGCGCTGGGGATCCAGCCCCAGCTTTTTGGCCAGCACAAATGCCTCGGCAGTACCGATCATGGTGATGCCAAGCAGCATGTTGTTACAGATTTTGGCGGCCTGACCGGCACCATTGCCGCCGGCATGCAGCACCGTCTTGGCCATAGGGTCCAGTACGCTCTGCGCCTTGTTAAAGGCGGCATCGCTGCCACCGACCATAAAGGCCAGCGTACCGGCACTGGCGGCGGCCACCCCGCCTGAGACCGGGCTGTCAACCATGTCAAAGCTGTGTGCCTGTGCCTCTGTTGCCACATCGCGGGCGCTTTGGACATCGATGGTGGAACAGTCGCAAAATAGCGCCCCGGCCCGGGCGCTCGCAAAAATACCGTCCGCACCGCCATAAACCGCACGCACATGCTTGCCCGCGGGTAACATGGTAATCACCGCATCCTTGCCGCTAACGGCTTCGGCAACGCTCTGGGCCGCCTCACAGCCATTTTTCTTGGCCTGAGCCAGTGCTGTCTCGGAAAGATCATAGGCAGTGACGGCAAAGCCGCCTTTGACCATATTGGCGGCCATGGGGCCACCCATATTGCCAAGGCCAATAAAGGCAATGGTTTTTATTGTGCTCATGTTAACGTTCCTCCAGAAAGGTCAAACTTTCATCCTTGCCAAGCGGTACAAAATAGCCGGCGACCATGTCATCACTGACCGCAGACAGGCTGTCCGGTTGCCAGTGCGGGGTATTATCCCGGTCCACCAGCAAGGCCCGCACCCCCTCGGTAAAGTCATGACCGGCGACAAATTTAAGGCTGAGGCCCAGTTCCATGCGCATACAGGCACGAAAATCCAGGTTTTTCCCCTCGCGCATCTGGTGCAAGGTGACTTTTAGGGCGGTGGGGGATTTTGTGTTCAGGATTTTGATCTGTTTTTGCGCCCAATCACTGCCATCTTGTGCCAAGCGATCCAGAATACCTTCCACCGTATCGGCACCAAAGGCCGCATCAATCTGCGCCTTATGCTCCACCACCGTGCCCTGTCCCGGCATGCCGGTCAGGCTGTCGATAATGGCAACCACATCATCACAAATGATGGTATCTTCGACCAGTCGGGCCAGTATTTCCCCGTGCTGGTCCGATGGCGCATAGTCCGTGGCAATGCCCAACGCAAAGGCATCGGCGGCCTTTAACCGCGCGCCGGTAAGCGCCAGCCAGGTACCGATTTTGCCCTGCAATCGTGGCAGAAAATAACTGCCCCCCACATCGGGATAAAACCCAATGCCGGTTTCTGGCATGGCAAAGAGGGTTCGATCACCGCAAATACGCCGCGTGCCGTGCACCGAAATGCCAACCCCGCCGCCCATAACAATGCCGTCAATCATCGCCACATAGGGTTTTGGATATTCCTTGATCAACGTGTTCAGGCGATATTCCTCGGCGTAAAACTCAGCGGGCGTCGCATCCCCGTCCTTGCGCACCCCGGTTAGCGCCAATATGTCACCGCCGGCACAAAATGCCTTCTCGCCCACGGCATCCACTACCACCCCGGCAATGGCCGCATCATCACGCCAGTCAAGCAGCGCCTTGGTCATGATGCGGATCATGGGCAAGTCCAGCGCGTTTAACGCCTTGGGCCGGTTCAGGGTCAAGTGGCCTATGCGGCCGTCGACGGTGACGATTACAGGTGCAGTTTTGGTCATGGTCTCATCCCATTTCATAACGCGCAATGATCACCCGCATAATCTCATTGGTGCCTTCCAGTATCTGGTGCACCCGCAAATCGCGCACAATGCGTTCCAGCGGATAATCTTTCAAATAGCCATAGCCCCCATGCAATTGCAGGGCATCATTGGCCACCTTAAAGCCAATATCCGTGGCAAAACGCTTGGCCATGGCGGCATATTTGCTCTTTTGCGGATGGCCCTCATCAATGGCAGCCGCGCCGCGATAAAGCATCATGCGCGCTGCCTGTAATTCGGTCGCCATATCGGCGATTTTGAACTGGCTGGCCTGAAATGCACCTATGGGTTTGCCAAACTGGGTGCGGGTGCTGACATAGTCTTTGGCCAAATTCAGCGCTTCACTGGCCCCGCCCAGCGAGCACGAGCCGATATTGATGCGTCCGCCATCTAGCCCCGACATGGCAATCTTGAACCCCATACCCTCGTCAGATAAGCGATTTTCTGCCGGTACCTTACAGTCCTCAAAGATCACCGCCGCTGTGGGCTGGGCGTTCCAGCCCATTTTGCGCTCATTCGCACCAAAGCTGAGGCCCGGCGTGCCTTTTTCCACCACGAAGGTGGAAATACCTTTGGGGCCATCGCCGCCGGTGCGCACCATCACCACATAAATGTCCGACACCCCGGCGCCCGAGATAAACGCCTTGGACCCGTTCAAAATGTAATCATCACCATCGCGCACGGCCTTGGTGCGAAGCGCCGCCGCGTCTGAGCCAGATCCCGGCTCGGTCAGGCAATAGCTGGCGATCAAATCCATGCTCATCAGGCCCGGCAGCCATTTGGCCCTCTGCGCCGCATTGCCATAGGTGTCGATCATCCACGATGCCATATTGTGGATAGAGAGATAGGCCGCCGTGGCCACACAGCCCATGGAAAGCTGCTCGAATATCAACGCCGCATCCAGGCGGCTAAGGGCCGATCCACCATGCTCTTCGCCCACATAAATCCCGGCAAAGCCCAATGCGGCGGCCTCGCGCATCACGGCGACCGGGAAATGCTTTTCCTCGTCCCACTTTGCCGCATTCGGGCGTAATTTATCGGCGGCAAAACCCGCCGCCATATCCTGTATCAGTGTTTGCTCTTCGGTCAGGGTGAAGTCCATGCTTCTTGCCCTTTCGTGCTTGATGGTTCGTGTATCCGTGATAATCAAGTCACCCTACAC
>WFTT01000115.1 GCA_015485335.1 Robiginitomaculum sp.
GACATGCGGCCCAACACTTCGTGATCAAACGGGTAATAATCGGCGGTCATGCCATCGGTAGAGGTTACGGCACGCAAGGCCAAGACATAGTCATAGGTGCGCTCGTCCCCCATTACACCCACGGTGCGCACGGGTAGCAGCACCGCAAAGGCTTGCCAGATGTCATCATAAAGCCCGGCCTTTTTAATCTCGTCCAGATATATGGCATCGGCCTTTTGCAAAATGGCCACGCGTTCAGGCGTAATCTCGCCGGGAATGCGAATGGCCAGGCCCGGGCCCGGAAAGGGATGGCGGGCGACGAATTGCTCGTTCAGGCCCAATTCGCGCCCCAGGGCGCGCACCTCGTCCTTGAACAACTCGCGCAAGGGTTCCACCAGCTTCATTTTCATGCGCGCGGGCAGGCCACCAACATTGTGATGCGATTTGATGGTCACCGACGGGCCGCCATCAAAGGAGACGCTTTCGATCACGTCCGGATAAAGCGTGCCTTGGGCCAGAAAGTCCGCGCCGCCAACGGCCTTGGCTTCACGATCAAAAATATCAATAAACAGGCTGCCGATGATTTTGCGCTTTTTCTCCGGGTCGGAAACGCCCTCAAGCTTGCCCAAAAACTCATCACCCGCATCCACATGCACCAATGGGATATTGTAATGATCGCGAAACAGGCTGACCACTTCGTCCGCTTCGTTGGCACGCATCAGGCCGGTATCGACGAATACACAAGTGAGCTGGTCGCCAATGGCTTCGTGCAGCAATACCGCCACAACCGATGAATCCACCCCGCCGGAAAGGCCACAAATAACCTTGCCCTTGCCCACCTGGGCGCGGATTTTGGCAATCTCTTCGGCGCGAAAGGCGGCCATGGTCCAATCGCCCGAAAGGCCAGCAATACCATGGGTGAAATTGCGCAAGATTTGTGCACCGCCGGGGGTGTGCACCACTTCGGGATGGAACTGCACCGCATAGATTTTGCGTTTCTCGTCGGCAATGGCGGCATAGGGGGCGTTTTCTGATCTGGCGATGACGTCAAAGCCATGGGGCAGGCTTTCCACACGGTCGCCATGGCTCATCCAGACGGTTTCACGGGGCGAAAGCCCAGCAAACAGCGGGCTGTCCTTGATAATCTCAATCTCGGCGCGGCCAAACTCGCGCTCTTCGCTGCTTTGCACGGTGCCGCCTAGCTGTTCACAAATCACCTGTTCGCCATAACAAATGCCCAGAATGGGAACGCCTAAGTCAAAGATCGCTTCTGGGGCGCGGGGGCTGCCCACCCAATGCACCGACGAGGGGCCACCAGAGAGGATCACCGCTTTTGGGGCAAAGCGGCTCAGAAACCCATTGCCCAGCCGGTTATAGGGGTGCACCTCGCAATAGACGCCGCTTTCACGAAGGCGCCGCGCGATCAGTTGCGTAACCTGGCTGCCAAAATCAACAATGAGAACGTGTTCGTGCTGGGCGCTCATGCGCGTCTCTCCAATAGGGCCACAAAAAATCCATCCGTGCCGAGGCGTGCCGGGCTTAGGCGCAAGGCCCCGTCCGGGGTTTCGCATTTTTGCAAGGCCGCTTTGCCGTCTTCGGCCAACAGGCCGCTTTTTTCCATGTTTTGTAATACTGGCGCAAAATGAAAATCTTTATGGGTTTCAAGAAAGGCGGCCAGCCGATCTTCGTTTTCTTCCATAAAGACCGAACAGGTGACGTAAATCAGATGCCCGCCGGGACGCACAAAGGGGGCTGCCTCGGCCAGAACCGTGTCTTGCTCGCGCTGGCGGCGTTCCAATTGTTGTTCGGTCAGGCGCCATTTGGTATCCGGATGGCGTCGCCAAGTGCCGGACCCGGTGCAGGGCGCATCAACAAACACCACATCCATTTTGCCCTGCAGGTCGTCCGGCACGCCGCCATCAACCGGATTGCAAACCTGCACATTGCGCACCCCGGCGCGTTTGGTGCGGTGGTAAAGCGGCTTTAACCGCCGCGCATCACGGTCATAGGCATAAAGCTGGCCGGTATTGTTCATCAGGGCGCTTAAGGCCAGGGTCTTGCCGCCACCACCGGCGCAATAATCCATTACCTGCGCGCCGCCAATATCGCCCGCCGCCGCGGTGACGATCTGGCTGCCCAGATCCTGTACCTCAACCCAGCCCTTGTTAAAGGCTGGAATGACGGTCACCGCCGGGGCCTTTTTGGCCGGGTCCGGGGCCTTGATCTGCGCAGCGTTATTCAGCACAGGCGCGGCCTTGGCTTTGACGGATTTTAGCGCTGACAAGGCTTTTTCTGGCGTGGCCTTTAAGGCGTTCAAGCGTAAATCCACGCTGGCCCGTTGGCCAAAGGCGCGGGCCTCCTCGGCGGCTTTATCGCCAAAGGCCCGGGTCAGCAAAGGCAAAACCCAGTCCGGCACATCGCCTCCGGTATCCGTATCCAGTGTATTTTCCTGCGCGAGGGCTTTTTGCTCAGCATCGGTTAATGCCCCCGGTCCGTGCGGCTCTTCGGCGGCCCATTCGCCAAGGGTTTCCAGCGGCGTTTGCCAGAGAAAGTGCAAGGCCCCTAACACCAGCGACCGGGGGCTGTCCTCGCCCATCAAATTGGCCAGTGAAGCGCGCCTTCGCAACACATCCAGACACAGGCCGGAAATCCAGGCCCGGTCCTTGGACCCAGCATAGCGGTTTTGGCGGCCCCAATCGGCAATGGCGGTTTTTAAGGGCACCCGGCGGGCGGTAAAATCATCCAGGATTTCCATCGCCGCCGTTAATTTACCGCTTTCTCTCATACACTCAGTCCTAATTCACGTTGTTTTTTCTTGCTTAGGCCCGCCGCGACGATGCGGTGCGAGCCGGATATGTAATCTTCCAAGTCGTCTCGGCTCAGCCCCGGCGTGTCATAATGCTGTATCCACAACATGCCGCGCGAGGCCAGATATGGTGCAGGGCGCAGACCCGGCTGATCTTTTAGCATTTCAAAGCCAATGTCCGTCACTTTGAAGGTGATGCCCAAGGTTTCGGTCTTGCTCCACCCGGCCACCGCAAACATTTTGCCGCCCACTTTCCAGACATGCGCGCCGCCCCATTGCACCACATGGGTGGTGGCGGGAAGGGCTGCGCAAAAGGCGTTGTATTCATCCAACTCCATCTATGAGGGGGCGGAATAATTGGGCGCTTCGCGGGTCATGGTCACATCGTGCACATGGCTTTCGCGCAGGCCCGCCCCGGTAATGCGGATGAATTGGGCGCGTTCTTTAAAGTCGCCAAGGGTGGCCGCGCCGGTATAGCCCATGGCGGCGCGAAGGCCGCCGATCAGCTGGTGCAAAATGGGCCCGACCGGGCCTTTATAGGGAGTCTGGCCCTCAATGCCTTCGGGCACCAGCTTCATGCTGTCCTTAACTTCTTTTTGGAAATACCGATCCGCCGATCCGGCGCTCATGGCGGCCACGCTGCCCATGCCCCGATAGGATTTATAGGAGCGCCCTTTATAAAGGAACACTTCGCCCGGGGTTTCGTCCGTCCCGGCCAGCAGTGATCCCGCCATGGCGGTGGAGGCCCCGGCGGCCAGCGCCTTGGCAAAATCGCCGGAATATTTAATGCCGCCATCGGCAATCACCGGCGTGCCACTATCCTTGGCAGCTTTTACCGCATCGGCAATGGCGGTCAATTGCGGCACCCCGACACCGGCGACCATGCGCGTGGTGCAGATAGAGCCCGGCCCAATGCCGACCTTGACCGCATCGGCCCCGGCATCAATTAGCGCCCGGGTGGCATCATAGGTCGCCACATTGCCGGCAATGATCTGTGCGCCATTGCTTTCGCGGCGAATGCGCGCCACTTGTTCGGCCACCGTGGCCGAATGGCCGTGGGCGGTATCGATCACCACCACATCGGCCCCGGCATCAATCAAGGCTTGGGCGCGTTCAAAGCCAGCATCCCCCACTGTGGTTGCCCCGCCGACCAGTAAACGCCCATGAGCATCTTTGGCGGCATCCGGGAACGCACGGGCCTTTTCAAAGTCTTTGACCGTGATCAGGCCGCTAAGATGGCCATCATCGTCCACAATAAGAAGGCGTTCGATGCGGTTTTTGTGTAACAGGGCCTTGGCCTCTTCGGGGGAGACCCCTTCGCGGGCGGTGACCAGTTTGCGGGTCATCAGATTGGCGACCGTCTCGTTCGGGTCTTCGCAAAAGCGAACATCGCGATTGGTGATAATACCGACCAGCGCTTTGTTTTGTGGATCGACCACCGGAATGCCTGATATACGGTGGGTACTGGCCAGCGCCTTTAGCTCAGCCAGGCTGGCGCCCGGGTGAATGGTCACCGGATCGATCACCATGCCCGACTCAAAGCGCTTGACCTTGCCCACTTCGGCGGCCTGTTCCTCGATCGTCAGATTGCGGTGGATCATGCCAATACCGCCGGCCTGCGCCATGGCAATGGCCAGACGTGCCTCGGTCACGGTATCCATGGCCGCCGAGATCAGCGGAATGTTCAGGGTTATGGTGTTCGTCAGCTTCGTTGAAACGTCAACTTGCCCCGGCAAAACCTTGGATGGGCCGGGTTGCAAGAGAACGTCATCAAACGTCAGCCCCTCGCGAATCTGCATTGGGGGTCTCCTTCTCTCTTGCGGGCGCGGTTTACCCTATTGCGGCGATCAGGGAAAGGGGCGGGGTGTTATAAACAGGATTTGGACAGCAAAGGTGGCAGGTATTAGGGTTCCCGGGCAAAGACCCGGGATCCAAGCGGCGTTTCATTCTGTTGTGGGCCCCGGCTCAGGGGCCGGGGGCCCTGCGTTCGTTTAACTTCATTTTCCGACAAGCTCAGGATGAAGTGATTATTTCCAACCGTGTCATTGCTCGATTTATTCGGGCAATCCAGATCAACTTCGAATTGGATTACCGGGACAAGCCCGGCAATGACAGGTGTGGAATGTAACCGCCTCTTTGTAACGCTACCCTTCAAGGGGTCTGCGACTAGCGATTTTCCGATATCCATGTTTGGGCAAAATCCACGGCTTCGCGTACGGAGAACAATCTGCAATCTGCCTGACCGACTTTACCCTTTCGAAGGGTGTGGCTGTAGGCCTCAAAAGTGTTGCCCAGCGTTTCAAAATCATCGTCGCGATAATCAAAGGTATCAAAGGTCACCCATTGCCGTTTGCCATCGACCATCATGGCGGTGCCGCCTTTGGCCGGGCCGCATTCTCCTGACCGGTGTTCTCCAAGGTGAAAACAGGTGCAATTGGCAAAGCCGGTCCCCAACAACAGAACCTTGGCATTAGCGTCATAAAGGCGGGCCAGCGGCGAATGTTCATCAAAATCAAACGCCACGGTAAAACCGCCGACCATCTGTTTGGCATTTTTACCAATGGCCGCGAACGAAGAAAATGGATGCCCGTTGCGCACCGCCGTGGGCATATTGCGGATTACGTCATTGATCGCCCCCATAGAGCGGGTGGGAGTATAGGCCGGGTGAAAGGGGGGCATGGTGGCGCGGATGTCATCATGCCAGTCCTGTGGCACGGGCGGGGCCTGCCAGTTGGCTGGATCGGTATTTTGCGAGCTAAACGTCGGGACACAGATCAAACCTTCACGCCCCACGCAGTCGATAAGGGTTTCTGCAATAGTTTGCGGGCCGCCCGGCACCCATCCCAGTTTGGACAATTTGGTATGCACCAACAACATATCGCCATTTTTGACACCAAGGGCCGTGAGGTCATGACGCAGCGTTATGGCCGAAGGCATACTGCCCAGATTTGATTCTATAACTTTGCTTTCGGTCATGGTTATGGTCCGTTTGTGTGCGCCATCTGGTTTTGCGGTTGCCTGCACCTGATACAGAGTGCAAGAGAATATGTCTCGCCCAATTGACTTATGGCGCAAATTCGCTTCATTGGCGCGTCTCTTTTGGGGCTGTGAGATCGGCCATAATTTTTCGAGAAGTCTTATGCATACTTATCGCACTCATACCTGCGGCGAACTGCGCCGTGAACACGTTGGCAAAACCGTCCGTCTGTCGGGCTGGTTGCACCGCAAACGCGACCATGGCGGTCTGTTGTTTGTGGATTTGCGCGATAATTACGGCATAACGCAAATTGTATTGTTGCCGGAAAACCCGCACTTTAAAACGCTGGAACGTTTGCGCGTGGAAAGCGTGGTTTCGGTCACCGGTGAGGTAGTGGCCCGCGACGCGGATACCATCAATACAGGCCTGCCTACCGGCGAAGTGGAAATGCATGTGGCCGATATGGACGTGCAATCCGAAGCCGCCGAATTGCCATTGCCGGTATTTGGCGAACCGGAATATCCCGAAGATATTCGTCTGACCCACCGTTATCTGGATTTGCGCCGCGAAACCCTGCACGCCAATATTTTGCTGCGCTCGCGTATCATTTCTTCAATCCGCCGCCGCATGATCGAACAGGACTTTACCGAGTTTCAAACCCCGATTCTGACCGCCTCCTCACCCGAAGGGGCGCGGGACTTTTTGGTGCCATCGCGCATTCATCCGGGCCAGTTTTATGCCCTGCCGCAAGCCCCGCAACAATTCAAACAGCTGATCATGGTGTCGGGCTTTGACAAATATTTCCAAATCGCGCCGTGTTTTCGCGACGAAGACAGCCGCGCCGATCGCAGCCCCGGCGAGTTCTATCAGCTGGATATGGAAATGAGCTTTTGCACCCAGGAAGATGTGTTTAACGCCATCGAACCGGTGCTGCATGGCGTGTTTGCCGAATTTGCCGGAGACCGTGTGGTGCCGGACGAGCCGTTTGCACGCATCCCCTTTGCCGAAGCCATGCTTAAATACGGCACGGACAAGCCGGACCTGCGCATTCCGTTTGAGATTTGTGATGTGTCTGATCTGGTCTCCCGTGATGATGTAACCCTGGGCGTGTTCAAGAAAATTGTCGCCGGTGGTGGTGTGGTTCGCGCCATTCCGGCCCCCGGCACTGGCGATCAGGCACGCAGCTTTTTTGATAAAATGGATAGCTGGGCCAAGAAAGAAATGCAGGCCCCGGGCCTTGGTTATATGCGCTTTGTCGAGGATGATGGCGCACTGACGGCCACGGGACCGATTGCTAAATTCTTCTCTGCCGAGGCGCTGGCCGCTTTGGCGGAACGCGCCGGGATCAAAGCCGGTGACGGCCTGTTCTTCTCAGCAGGCAAAGAAGGCGACGCGGTGAAACTAGCCGGCGCAGCGCGCAGCAAGATCGGCGCGGATCTGGACTTGATTGATGAAAATATTTTCCGCTTTTGCTGGATTATTGATTTTCCCATGTTTGAATGGAATGAAGACGAAAAGCGCGTGGATTTCTCGCACAATCCGTTTTCCATGCCCCAGGGCGGCATGGAGGCTTTGCTGGAAAAAGATCCGCTGGAGATTTTGGCTTATCAGTATGACATCGTCTGTAATGGCGTGGAGCTATCGTCGGGGGCCATTCGGAACCACCGCGCCGAAGTGATGCTGAAAGCCTTTGAAATTGCCGGCTATGGCGCCGATGTGGTTGAAGACAAGTTTGGCGGCATGCTAAACGCCTTCCGTTATGGGGCACCGCCTCACGGCGGCATTGCCCCCGGCATTGACCGCATTGTGATGTTGCTCGCCGGGGTGGAAAATATCCGCGAAGTGATCCTGTTCCCGATGAACCAACAGGCGCAGGATCTGATGATGCAGGCCCCCAACACGGTCTCCGATGCCCAGCTGAAAGAGCTGCACATTCGGGTGGTCGAGCCGCCAAAAGCAAAAGCATAATAAGGTCTTTTCGGTTAGTTCTCAGCCCCGCCGGCCAGTTCCTGGCGTTCATAGTCTTCCTGAAGGGTATTTTGCGCCTTTTCAAGGGAGCGCACCGCAACCTCTAGGGCGCGTTGCGCCCGGCGGTTTTGCAGTTTTACCCCATCCAGAACGCGCAGGGCGCGGCCGATAGAGCGTTGTTCTTCGCTCTGATAATTATCCTGTTTTGGCCAGGTATAGGATTGGCCGTCGCGCTCGATCACCAGGGTTGGAAAATCCCCCTGGCCAATGGCTTCGGCCAGGGCAATGCGCGCTTTTTGTATGGCAAAACCAGATTCTTTCATGGCCTCTTTCGTCGCTTTGGCGATGGCCTTGCGTTCATCATCAGATAAATCGATAGAGAAGGAATAGGTATAGGTGTTCCCGTTTTTGCTCTTTTTGATTTTTGCCCATTGCGTGCCTTCGCACATCTGGACTTTCAGACCATCCGGCAGGAGTGTTTTTGAGTCCCCACAGGCATCATCCAGCTGTTCCTGTTTCAAGTGTTTGACCTTGGAAAGGTTGGCACCTTTGAGCACTGTCCGGTCAAAGCCGGTATTGCGCACGTCGGCATGGCCAAATTCTACTTTGGAAAGGTCAGCCCCCTCAAACTCTGCTCCGCTGAGCAAGGCTCCGTCCAGGCGGGCCTTGAACAGTTTGACATTTAGCAGACTGGCATCGGGCAGTTTGACCCCGGAGAGGTCTGCATAGCTCAGATTGCTGTTATCAAACACCGCATCGGGAAGTTTCGCACCGACCATGCTGGCATGGCTCAGGTTTGAACCAACTATTTCGGCGTCTTCACCCTGTATTCCGTTCAGGATCGCATAGGCCAGATTGATCCCGCGCGCCTTGATATCATCCATTTTGGCGCCGGTCAGGTCGCTGCGGGCAAAGTTCGAACCCTCCAGCAGCGCATCACTGAAATCAGCGCGCTTGAAAACAGCCCGGCCAAAATTGGCGCCGCTGATTTTGGCTTCTGTCAAATTGGCATTGGTGAAATTGGCACGGGGAAAGCTGGCCCCATTCATGGAAACCCCGGACAGGTCTTTGCCAGACAAGTCGCAATCGGCACAGACACCGCCAAAGCCGATCAGACGCAAAAGGTCTTCGCCGGCCAGGGCCGTGGTACTGGTGCCGGTAAGAGCCAGAATCCCTAAAACAACGGGTGTAAGGAGGCGATTTGGCATATTCAGTTCCCAAAATTCAGTGTTCTTGCCCGTGTTTTACGCGCAAATGATCGTAATCGCGACTTAAATCGCAGTAATTGTTGAGACACCCGACCGTAATGTACAGTGTCAGGGCAGGTGTGCTGGTCATTTTACCAATGGGGTGTCATGGTGTGCGCAGGCATCTGGCTTTAGCGGAGAAACCATTGTGCTGGATACACATCTCGAAGACGACATTCTGGCTATTCTCTCTGACCGCAGCTCTGTACTGGGCGTGGAAATCGCCGAAGCCCTGGGCAACCGGTATTTTGAAATCTGGCGAACCTGCCATAACAGCTCCAAAATCTATTCCACACCATTTGGCCATTATTATTTACGAATCGATAAAAAGATCGAGGGATTTGCGCGGCTTAGCCCCTCCATATTGCGAGACTTTCTGACCTATACCCGTATCTCGACCCTGGATAATTTTGAAAAAGCAGAGCGCGATGCAAAAAAATCACAACAGGAGCATGTGCGCATTTCCAATGAAAAGCGCGATATTGCCAAACAGATTATTGCGGAAACCATGCCGCCGGATTTGCTGGCGCAAACCGGCATTCTGATTGCGGGCGATGTGTGTCGTAATATGGCGCATCTGGTGCCCCGCCCCGAACGCACCACCGGCAAACTGGTTCGTGGGTCCGATATTGATCTGATCTTTGTGATCGAGGAGGAGGGCGACCTTAGGCCGGAGATTGAAGGGCGCATAGCCCAAGCCAAGGCCATCTATCTACAACACCCGGCTTTGCGTGAAGAGCTGGATTTTGTGGTCAATACGCTGGATCATTATCGCAAAGTATCCGACTTTAAAGGCGTGCATGATATGATTTCGTGCAAGGCCGCCCTGGAAGGGGAATATCTGGCCGGGTGTGAAGGTATTCTGAATAAGTCCACAGACATACTTTTGCGGGCGCAAATTCCCCGCAAGGTGATCAAGATGACAGAAAAAGCCTTTTCTGACCGTCTGCAGGCCATGGAGCGTTTGCGCAAAGACCCCAATGTGATTGGCCTGCCGCGTGAAAGGCGGTTATTTTACTATTCCGATGAAATCTGGGAATTTATGCTGAGCTAGGCATCCCGGCGTCAATACCCCCTCAGGTTTTGCGCCCATCCAGCGCCCGGGCAGCATCCTTGGCAGGGGCCTTGGCCCGAATTTGCTCGGGGGCCTTGGTATCGGAATGGATGTAATTATATAGCATGCGCCGCACCGCGACTTCATCGCTGAGACGACAGGCCGCATCCAGCCCATTCAGGGTAAGGGTGACCTGATTGCTATCGATTTTGCCGCGTGCCAGGGCAACCTGATTAGAGCGGGTGGCCTCGGCGGTTTCCCCCGGAGCCAGCAAGGCCTCGGAGATTTTCTCACCAGCGCGCAATTTGGTGATCACAATCGGAATATCCACATTGGGGCGCAGGCCCTGGCTGGTAATCATGCGACGCGCCAGATCGGCAATGCGAACCCCCGGTCCCATATCGTGGAAGAACAGGCTGCCGCGGCTGCCTTCATCTTCCAGCCCGATTTGCAGGGCTTCAAGAACCAGGGAAACCGCTTCGCGTTCGGTCATGAAATAACGTTCCACCTCAGGGTGGGTAATGGTTACCGGCAGCAAGCGTTCAATCTGGTGTGCAAACAGCGGCACCACAGAACCGGAAGAGCCAAATACATTGCCAAAACGCACAATAATATGCCGGGTTGGTGATTTGGTATCCATGTCCCGCGCACGGCACAACTCTTCGGCAATGCGCTTGGTGGCGCCCATCATGTTATGGGGCCTGACGGCCTTGTCTGTGGAAATCAGCACCATGGCCTGGGCGCCATATTTGCGTGCCACATCCGAGGTGTTGCGCGTGCCCAGCACATTGGTGGCGGCACCCTCGGCCGGGTTTTCCTCCACCATGCCCACATGTTTCAGGGCGGCAACATGAAATACAATTTCCGGTTTTTCGGCCTTGAAGACCTGATCCAGACGGGCCTTGTCCCGGACATCGCCCAGCACGACCCGGCGTTGCAAATTGGGTTGCAACTCATCCAGCGTGCCACGAAGGGTATAAAGACCGTATTCATCATGATCATAGGCGACCAGGGATTCTGGTGCCGAGGCCGCTACGGCGCGCGACAGGGCCGAACCGATGGTTCCAGCGGCTCCTGTGATCAACACTCTTTTTCCGGCTAGTTGGGAGCCTAAAGAGACAAGCTCTACTTCTTGTTCCTTGCGCCCTAGAATTTCTTCGGGATCATAGGTTTTACGCGAACTCACGGGATTAATCTCCCCCCATCTTCCCGGTGTCGCTGGACTGTTGCAACACCTCGCTTCTTGCTAATGCATAGCCTAGATTAAGCATTCGGTCCAGCTAGCACCCCAATACGGTGGATATTGTAAATAGTAATTGCAAAAAAGGAAAGGACTTAATTTATTTTTCTTATATGAAATATTCATTGTATATTACCGTTTCGAGACTTGGCTTTAAAAGGAAAGCATCTTATGATATCGCGCTCTATAGTGTTTAAAACCTGTTCAGGGGCAAAGAAACACATTGGCAATGATCTCCCTCTTGCATTTATTGCAGGGCCTTGTGCTCTGGAAAGTAGAAATCATGCGTTAGAAGTCGCCGAAATACTGAAAGATATTGCGAATCGTCTTGATTTAACGCTGATCTTTAAAACCTCCTTTGACAAGGCCAACCGCACCAGTACCAACGCTCCAAGGGGGCTTGGCCTGTCGGAAGCTCTGCCGATTTTTGCAGAAATTCGCGAACGCTTTGATTTGCCAGTCCTTACTGATGTGCATTTGCCTGAACAATGCGCTCCGGTTGCCGAGGTTGTGGACGTGCTGCAAATCCCGGCCTTTTTGTGCAGGCAGACGGACCTGCTTGGGGCGGCGGCGGACACGGGCCGGGCGGTCAATATCAAGAAAGGCCAGTTTCTGGCGCCATGGGATATGGTCCACGTTGTGGAAAAGGTCCACCAAAGCGGCAATCAGAATGTTATGGTGACCGAACGGGGTACCAGCTTTGGGTATAACACGCTGGTCAGTGATATGCGGGCGTTGCCTGAACTGGCCAAAGATGGCACGCCAGTGGTGTTTGATGCCACGCACTCGGTACAACAGCCCGGTGGACGTGGTGGCTCTTCGGGGGGGCAGCGCGAATATGTGCCTGTGCTGGCCCGGGCCGCGGTGGCCGTTGGGGTTGCCGCCGTCTTTATTGAAACCCATCCTGACCCGGATAATGCCCCTTCTGATGGTCCCAATATGGTACCCTTATCCGAGTTTGAAGCCCTGGCCAATGACCTGATGGCGTTTGACAAGCTGGCCAAAGGTCAAAAAGGGTAAGCTGTGTTCAGAGGCGGCTAAGGGATTCTCCTTCTTGGGGCCTCCGGCCTTGCGTTTGTTATATAAGTATCCTTCGAGACGATGGCGAAGCATGGATGGCAATATACCCCGCCCACGTTGGTGTGGGATAAGATATTTCTATCCACACCCTCAAAATCATGGCCCGGCATAGCGGCAATCTCTTTCCTCTCCCGGGTGGGAGAGGAATAAGGTGAGGGATCAGAGGCTTAAAGACAGTACACGGGCTTAGCTTCACCATCCCCTCACCCCGCCCCTCTCCCCAAGGAGAGGGGGGTATCCCCCGCATAGCGCACCTGAGGGTCCAAGAGGGGTAAGTCTTACCCCATAGGCATCCTGCCTTTACGCCTAATGGCCCCTAAAAAGAAGAAAAACGACCCTGAAATGCCCCTCATTTACCCCTAATTTCCCCTAACAAAGGCGGGGATAAACTAGACTTGTCTGCGGGGGAGGCGCAGGCTTTATAATGGGCAATTTGGGGGTGCGGCGGCGGTTAAAACAGGCCTTCGATCTGGCCTTCACCGTTCAGGCGAATGCTGTTGGCGGCGGGTACGCGGGGCAGGCCCGGCATGGTCATCACCGCGCCGCACACCACCACGATAAAGCCGGCACCGGCGCTGAGGCGTACTTCGCGCACGGGCAGGGTGTAACCGGTTGGGGCGCCAATGCGGCTGGGGTCGATGGAGAAGGAGTATTGGGTTTTGGCGATGCACACCGGTAAATCCCCATAGCCCGCCTGTTCCCAGGATTTAAGCTGGGCCAGCACTTTGGCATCTATTTCAACGTCATCGGCGCGATAAATCTGCCGGGCCACGGTTTCGATTTTTTCCAGCAAAGACGGGCTGTTATTATAAAGCGGGTGGAATTTGGCTTTGCCGCTGTCGGCCAGATCGGCGGCTTTTTGCGCCAATTCGGTGGCGCCTTTGCTGCCGTCTTGCCAATGATTGGCCAGCGCCACCTCCACGCCCAGATTGGCGCAATAGTGCATAACCGCTTCGATTTCGCCATCGCTGTCAGCGTCAAAGCGGTTGATGGCCACCATGGCGGGAACGCCATAACGAGCGATGTTTTCAAGATGGCGGCCCAGATTGGCGCACCCGGCCTCGACCGCGGCGGCATTTTCGCCGCCAAGAGCGTCCTTGGCCACACCGCCATGCATTTTAAGTGCGCGGATGGTGGCGACCACTACCACGGCATCCGGGGCAAGGCCCGCTTTGCGGCATTTGATGTCAAAAAACTTTTCGGCCCCCAGATCGGCACCAAAGCCGGCTTCGGTAACCACATAATCGGTCAGCTTCATGGCCGCCTTTGTGGCAATGACTGAATTGCAACCATGGGCGATGTTGGCAAACGGGCCGCCATGGATAAAGGCCGGATTGTTTTCCAGCGTTTGCACCAGATTGGGTTCCAGCGCATCTTTCAGCAGTACCGTCATGGGGCCATCGGCATTCAGGTCTTTGGCCTTGACGTGTTTGCGACCGCGGGTTTCGCCAATGACCATATTGCCAAGGCGGGTTTGCAGGTCGGCCAGGTTTTCGGCCAGACAGAAACAGGCCATCACTTCGGAGGCCACAGTAATGTCAAAGCCGCCCTGTCGCGGATAACCGTTTACGGCACTGCCCAGCGAGGTCACAATATCGCGTAAAGAGCGGTCATTCATGTCCAGGCCGCGTCGCCAGCTGATGCGGCGCACGTCAATGTCCAGGGCGTTTTCCCAATAGACATGATTGTCGATCAGGGCCGCCAGCAGATTATTGGCCGCGCCAATGGCGTGAAAGTCGCCGGTAAAGTGCAGATTGATGTCCTCCATGGGTACCACTTGCGCATAGCCGCCGCCGGCCGCGCCGCCCTTCATGCCGAAACAGGGGCCCAGGGATGGTTCACGCAGGCATACCATGGCGCGTTTGCCAATGGCGTTCAGGCCGTCGGTCAGGCCAATAGAGGTGGTGGTTTTGCCTTCGCCGGCCGGGGTGGGTGAAATGGCGGTGACCAGAATCAGGCGGGCATCTTTGCGGGTGGGCAGTTGCGCCAGCCAGCTGAGCGAGACCTTGGCCTTGTCTTGGCCATAGGCCTTTAAGGCACCGGCCGGGATGTCCAGTTTGCTGGCGATGTCACTGATCGGGCGCATGTTGGCGGCACGCGCAATTTCAATATCCGACATGGATTGTACTCCTGATGGGTTCCCCGACATTTTTCTTTTTCCATGCAGTAACACGCCCAATCTGAAATGCACGCAATATTGCGGGGTGTGTAAACATGCCGCAGGGAAGGGGGCTTTAAGTGGGATAAGGCCTTGGGATGGCTTTGAGGCGCATTCCCTGCTAGAACGGGTAGGTATTTTGATCGCAAGGCAGGGATGGGCCGTGGAACCCTATAAAACCTTATCCAGAAATGGTGGCCAGCCTCACCGTGGGGATATGGCCGTGGATCCGGTGCGGCTGGCCATTGCCGATAAAAACCCGTTGATTATCCGTGGCTTGCGATCTCTCTTTACCGAAGATGGGCGTTTTGAAACGGTGGTGGCGGCCACCGATGGGGAATTGTTTCTGGATTGTGTGGAACGCATGCAATTTGATATTGGCATTATTGGCTGGGACATGCCGTTTTGTAATGCGCAAGGGGTATTGGAGGCTCTGGCTGAGCGCGAAGAGGCTCCGCGTATCATTATCTATACGGGCCAGACCGGCAGTGGTATTGCCGAACAGGCCATGGCGCTGGGGGCCGCAGGGTTTTGTCCCAAAACACAAACCCCGGAGCATTTGATGGACATGATCATGTCCGTTGCCGGGGGCCAGATGGTGTTTCCGCTCAGTCGGGGGCGTCGTCGTGACCCTCTGTCCAGCCTGACCGCCCGGGAGCGTGAAATCCTGCAGGCTTTGTGTGATGGTAAAACCAATGCGCGGCTGGCCAAGGCCTTTGGGGTTTCGCCCAATACCGTCAAGTTCCATTTGCGCAATTTATACGAAAAACTGGGGGTGCAAAACCGCGCCGCCGCGGTGGCCATGCTGCTTTCCCGATAACTGCCCAAACGGGTAGGTTTTTACCTACCCGTAAGATATTTTTCACCCACCTCTACTGATCGGGACAGGACCCCGTTTGCAGTCTAATTCTCACACAGAATTGATCTTGTGAATTAAGGGGAGCGCCATGGGCGAGACACCAAATACGTCCTTACCAGCCGATTTTGCCTATGCTTTGCGCAAAGTGACCGAGATTGCGGCCTGCGCCGCGGCGGCTTGGATTGGGCGTGGCGAGCAGGAATTGGGCGATGGAGCCGCGGTGGCGGCCATGCGTACGGTGTTGAACCGTTTGCCCATTGATGGGCGCATTGTCATTGGCGAGGGCGAAAAAGACGAAGCGCCCATGCTGTATAATGGCGAGACCGTAGGCACGGGCGGCCCGGCGCTGGATATTGCCGTGGACCCGGTCGAGGGTACATCGTACCTCGCCAAGGGCCTGACCAATGCCATGGCGACCATAGCGGTGGCCCCGCGCGGCACCATGTTTGACCCGGGACCAGCCTTTTATATGCGCAAATTTGCCGCCCCCGGCGCGGCCAAAGGCACGGTGGATCCTACCTTGCCAACCCGGGAAATCTTGGCCGAACTGGCCAAGGCTTTGGGTAAGACGGTATCGGAATTACGGATTTATGTGCTTGAAAAACCAAGGCACAAGCGCCTGGTGCGTGAAATTCACGAGGCTGGGGCACGGACCATGCTGTACCCGGCGGGCGATGTGGCCGGTGCCATTATGGCGGCCTTGCCGGATTCGGGAATTGATGCCCTGTTGGGCACGGGCGGCACCCCCGAAGGACTGTTGACGGCCTGTGCCATTCAGGCCCTGGGCGGCGAATTCATGGGCAAGCTGGACCCGCAATTACATACCGAAAAACAAGCCGTTGATGCCGCCGGTCTGGACATTAACCACTGGATGAAACTGGACCAGTTGGTCAGCTCCCAGGACGTGGTCTTTTGCGCCACGGGGATCACTACGGGGCTGTTATTTGATGGCATGGAAGAAGGCAATGCTTGCTACAAAACCCAGACACTGATGCTGAGCGGTGCTACGCGAGAACGACAGATTTTGACCAGCTGGTTACAGAAACAGGAAGTTGATGAGGCGCTGAACGCCGCCGTTCCACATCCCGAACCGGAAACCGTGCAGGAGGGAGGCTGATATGCCCAAGAACAAAAAACTCAACCGCCC
>WFTT01000116.1 GCA_015485335.1 Robiginitomaculum sp.
TACCTTGATCATGATAAAGGATGGCAGACCAAATGCATAAGCCATCAGGGCATGACCGGTGGCCATGGCGTCCTGGCCAGTGAAGGCCCCGTGTAAAAACACCCCTTCGATAAAATAAACCGGCAACACTCCCAATGCGATGGCCGCCGGCAGTGTCAAGGCGGCAGAAAGCACCAGCGCTTCGTTCAGGGTATCGGCGGCCCCCTTTTCATCGCCGCCGCGCACCTGACGCGACAGGCCGGGCAATAGCGCCACCCCCATGGCGATGCCAACCACCCCCAATGGCAATTGATAAAGCCGGTCAGCATAATACAGCCAGGCCACGGCCCCTTCCTGAAAACTGGCAAAAATCTGCCCCACCACCAGATTGATCTGCACCACCCCGGCGGCAATGGCACCGGGCACCCCCAGGGCGATCAGACGGCGCACGCCGGGGGTGAGGCGCGGGCGCACTAGCGCCAGTTTAATGCCGATATGACGACAGCCCAGCACCACCACCAATACCTGCAACAGCCCCGATACGCCGACCCCGATGCTAAGATACAGGGCCGCCATTGCCGGCTCTGCCGGACTGCTCAGCAGGATGGAAACCAGCACGATGTTCAGAATGATGGGGGCCGATGCCGCGGCGGCAAAGCGTAAATGCGCGTTCAAAATCCCGCTCAGCATGGCGGTCAGCGACATAAACAATATGTACGGCATGGTGATCTGGGCAAAAAGCACGGTTTTGGCAAAGAGGCCGGGTTCTTGCAAAAACCCTGGCGCCATAACGCGCATGATCCAAGGCATGGCCAGCTCGCTGACCAGCATCAGGATCAGCAAAGAGGTCAACAGAACCGACAGGGCTTCGCGGGCAAACTGGTCGGCGGCATCCTGTCCGTCGGCCTCCAGCTTGCCGGCATAAAGCGGCACAAAGGCCGAATTGAACGCCCCTTCGGCAAACCAGCGACGAAACAGATTGGGAAAGCGAAATGCCACCACAAAGGCATTGGCCATTGGCCCGGCCCCAAACACATTGGCCATCAGCATTTCGCGCACAAAGCCCAGTAAGCGGCTGATCAGGGTAAAGCCACCAACCACAAGGGAATTTTTAAACAGTTTCATTGGCGCTCGCTCATCACCGCCGGTTCAAAATTGCCCGCCGGATTTTCCTGATGAGGATCTTGCAGCATGTCTCTTAATTTTGCCCCAAGAGCATTGCGTCGCCGGGTGCTGGTGATTTTCTGCCCGTCCTGTTCGTGAACATAAAAGACGTCCACCGCCCGGGCGCCATAGGTGGCAATATGGGCCGAATGAATGCTGAGACGGCTTTGCCACAAGACCTGTGCCAGATCATACAACAGGCCCTGCCGGTCCCGGCCACTGGTTTCTATAACGCTTTGGTGGGTCGAGGCCTCATTATCAAAAACCACCGAGGGGACTACCGTAAAGGCGCTGGACCGGCGCGAGGTGCGCGCCGGGCGGGCCTTGGGCAAGGGTTTACCGCCCAGCACTTCATCGGCCAGGGTTTTTAATCGCTCCAGAGCGCGGGGGTTCTTATGGCCAAAGGGCTGGCCCTCGCGATCCTGAATGTAAAATACATCAAAGGCGCGGCCATCTTCGGTGGTAAAAATCCGTGCCCCGGCGATATTGCCACCGGCAACGCACACCGCCCCGCAGATTTTGGCAAACAGCCCCGGCGCGTCGGGGGCCAATACCCGCATTACCGTGCTGGCGTTTGAGGGCAGCTCTTCCAGAAAAATACCACTTTGTTGGCCGTTTCGGGCCAATTGTGCGGCCCACAGGCCCTGACGAATAATGGTTTGTTCCTCAAAGGCGGTCCAGTAAGAGGGGCCTAGCGTCGTGATCCATTGGCGAGCAAAGGCCTTGTCCTTGCATTTGGATAAAAATGCCTGACGCGCCACCCCGGCCCGGTTTTGTGCATCCTGTTGCAGGGTTTCCAGATTACGGGCTGCCTTGCCGCGAAACAGGCTTTCCGTGGCTTCGAACAGCTCGTGCAACAGCCGGTCTTTCCAGCCATTCCATACCTCTGGCCCCACGGCGCTGATGTCGGCAATGGTCAAAAGCAGCAATAGACGCAGCCGTTCTGGGGTCTGGACGATTTTGGCAAAATCCAAAATGGTCTGCGGATCGCCCAGATCGCGCCGTTGCGCGGTATCGCTCATCAACAAATGATTACCCACCAGCCAGCTTACCTGGCGGGTCTGATCCTTGCCAAGACCCAGCCGTTCACAGGCCGTGGTGGCGGCCTGCGCCCCGGCGATTTGCTGATCGCCTTTGCCCTTGCCGGTATCGTGTAACAACATGGCCAGATACAGCGCGGTGCGGTTTTCCACGGTCCGGGCGATGGGCGGCACCCAATCGGGTCCGTTTTTTGAAGATTTGGCCAACAGATCATGCAAAATGCCAATGGCCCGCAAAGTGTGCTCATCCACCGTATAGCGGTGATACATGTTAAATTGTGTGCGCCCGACAATATGCCCAAATTCAGGAAGATACCGGCCCAACACCCCGCTTTCGCTCATCAGGCGCAACAGGGTTTCCGGATCACGGCTTTTGCTCAGACAGTTCAGAAAAACCTCGGCCGCGGCCGGGTCTTCGCGAAAAGCTCCATTGATGCGGGACAGATTTTTTCGCACGGTGCGCAAGGCGTCCGGGTGTATATCCCGGCCAATGGTGTCGGCGGTTTCAAACAGGCGCAATAGATTGATAGAGTCTTTGCGTACAATCGATTTGGCATAAAAGTCCAACCGCCCGGCTTCGGTGACAAAGCCGCGGGTTTTTAAGGCCTTTCGGCGTTGCGGGAAAAAACGGCTAAGGCCGGTCGGGGCGCGTTTGGCGGCAATCATTTCCAGCTTGGCACAAAACACACGGGTCATAATGCCTACATCGCGCGCTTTCAGAAAATAAGCCTTCATCAGGCGTTCTGCCGCCGGGGTATCACGATATTGCATTACCCGGGCCAGTTCGGGCTGCAGATCAAAACTGAGCCGTTCTTCAGCGCGCCCGGTGATCAGATGCAGCCAGAACCGCACCGTCCACATAAAGCGCAGGGCCTGATCATACTGGCGCAGGCTTTGGCGATCCAAAAAGCGCACCAGGGCCTCGCGCGTGGTCTTGCTTTGGGGCTCCAGCCGGCGGGCCAGCCAGCCAAGGGTCTGCAAATCGCGCAGGCCCCCTTTGCCTTCCTTGATGTTCGGCTCGACCATATAACGGGTGGAGCCCTGGCGCACATGGCGTTCGTCCCGCTCTTCCAGCTTGGCGGCAATAAAGGCGCGGTCCGCCTTGGCGGTGCTTTTGGCGGTCAGGGCGAGGTGCAGGCCCTTGGCCAATTCAGGATTGCCGACCAGCATGCGCACATCCATCATGGCGGCGGCGCTGATCGGATCACCCTTGGCAATTTTGGCGCACTCTTCCGGCTGGCGCAGGGCATGACCGACTTTCAAGCCCATATCCCACAACAGATATAACAGATCCGTATAGGCGGCCTCCAGGGTCGCGGGCGGATTGTCATCATGCAACAGCAACAGATCAATATCGGACCCCGGGGCCAGTTCGCCGCGGCCATAACCGCCGGTGGCACACAGACAGAAGGGCGCGGTGCTGAGTGTGGTATCATGTTCAAGGATAGGGGTGCACAGCGCCGAAAACGCTGAAATGATAATATCATCCTGGGTGGCGCTGAGCGCCCGGGCGGCCAACAGGCCGTCCCGGGTGTCGATCAGGATTTCCTTTGCCTTTTCCAGGCCTTTTTTGCGGATCGCCGCCAGTTCTTTCAAGGACGGTTTATGGTTGCTCATGATCCGCCCTCGGCCAGCATGTCTTTCAGCTGGTACAGCGCATCCAGCGCTTCGCGGGGGGAAAGATCGTCGGGGCGCAGTTCCTGCAGCCTTGTTAAGACTGGCGATGGTTTTGCCGGTGTTGGCGCACTTTGCGGCGCCTGAAACAGGGGTAAATCACTCAAAGCCGGGCTTTTATAGGATTTGCCCTTTTCCAGCCGTTCCAGGACTTCGCTGGCCCGGGTAATGGCCGCATCGGGCAGACCCGCCAGGCGGGCCACATGCACGCCATAGGATCGATCGGCGGCGCCTTTGACCACTTCGTGCAAAAAGATCAGATCGCCTTCCCATTGGCGGGCGCGCAGGGAAAGATTGGCCGCCCCGGATAGCGTGCCGGTCAGGGTCGTCAATTCATGATAATGGGTGGCAAACAGGGCGCGGCACTGGTTAATCCGATACAAATGCTCGGCCACGGCCCAGGCAATGGCCAGCCCGTCAAAGGTCGAGGTGCCCCGGCCAATTTCGTCCAGAATGACCAGCGCCCGTGGCCCAGCCTGATTAAGAATGGCGGCGGTTTCAATCATTTCGGCCATAAAGGTGGATCGCCCTCGCCCCAGATCATCGGCGGCGCCAACCCGGCTGAACACCCGGTCCACCACGCCGATTTTTGCCGCTCGTGCCGGGATAAATAATCCCGCCTGCGCCATGATGGCAAACAGCGCGTTTTGACGCAAAAAGGTCGATTTACCGGCCATGTTCGGCCCGGTGACAAAACACAGGCGCGGATGGGTATCGGCGCGGCCATCCAGGGCGCAATCATTGGCGGTAAAGGGGGTGTCGCCCTCGGTTTTTAGCGCGCTTTCCACCACCGGGTGGCGGCCGCCTTCGATGACAAATACCGGCTCTTCCACCAGGGTTGGACGCACCGCCTTGTTCGCCATGGCCCAATGGGCGGCGCTGGCGGCCACATCAATAGCGGCCAGGGCGGCGGCGCGATTGCGGATCTGGGCGGCCATATCATTGATGCGGGTGTTAAAGTCGGCAAAGATTTCCAGCTCCAGCGCATGAGCACGTTCCGTGGCCCCGGCAATTTTGGCGTCCAGTTCGGCCAGCTCGCTGGTGGTAAAGCGCACCGCACTGCCCAGGGTCTGGCGATGGGTAAATTGTGTGCTGAGTGGCTCGGCCATGAAT
>WFTT01000117.1 GCA_015485335.1 Robiginitomaculum sp.
CGGCCATGCCGGTAAAGCCATAACGAAAGCCATCGATCAGATAGAAAAACGGATTGGCGGCGCTTAGGTTCTGGAAAATCTGTGGTAGAATTTTTACCGAATAAAAGGTCCCCGACAAAAACGTCAGCGGCAACAATACAAAATTCTGCACCGCCGCCAGATGGTCAAAACGTTGGGCATAAATGCCGGCCAACAGACCCACCATGCCCATCATCAGGGCCGCATTCAGGGCAAACCAGAAAGCCACCACCGGGTGGGCGATGGTGATGCTCATAAATGGCCAGATGCACAAAATGGTTACCGCCCCTACCACCAGACCGCGGGTGGCCGCCCCGCCTATAAAGGCAATGGACAGTTCGGCCGCAGACAAAGGCGGCATCAGAAAATCAACTGCATTTCCCTGTACCTTGGAAATAATCAGCGACGAGGCGGTATTGGCAAAGGCATTATTTAATATGCCCATCATGATCAGGCCCGGGGCCAGAAACTGGTTAAACGCCACGCCATTTACCGCCGGACGCAGATCGCCAAAGGCCAAGGTGAAGACCAGCAGGAATAACAGGGTAGAAACCACCGGGGCCATTACCGTCTGAAAGCCCACCTTGGCAAACCGGCGCACCTCTTTGACATACAGCGTCCATAGCCCCAGACCGTTGATCAGGCCAATGCGACGAACAGGAAATTCCGGGGCTGTACTTTGTTGTGTATGAGTATGCATAACCGCCTTGTATGCCGATACGCATGGCGCGACAATCGCACCATGTGGAGTTTTTTGATCATAGACAGAATTTTACTGGATTGCGAAAAGTTACCCACAACATATAGAAACCTGTGAATAGCTCACGCCTGCATCTTGTATGTGAGCCGCCGTGGTATACGATATATAGCAATGGGGAGAGCCTAAGGGCGCTCGGAATACTATATCTAGTAGTGATACGGTGAGGGAGACTGGAATGGCATGGACTGAAGATCGGGTCGAGACGTTAAAAAAACTCTGGACGGAGGGCCTTAGCGCCAGTCAGATCGCCAAGGAAATGGGTGAAGGTGTGACCCGCAATGCCATTATCGGCAAGGTGCACCGCCTGAAACTGTCTGGACGGGCCACCCCGTCGCGGCCACCGCGGCCACGGGCCAAACCGGCACCCAAACCCCGCATTACCACCAGCACGCCGCGCACCAGCACCACCACGCCGGTGGTTAGTCGGGAAACCCCGGTTGCGCCGCCGCCGTTGGAGCCAACGCCTCTGCCCAGTGGCGAATTTGCCACCGTGCTGACCCTGACCAATCACATCTGCAAATGGCCGATCGGCGATCCCACGGATCAGAACTTTCGGTTTTGCGGGCGTAAGTCAAAGGCCAATTCGCCTTATTGCGATGCCCATGCCACCCAGGCCTATCAGCCGCAATCGCGCCGCCGCCGTCGCGGCCCCGAAAGCGCCACCGCGGCACTGGACGCCCTGGCCAATGCCCGGCGCAAATCCATCTGATCAAATGAGATGCTAGTCGGACAGGGCCGCATCCTTGCCCTGTTCTGACTTGCTTTTTTGCTGTCTGAGCAAGGTATTAAAGTGATCCTTGTCATCCCCAATACTGGGGGTGGGCTCGCATGTACCGGCACAGGTGAACGAGCGTTGCTGGCCACCGCGATAATAGGTAATAGCCGCCATTTGCGGGGCGCGCACCTGGATATCCCTCTCGACAATGACATTGCCGCGCGCGTCCAGCGCAATGATATTGGTGCCGCCAAAGATTTTGCCGGTGATCAGTAACAGGCGGCCATCATGCACCGTGGCATCGGCAATGGCCGGATTGCCGACAATGACCGCCGAGGCGGTGCGCGGCAGACGCATGATCTTGGCCTTGTCGACCTCAACCGCAAAATCTTCGCCGGTCTCCTGTGCCTGTAAGGGCAGACAGAACCAGACAGATAACAGGATGCCAAAAACCATGGAGCGCAGCATGGGTACACCTTTGGTGAAACAGAGTGATCAAAGGGGAATCATGCGCTGAACTGGTGAAGACTTCCTAAAGAGAAAGTAAACCCGTCCGCGGGATCCCCAGGGGGTGTATTCACAAAAAAATAACCAACTCATTTAAACGCCCGTTAAAGCGGTCCGGCTATGGTCATTCCAAGGTTCGCTACAAAGAGCCGACAGAGCTCTAGCGATCCATTGTCGCTAGCAACAACGGGAGAATGATTATGAACAAGTTTGCAGCACGTTTTTTCAAGGACGAATCTGGTGCTACCGCAATTGAGTACGGCCTGATTGCCGCTCTGATTGCCGTGGTTATTATCGGCGCTGTGACGTCGCTAGGCTCCAATGCCTCGACCAAGTTCCAGCAAGTCGCTGATGCGATGAAATAAGCCAAACGGCTTTTAAGATGGGAACAGGCCGTCCTGAAAGGGGCGGCCTTTTTTCATGCTTGAACCATATTTGGCAATAGGGCGTTAACGCAAACCTTGGCATAGAGGGCCCGGATCTGCTGTCAGGAGTACCCCATGTTATCCCTTCTGTTTATGGGTTTTGCCCTCACCATGCTGACGGCGGCGTTTTATGACACCGCCACCATGACCATACCGAACTGGATTTCGGGGGTTCTGATCCTTTTGTTTGTTGCCGTTGCCCCCTTAAGCGGTATGGGCTGGCATGAGATTGGGCTGCATGTGCTGGTGGGGATTGGCGCCCTGGCCCTGACGGTGACCATGTTTGCGCTGAACTGGATTGGCGGCGGTGATGCCAAACTGTTTGCCGCGGCGGCCCTGTGGATGGGCTGGCCGGATGTATTAATGTTTGCGGCCTATGCCGCGATTGCCGGCGGTGTGTTAACGATTGTGCTGTTATTGGCCCGCAAATACCCCATGCCCTCTCATCTGGAGAGCTGGAAATGGTCGGCGCGGCTGCTCAAGGATGGTGGCGATGTGCCTTATGGCATAGGCATTTGCGCCGGGGCGCTGTTGGCATTTCCCGAAACTTCACTTTTTCTTACCGCCAGTGCGGCTGGATGAGGTTTTGTTAACCATGCTTTGAGGACTTTCTGGTCATTTCTGTACACGTGCGATTTGCACGAGGGAGTGTTCAGATGAATCCTGGCAGGATTATCGTTCTTGTCATCGCGGGAATAGCGGCGGTGGGGGCCGCAATGATGGCCCGCAACCTTACGCGCCAGCCCGAAGAACCACAGGCTGTGGCCGAAATTCCTGTACGCGCCCCCAAACCCGCCATTGCACAGGTATTGGTGGCCCGGCGCGATATTGCCGTGGGGCGACGTATCACCCCCGCAGAGCTGTCCTGGCAGGAATGGCCCGTCGAAGCACTGAATGACGCCTTTGTCACCCAGAAGAAAAAACCCGATGCCCTGCAAAACTATGCCGGCGCCATCGCCCGTACCAATATTGCCGCCGGCGAGCCGGTTTCAGATCGCAAGCTGGTCAATCCCGGTGATGCCGGGTTTATGGCCGCGGTGCTGGCCCCCGGCATGCGGGCAGTATCGGTACGCATATCTGTGGAAACCGGAGCGGGCGGCTTTATTCTGCCTAATGACCGGGTAGATGTGTTGCTCACCCAAGAGCAGCAAAAGAGCCGCCGGGGCGAACGGGCCGGAGGTTATTTCGCCAGAACCATATTGGAAAATGTGCGAGTGCTGGCCATTGATCAAAGTTTCAAACAGGTCGAGGATGAAGAGGTGGTGATCGGTTCGACCGCCACTTTGGCCCTGAACCGCAAGGACGCAGAATTACTGGCCCTGGCCGAAGCCAGTGGTAATCTATCGCTGGCCCTGCGTAGTGTAGCCGATGCCCTGCCTGTGACCCAACGGGGCGCACAAAGCCATGCCACCCATACCGCCCGCAAGGAAAAGGCCGTCATTGTCTATCGCTATGGACAGTCCACCAAGCTCGCCTTGAAGGACCAATAAGCATGACCGCGCGTACAAAATCCTGCCTGTTTGCTTCCTGCCTGCTGGCGCTGGGCCTGGCCTGCGCTCCGGCCGGCTTTGCCGGCGAAGCCTCACTGCGCCATGTCAAAGTCGATATTGGTGGTGATGGTCTGGTCTCCCAGACCCTTTCCCTGCCCCTGAACAAGGCCGCGGTGATCGAACTGCCCATTGATGCACGCGATGTGCTGGTTTCCAATCCCAAAATCGTTGATGCGGTAATCCGCACCCCTCGGCGAATTTATATTCTGGGAATGAAACAGGGACAGGCCAATGCCTTTTTCTTTGATGGCAAGGGCAATCAGATCCTTAATCTGGAAATTACCGTTGCCCAGGATGTGCGCGGCCTTAGCCGCGCCATTGCCGCCCTGTTGCCCCGGGCGCGGGTAAAGGTACAGCCCATGGGCGACAACCTGATCCTGTCGGGCACGGTGCCCGATGCAGGCACCGCCGATTCAGTACTGAAGATTGCCCGCCAGAGCGTTGATAAGCCGGAAAATGTGCTCTCGCTCCTGACCATTCAGGGCAAGGGCCAGGTGTTGCTGAAAGTGCGCGTGGTGGAGATGCAACGCTCTCTGGTCAAGCAATTGGGCATCAATCTTTCGGGCTCTATTTCCTTTGGCAATTTCATGGCCCCCATAGCCAAACCCCTGTTGGAAAACGGCGTGCCGGTGCTGGACCAGTTTGGCAATGCCATTTTTGAAACCGTCATTCCAGGCAGTTTTGGCACCACGGCGGCCCTGGCCACCAATAATGCGTTTTCGCTGGCCGGACGGTCACTGGGCGGTACTTCTGGCTCGATCGGCTATACCAATTTTCGCCAGGGCGTACAGCAATCCTCGATCGGGGCAGGGATCAGCGCGCTGGAGCGTGTGGGTCTGGTACGTACCCTGGCCGAGCCAAACCTGACCGCCATTACCGGCGAATCGGCAAACTTTCTGGCCGGCGGCGAGTTTCCCGTGCCCGTGGGCCGGGATCGCGATGGCAATATCACCATTGAATACAAAAAGTTTGGCGTTGGCCTTGGCTTTACACCATTGGTGATCAGCAAGGGACGCATATCCCTGAAAATCTCGACCGAGGTTTCCGAACTGACCACGCAAGGGGCCTTGCAGTTAAGCAGTCAGCCGGTGACCGATTCCAATGGCAATGTGGTCAGTTCGGAAACCTCGGTCGAGATTTTCAGGGATATGCGTCCCTTGCTGATCACCAATGGTGTAAAG
>WFTT01000118.1 GCA_015485335.1 Robiginitomaculum sp.
ATCACGCAACATCCCTATCAATTTTCTGCGGCATAAGCTGATAGCCAAAGGCGTTCATAATTGCGTTGATGTTTTCAAATCGTGGATTGCCCTTGGCCGAGAGGGCCTTTTGCAGGCCCTGGCGGGTCACACCTATATGTGCCGCGATATCGGAAAGGCCTTTCACTTTGGCGATCACACGTAAAGAGGCCAGCAATGCCGAGGCATCACGTGTTTGCGCATATTCTTCAAATATGTCCTGAATATAGGCGTCCACCTCTTCCGGGTGATTATGAAAGTATGCCGCTTCTACGGCGTCCAGGGTTTTGTATTTACGTGGTGCCATGATCTAAAAAGTCCTTCCAATAGGCCTTTGCCAATTTAATATCCGTTTTCTGACTGGCCTTGTCGCCACCACTCAGGATGATGACAATCATTTGCTTGTCTTCGCCAAAATAAACCCGATAGCCGGCCCCGAAAAACAGACGAAGTTCAGATATGCCATCGCCAACTGGTTTGCAGTCACCAAAATTTCCCTGCTCCAATCGTCTTAATCGGGCCAGAATGCGTCTTCGCGCGGTGCTATCCTTCAATCCATACAACCAGTTGGTAAAAGGCTCTGCACCATTTTTATCCTGATAAAATAATACGGTTCTAGTGCGGGTCGCCTTTGCCATAGTGCATGTTATCATAGCAAACTATAGTTTGCAATAAATTTGAGCCATTCCCTAAACCGGCAAGGCCGTGCGCCGGAACACCCGGCGGATGGCAAAGTTGGAAACCACCCGGGTGACGCCGGGCAGGCGGGTCAGCACTTTGTGATGCACATGTTCGTAATCGGCCGCATCGCGCACCAGCACGCGCAAATGGTAATCCGCCTCACCAGTGGTCAGATAGCACTCCATAATCTCTGGACAGGCGGCGACGGCTTCTTCGAAATGGGAAAGGTTCTCCGTGCGCTGGTTATCCAAAGTTACCTGCACAAACACCGATGAGGTGCGCCCAAAGGCAGCCTCGTCCAGAATGGCGACGTAATCGGCAATAATGCCCGCATTTTCCAGCGCCTTGACCCGGCGGTGACAGGCCGAAGGGCTGAGGCCAACCTTGTCGGCCAGGTCCGCATTGCTGAGCCGCCCGGCGGCCTGCAACAGGGTCAGGATCTGGCGATCAATGGCATCCAACTTCATCATGGTGGTTTCTTTCAATAAAAAGAGTAAATTTCGATTATTCTTCAGAAAAGAATGCAAGTTGCGCTGAAAAGGCAAGGACATTCTTGCACTTGCGCGCTAATTTTGCATCACAAATCAGTTGCCAGACTTTGCAAAAGAGGGTGAAATCATGCGCATTGGCATTCCCAAAGAGATCAAAGTTCATGAATACCGGATCAGCCTGACCCCGGATGCGGCGGCCGAGCTGGTCCATGATGGCCATGAAGTGATGGTGCAAACCGGCGGCGGCGAAGGCGTTGGCTTTGCGGATGCGGATTATGTGGCGGCAGGCTGTACGATTGGCGCCGATGCGGACGAGGTGTTTGCGTTTGGTGAAATGATCGTCAAGGTCAAGGAGCCCCAGCCGGTTGAATATGCGCGCCTGCGCGAAGACCAGACCCTCTTTACCTATCTGCATCTGGCCGCCGACAAGCCGCAAGCCGAGGGCCTGATGCAATCGGGGGCAACGTGCATTGCCTATGAAACTATTGTGGGGCCGCGGGGCGGTCTGCCACTCTTGCAGCCAATGAGTGAAGTGGCCGGGCGTATGTCGGTGCATGTGGGCGCGCACTGTCTGGAACGTAATGAGGGCGGGCGCGGCATGTTGCTGGGCGGCGTGCCGGGCGTGGCCCCGGCCAAGGTGGTCATTTTGGGCGGCGGCGTATCGGGCACCAATGCGGCGCAAATGGCCATGGGCCTGCGCGCCGATGTTTCCATATTTGATATTTCCGATCATCGCCTGAACGAGCTGGACGCCCTTTATGGTGGCCGCATCAAAACCATTTATTCCACCAAACAGGCGGTGGCCAAAGCGTGCACCCAGGCTGATCTGGTCATCGGGGCGGTGCTGGTGCCGGGGGCGGCGGCACCCAAGCTGGTAACCCGTGAAATGGTCAAAACCATGAAGCCCGGCGCAGTGCTGGTGGACATTGCCATTGATCAGGGCGGCTGTTTTGAAACTTCGCACGCCACCACGCATCAGGATCCGACTTTTGTTGTAGATGATGTGGTGCATTATTGCGTGGCCAATATGCCGGGCGCGGTGGCGCGCACCTCGACCTTTGCCTTGGTCAAATCCACCTTGCCGTATATGAAGCGACTGGCCAATATGGGCGTGCGCGAAGCGTTAAAGGCCGATCCGGGCTTTGCCCTGGGCCTGAATGTGGCGGGCGGCAAGATTACCCACGAGGCCGTGGCCCGTGATTTGGGCCTGCCCTATGCCAAGGTTGACTGGCTGGGTTAAGTCTTTTTCTTTCCCAGCCACACAAACACCACGCCGACCAGAGCCCAGATCAGTAACATGACCCATTCCTGTGGCCATTTTAATGCCGAGGGGGAGCCGGGCAAATAAAGTACAAAAATGGCCAGCCCCAATATAAAGGCGGCAATGCCGGTGAACATGCCGCCGGGGGCTTTATAGGGCCGCTCCATATCAGGGGCGATACGGCGCAGGCGAATGAAAGAGGCGGCCACATACAGATAGGCAATGACAATGCCAAAGCCGCCGGCATTGACGATCCACACCAGGGCGTTGCGCCCCAGCATGGGGGCTAGAATTGAAAAGATCCCGATCAGGATAATTGCCGGCCAGGGGGTGCCAAAGCGCGGATGCACCTCGCCCAGTATTTTAGGCAATTGCCCAGAGCGGGCCAGGGCAAAGACGGCGCGGCTGCCGCCAATCAGAAACGCATTCCAGCTGGTGACGATGCCGCCAATACCCGCAATGACCAAAAATGCCGCCGCCTTTTTAGAGTGCCAATAGGCCCCGGCCGCATCGGCGGCATAAAGTGTTGAGTTGGCTTTATCAAAGGGCGCATAGCCTACGGTCAGCACAATCAGCAGATAAAACGCCACCGCCAACAGGATCGAGCCAACCAGCGCCCGGCCAATGTCGCGCGGGGCCATGTTCACCTCTTCGGCGGATTGCGGGATGACATCAAAGCCAACAAACATGAATGGCACCATGATGATCACTGCAAAGACACCGGCAAAGCCTTTCCATAGGGGCGCAGAAGTATCCAGCGTATCCAGATTGACCAGGCCGCCGCCCACCAGCAAGGCGCCCGCCGCCAAAATAAAGAACACAATGCCGATCTGGATGCGCGCCGCCAATTGCACCCCCAATATATTCAAGCCCGTAATCAGCACGCCAGTCAGCGCGCCCAGCATTACCTCGCTGCCATAAACCTGATAGCCGGCAATGGACCACAGGGGCATCATCTTAAAAGCGGGGAAAATATAGGTTACGGCAACGGGCAAAGCGATGGCCTCGAACGCCACCACGGATATATAGCCAAAGATCAGCGCCCAGGTGCAGATGAAAGAATGCAGGGGGCCAAAGGCACGCTCCGTATAATGGTGCTCGCCGCCGGCCACCGGCATGGCCGAGGCCAGCTCGGCATAGGTAAAGCCGATAACGGTGATGGCAAGGCTGCCCACCAAAAAGGCAAGACCGGCCCCCATCACCCCGGCCTTGGCAATCCACAAACCGGCCAGGATCACCCAGGACCAGCCAATCATCGCCCCAAAGCCAAGGAAGAACGTGTCGGCCCTTCCCAATACCTGTTTCAAACTGCCGTGCTTCATGTACCGCCCCTGATTGCTTTTGCATAGTTTCACGGGCGGGTACGGGCTTGTAAAGGTACGTTATAAAGGGAAGGGGACCTTTATTACCCCTCACCCTAACCCTCTCCCCAAGGAGAGGGAATTCTACCGTGTTTGCCTATGACGCCCTCTCCTAAAGGGAGAAGAATGAGGTGAGGGGTTAAAATGCCTGCAGACCCTAATGCTCAAACACCGGGACTTCGGCTTTCAGGGTGGCGGGTTTTTCCTGCACCATGGCCGCGGATTTCAGCAAGGCTTTCATCTGCGGTGTATCCACCAACGCATTCAAACGGGCCACGGCCTCGGCGGTTTCGGTTGAAATACCAAAATAACGCTTGAGCTGTTGCACCGGGGATTCCGGCGTGGGATAGCGCTGAATTCTGACTTTGGCATCCTCGGCCAGACCCGCCAGTTCGCGGGCCTTATTGATGGCATCACGCAGGCTGCCCAGTTCATCAACCAGACCGTTTTCCTTGGCCTGGGCGCCGGTCCAGACCCGGCCCTTGGCCAGATCCAGCACGGTCTCCAGAGGCATTTTTCGTCCGGCCGCTACGATGGAGGTGAAATCCTCATAGGTTCGGGCCATGGAATCATGAAAGTTTTTGCGCTGGGTCGGGGTAAAGCTCTGAACGCCGGAATAGGCCAGCGTAAATTCGCCGCCTACGGCCACCGGCTCTACATTATAGCCGACCATGTCAAAGGTATCATCCAGAACGATCTTGCCGCCAAGAACGCCAATGGACCCGGTCAGGGTGGTGGGCTGGGCAAAGATATAGTCCGCGCCCGCGGCGTAATAATACCCGCCCGAGGCGGCCAGTTGGCCCATGCTGACGATCACCGGCTTGCCGGTTTTTTTGGCGCGCTCAACCGCATACCAGATCTGGTCAGAGGCAATGGCCGACCCGCCGGGCGAATCAATACGCAACACAATGGCCTTGACGTTTTTGGCATTGGCTGCGGCCATGATGGTTTTGGACATGGTGTCTGAAGCAATGGAGACGGTATTGCTGAAGGGATTGTCATCGCCTTCCCCGGTCACAATCTCGCCCTGGCCCTCGATCAGGGCAATCACCGGGTGCTTTCCTGACAGGGGTTTCAGCTTGGCCTTTTGCTGGGCGTAATCCATAATATCCACCAAGGCACCCTTGTCGGCTTTTTTCAGGGCCGCTTCGCGTGCTTCGATCACCTGTCCCAACTGATCGACCAGGCCAATCTTGATCGCTTCTTCCGCGCTATAGGGGCCGCTTTCAATCAGGTTTTTCAATACCGATTTATCCAGATCGCGATCTTCGCTGATCTCGTTAAGCGCCGAATCATAAATAGAGCCGATATACGACATCACGCTCTCGCGGTGTGCCGGGGTGAAGGTCTTCTGGGTATAGGCATTGGCCGCGTTTTTATATTCGTAAAATTGTTCAAACTCTGGCTTGGCTTTGATCTTTTCCATCACGCCGCCATAAAATTCCACCTCGCTGCCAATCCCCGAGGCCGAAAAGCCTGAAGATTTTTGCAGCCAGATCTCGTCCGCCGCGCTGACCGAGAGATACGAGGTTACCGAAGTCCCCTCAAAACCCTGGGCATGGGCAATGATGAAGCGGCCCGTGTCACGAAAGCTTTTTAAGGCATCGCGTACTTCTTCGGCCTGGGCCGGGGGCATGCCAAAGGAGTTGGCACGAATGAACACACCTTTGACGCGCTTGTCATTTTCGGCCCGTTGCAGGGTTTCAACCAGTTGAAGCAGCGAGGGGCGATTACCGCCAATGAGGCTGCGCCGGGACTGGTCCAGCATGGGAATGCGCAAATCCACCCGCAGAACAATGTGATCGGCCTTGCTTTTGGCCGCGGTGACAACGGCTTTTTGAGAGCCGGAAGCAAAAAGACCAACGGCGACAAGTAAAACAATCGGGATTAGAATCAGAAGGAAAAAGGCGGCAAAAACCCCGGCCATGGTCAATAAGAACTGTTTCATCATTTCCTCAGAACAATTACGCACCGCCCAAAATACGGCTATTTAAGTGAATATACCGAATTTTTATCGAGAAACAATATGGGAGGCTGGAATCCACAGTACACCGTTAAGGGAAGATAGGCCCACAGCAGGAATAGTGTGGCCAATCAGGCCCCGTAAAACAGGGGCCAGGGTCTGGTTTGGAAAAATGGTCGGAGTAGCAAGATTTGAACTTGCGACCCCCGCCTTCCGAAGACGGTACTCTAACCAGGCTGAGCTATACTCCGACGACGCGCGGTATATATCGTTTGGCAGGCTGGGTTGCAAGCAGGCTTTTCATCTGGGTGCTGACATTATAAGCGGGGAGCTGGTAACATGGATGCGCACCCTGATGAGTAAACCAGATACGGCACGCGCCTATGACGCGATCATTATTGGCGCGGGGGCCGCCGGGATGATGTGTGGTGCCGTGGCCGGTGAGGCGGGGCGCAAAATTCTGATCCTCGATCATGCGCGCAAAGCCGGGGAGAAGGTACGTATTTCCGGCGGCGGGCGTTGTAATTTCACCAATATATATTGTGGGCCACAAAACTTCATATCGCAAAACCCGCATTTTTGTAAATCCGCTTTGGCCGGGTTTACGCCTCAGGACTTTATAGCCCTGGTCGAGGCCCGGGGCATTGACTGGCACGAAAAGACCTTGGGGCAATTGTTTTGCGATGGCCGTTCCACCCAGATTGTACAGATGCTGGTGGATGCGTGCACAGCGGCCGGCAATGAAATGCTGCTGAACACCAAGGTGCTGGAAGTCATTAAAGAGCAGGACGGCTTTTCGGTGCTGACTTCGGCAGGTACGTATAGCGCCGACAATGTGGTGGTGGCCTGCGGCGGCCCCTCCATTCCCAAAATGGGGGCCAGCGGCTTTGGCTATCAGATTGCGGCGCGCTTTGGGATCAATGTCATTTCGCCTGAGCCCGCTTTGGTGCCGCTGACATTTGCGGGTGATCTAAAAGAACGTATGCAAAAACTGGCCGGGATCAGCGCGCCGGCGCGGGTGCATTGCGGCAAAGCGGTTTTTGACGAGGCGATACTCTTTACTCATAGGGGCTTGTCCGGCCCGGCTATCTTGCAGATCTCCTCCTATTGGTCCGCCGACAGGAACATACTTATTAATATGGCCCCCGATGTGGAGGTTCTGGCTGCCTTAAAAGACGCCCGAAAGCATAATCCCAAGCAAAGCCCGGCCGGGTTTTTGGCCGCCCTGTTGCCACAACGCCTGGCCCAGTCCATTGCGCAGGAGGTACCGCATGCCCGGCTGGCCGATATGAATGATTCGCATCTGGCAGCGCTGGCCGATAAAATACAGGCTTGGTCACTGTGTCCAAATGGCAGTGAAGGCTATCGCACTGCCGAAGTAACCCGGGGCGGGGTGGATACCCGGGCCCTGTCCTCGAAAACCATGGAATGCAAATCAGTGCCTGGCTTGTACTTTATTGGCGAGGTGGTGGATGTCACCGGGCATCTGGGCGGCCATAATTTTCAGTGGGCCTGGGCCAGTGGCATGGCCGCCGGACGGGCTTTGGCCGGTAAAGGTACAGAAAAATAGCAGTTAACGGTTTCGCGTTCTGGTAATACTCTTCGGGGTATGACTGCACCAAGTACAAAAGAGCGCAGAGGAGGCGTTGCAATTGCTGGGGCGAGGCGTTATTACCCTGCTCCGCCGGGCTGGTCCCGGAAATGTTGTTGGGGCGTGGCCAAGTGGTAAGGCAGCGGTTTTTGGTATCGCCATTCCCAGGTTCGAATCCTGGCGCCCCAGCCATATTTCCCTCTACAAGCGAGTTTTTTTACTTTGCGCGGATATCCGCTGAAATTCTTGCAGACACAGTATTGATTGGTGACGCGGATCAGTGTTAGCGTTCTTGACAAGAGACACGTGAAGGTTTCTTCAAAGTGCCCGAATTGATGGCGGATCAACCGTCACTGAGCAAAAGTCAGCGGAAAAACCGCTGCATGTAGAAGGGGGAAAGCTGCACTTTGCAGCCGGAATCTCTTCCAACTTTGCCGCCAGGTGGCGGAGGTGCAATGAGCACCATTTGCGGGGTAGTTGGCAGTATTGTCAGACCTTTTTTTGAGAATTTACGGCGCGCCTGTTTCGTCTGGTCGCGGCAGGGTCCTTTTGTGGAGCATGGTATGACGAAGTTGAAATTAATGACGCGTATCAGTGTCGCGGCTCTTGCAGTCGCAACATTTGGTGTAGCGGCTCAAGCGCAGCTTTCATCTGCGATTAAAACGGCAGAGCGCTCAACCGCAGCCGGTGCGGCCGCGCAAGCGCGTATCGATCGCATTGATGATAAGGTTGGCGATATTGTACGCGAATATCGCGCCGCCTTACAGGAAAAGGAAACGGTTGCTCTTAACGTAGATCAACAGAAAATTTTCCTGAAGTCGCAACAAAACGAAATCGAATCACTGCGCGGTCAGATTGAACGCGTTGGTGAAATTCAGGCGCAATTGCTGCCGATGATGCTGCGCATGATCGGTGCCCTGGAGGCCTTCATCGCTGATGACGTGCCGTTCCAGATGGAAGAGCGTGAGGCGCGCATCGCCAAGCTTAAAGAGCTGGCCAGCGATCCTAACCAGTCTCCTGCCGAACTGTATCGCCAGATTATGAATGCTTACCAGATCGAGCTTTCCTACGGCAATCAGACAACCTCTTATTCAGAGAATGTGCTGATCAATGGCGAGCCGCGCAAAGTGGAATTCCTGCGGGTTGGACGTGTGATTCTGGTCTACACGGACAGCAAACATAAAATGCACATCTGGAATAAAGCGTCTGGTGCTTATGAAGTGCTGCCAGACAGCTTCAAGATGGATGTCCAGTCCGCCACGCGGATTGCCCTTGAGCAGAAAACCCCTGAAGTCTTCCCTGCACCGTTGCCTGGCGCAACGAAAGTGCAATAAGGTTAGAGAGGCGAGAAAAAGCAATGAAATTTAATCTGAAATCGCTTCTGGGTGCCGTCGCTATCAGCGCTGCTACCCTGATCGTTCCTGTTGGTCCTGCCTTTGCGCAGAACACGCCGGTCAAGTCCATCGACGAGCTGATTGCCCGTGTTGGTCGTGATAGCCGTGAGGCCAATGCCGAGGCTCAGCGCCGGGTGCAGGAGTTTATGCAAAAAAAGAATCAGCAACAGCGTCTGCTCAATCAGGCAAAAGCGCAGTTGCGGGCCTTGCGGGCGCAGGAAGCAGCCAACAATAAAAAGCTGGATGCCAACAAGGCGCTGGTGTTGAAGCTGGATGATGATCTGCGCGCAGCCCAGGGTTCGTTTGGTGAATTGTTCGGTGCGGCCCGTCAGGCCGCCGGCGAAATCAAGGCCGTTGTCGACGTTTCTTTCATCTCCGGTCAGTACCCTGATCGTGGTGAAGCACTGGGTAACGTGGCCAACAGTTCTAAATTGCCGGAAGTCTCCGAACTGGAAAACATTTACAAAACCATCTTGCAGGAAGCCAAGGCTCAGGGCGATGTGGTTACGTACAAAGGTTCTATCCCGGATGTGAACGACGGTGCGCCTGTTGATATTACGCGCGTTGGCTCCTTTACTTCCTGGTTGGCCAAGGATGCCAGCTTCCTCAAAGTGGATGATGGCGAACTTGGTTTGCTGGCTCGCCAGCCTTCTGGTCGTCTTCGTGGTCTGGCCCACAATGTCAGCAATGGCAGCCCCGACAAGATCGTCAAGGGTCCGGTTGACCCGACGCGTGGTGTGCTGCTGAGCCTGGTTGTGCGTACGCCAACCCTGATGGAACGCTATAATGCTGGTGGTAACATTGGTTATGCTGTGAGTGTGATGGCTGCGATCGGTGTCTTCATCGGTGTCTGGCGCCTGTTTGCCCTCTTTACCACTTCCATGGCTGTTCGGGCGCAAATGCGTCGCTCCAAGCCTGGTAAGGGTAATCCGCTGGGTCGTATCATGGCAGCTTATGAAAGCGCCAAGGATCGGGACATTGAAACCATTGAGCTGAAACTCGATGACGCCATTCTCAAAGAGACCGGCAAGCTGGAATTTGGCCTGAGCCTGATCAAGGTGCTGGCCGCGGTTTCACCGCTGATGGGTCTTCTGGGTACGGTTATCGGGATGATCAAAACCTTCCAGGCAATTACCCTGTTTGGTGCCGGTGATCCTCAGTTGATGGCTGATGGTATCTCCTTCGCCCTGGTAACCACGGTTCTGGGTCTGCTCTCTGCTATTCCGCTTCTGCTGCTGCACAGCTTCTGCTCCTCTGCGAGCCGTAGTCTCCAGCAGGTACTGGAAGAGCAAGCGGCTGGTATGGTTGCGGCGAATGCCGAAGCCCGTTCCAGCGGCAAGTAGTCCTCTTGCAATCTAAAAGGCTGAGAAGGAATACATTATGCCTGTTTGGCTAAACCCGATGGCGGCTTTGGATAATCTCCAGCAGTTTCTGGAGATGGGTGGGAACGTGCTCCTGCTGATCATGGTCGCCACCTTCTTCATGTGGGCGTACATTATCGAACGCATGGCCTACTATCAGTTTGCGCATGGCAATATTGTCAAAAGGGCAATCAATAAATGGGCAGCCCGCCAGGATCACAAATCCTGGTATGCCCATGCCATTCGCGAACAGCTGATTTCTGAGGTTCGTCAGAAAACGGAACAGAATATCAGGCTGATCAAAACTTTGGTTGCCATTGCTCCTTTGCTGGGCCTTCTGGGCACGGTGACCGGCATGATCGAAGTGTTTGATGTGATGGCGGCAACTGGATCGTCCAATGTGCGGGCTATGTCCGCCGGTGTGTCCAAGGCAACCATTCCGACCATGGCCGGTATGGTGGCGGCACTCTCTGGACTTATTTTTACAAACCGGCTCGAGCGGCGGGGCCTTCGGGCCACACAAGCCGTCGCTGATGCCATGGAACTAGGGTAGGGTCGGACCATGCGTAGAGGTGGACGCCATCGGGAGCAGGAAGAAGTCGAAGTCGATATGACGCCGATGCTGGATATTGTTTTTATCCTCCTGATCTTCTTTATCGTTACGGCTGTTTTTGTTCAGGAGCGCTCCATCTCGCTGGTGCCGCCGCCCCCGTCTAAAAACGATGAGCCGCAAAAATCAAATCCCGTCATTCTGATTCAGATCACGGATCGCGATGTGGTTTTTGTCAATGACCAGCTTACCGATGTGCGTCGGGTCGGGCCGGCGATTGAACGCTTCCGTGCCGACAAGGGCGACAGTGCCATTCTGATTGTGCCTGATGATGAGGCCAGCCATGGGGTGGTTATTTCCGTGTTTGATGCGGCCAAGAATACGGGTGCACCAACCATGATCCAGCGACAGAAAGACGGCGCCTAATCCACAGATAGTGGTTTTAAAGATTAGCGGAGTTAAGTGATGGCAAGATCACGCACGGTAAGTAAGGCAGAAGAAGTCGAAATGGATATGACGCCCATGTTGGACGTTGTTTTTATCCTGCTGATCTTCTTTATTGTGACGGCGGTTTTCGTCAAAGAACCTGGTGTTGATGTCAACAAACCATTGTGGGGGCCGGAAGTTTCTGCGGAAAAGCCTTCCATTATGGTGGCGGTAGCCAGTGACAATCAGATCTGGATCAACAAGAAAATCGTACCAAAGGCTGGTGTCAGCTCCGTCCTTGAGAAGATGAAGGCTGAAAATCCAAAGGCCGAAGGCGTTATCCAAGGTGACCAATTGGCCAAGATCGGCACCGTTCTGGATATTCAGGACGTTTTCATCGCGCTGGGCATTCCCGTTAAAGTATCAATTGAGAAGAAGTAGTTTTCGTGGAATGAGGAAGTTATCACAGACAGGTCGTGTAGTTCTGCACGGCCTGTTTGTTTGTTCAAGACAGGTATAGTCTGGAAGTTGTTAGTACGAGTATTTTGATTTTGCTGAACACTATATAGGATGCACATTCCTTTAGGTTGTGTTGCTGGCCGCAAAATCGCCCCATTGTTGTGTAACCTTCACAAGCATGTGTGGTTTGCCGATGATTTGCACATTCGGACTGAAAAAAGGCTATTCGTGTTGGATTCGAGTCGGTAAAGTATTGGAAAACACCGGTCAAATTCGGTGATTCAGGGGGAGAGGGCCAGGCGCCCAATTGATTGAATCATGGATGAATTTGGCTTGGCAGATTGCAACAGGAGTTCTTGATGCGTTTTATTGCTGGATTGCCAATTGCTGCGGTAATAACGGTCGGCTTATTTTTGCTGATGCGGTTTTTTATCTCTGGCGATTTTAAATTGGCGGATAAAGAGGAATCGGTCCGCTTTGACATCAACCCCAAGGTACAAGAACTTGAGGTGCGTCAGCGCGAAGTCAAGCCGGAACGGACCAAGGACGTTAAACCCCCACCCCCGCCGCCGGCTATTGAAAAGCAAAAAGCCGTGCAGCCAAACGAAGGCATTGCCTCTGTATCTGGCTCCATTCCTGATTTTGAGCCTCCACAGCTGAACCGTGGCAATATCAACTTTCAGGTGAGCGACCGTGATGCCCAGCCTTTGGTGCGGATCGAGCCGATTTACCCGCCGCGCGCTGCTGAGCAGGGCCGCGAGGGTACTTGCGAAGGCATGTTTGATGTGAGCGCAACGGGCAAGCCCTATAATATTCGTGTTTCGTGTTCATCTTCCCTGTTTGTGCGGGCGGCAACGCGCGCCATCGAAAAGTGGAAGTACAATCCGAAGATCGTAGACGGAAAGGCCGTGGCTCGCCGCGGCGTGGTCACGCCATTTAAATTTCAACTGGCTGACTAGAGCATTGCGGGTGTGACACAGGCGTTGCACCGGGCCAAAGACAAGATAGCGCCAAGGAGATAAGGCATGTTTGGAACAAAAATACATCGCGGGAACGGATGGTTGAATCAGGTAACACTGATGGCCTTGTCCGCGCTTGTGGCTGTAGTGTTTGTGGCTGGCCCTGCTGATGCACAACGTCGTAATCGTGACGAAAAGCAAAAGACCGAAGGCCGGGTGCTGAGCACCAGCGCCGGTGAAGCGATTATTGCGGCACAAGAAGCGCTGGCGGCCGAACCGCCTGATAATAAAACGGCCATTGCGGTGCTGACCAAGTTGTTGGAAAAACCAAAACTTACCCCCTATGAGCGCGCGATCAGCCTGCAAATCCGTGGTGGTGCCTATTATGCCGAGGGCAATATCAAAGGGACCATCAAAGACTGGGAGGCCGCCATTGCTACGGGGGCATTTAACCAGAGTGAAATTGACAGTCTGACCCCGAATATCGGCCAATTGTATATTGCCGAAGGGCAGTATGTTAAAGGGGCCACAATTTTGGAAAACTGGCTGCGTAATGGCGGCAAGGCCAATGATCGCATCCATTTGATGATTGCCCAATCCTGGTTGCAGGCCGATGAATATCGCAAGGCTTTGCCTCATGCGGAGGCTGCCTTTCGCATGGCAAACCCCAAGAAGAAAAAGCATTTTGATATTCTGAACTATATTTATCACGAGCTGAAAATGCCGGCCAAACAGGCCGCCCTGTTGGAAGAGGAAGTCTCCATCTGGCCGGATGATAAAAAGATCTGGCGTGCCATTGCGTCCCTGAAACAACAGGCAAACAAGTCGCGTGAGGCCTTCGAGGTCAACAAGATCATGTACTTGAATGGCATGTTGCAAAAAGAGCGCGAACTGCTCGCCTTGGCCCAGTATTACAGTTACTATGAAGTTCCATATCGGGGTGCCTCGATCCTGGAACGGGAAATGAATGCTGGCCGGGTTTCCAAAAGCAAAAAGAATCTGGAATTGCTGGCTAATATGTGGCGCCAGGCGCGCGAATATGACCGTGCTATTCCGATCCTGACTGCGGCGGCTAACATTGCGGCTGACGGTAGCCTTTATGAAAAACTGGGCGAGGCCTATTACGCCGAAGAGCAATACGACAAGGCCGAAAAAGCCTTTAGAAAAGCCATTGCCAAGGGCATTAAAAAGCCGGGTAATGCCTATGTGCTGATTGCCAATTCTTTGTACGAACGTGATAAACCACGCGCCGCCATCAAAGAGTTTCAAAAGGCAGCGGAATATCCGTATTCCAGAAAAACTGCCAAAGGCTGGATCCGCTTCATCCGGGGTGAATTTGAAGTGGCCCGCAAACAGGCTGAATTTAAAAACAAGGTTAAACTGGACGAATGTAAGAACCAGCTTGACCGTAAAAAACGGATGGGTGCAGAATTCCTTGAAGGGGTTGGTGAAATCTCTAAAGAATGCGTAACCATTCTGGCCAAAGAGGAAGAGCGGAAAAAAGCCAAAAAGGAAGCTGCTCGTAAAAAGAAAGCCAGTTAAGTCTTTCTCTTACAAAAAAGAACCCCCGGTCTCTGGCCGGGGGTTTTTTGTATGTGCATTTGGCTCAGAGCAGCGAAAGACCCGCCGCCTTGATGGCGAAGGCATATTCCAGGGCCGTGGTTTTTAACCCTTCAAATCGCCCGGACAGGCCACCATGACCGGCCTGCATTTCAGTCTGCAACAGGTATGGCCCGGCCTCGGGGGCCATGTCGCGCAGGCGCGCCACCCATTTGGCCGGTTCCCAATAGGTCACCCGCGGATCGGTAAGGCCGGCCGTGGCCAATAGCGGCGGGTATGGGCGCACGGCGACATTATCATAGGGGCTGTAGGCGGCGATGGCAGCAAAGGCATCCTTATCGGCTTTGGGGTTGCCCCACTCGGGCCATTCAGGCGGTGTAAGAGGCAGGGTTTCATCGCACATGGTGTTCAGCACATCGACAAAGGGAACCGCGGCAATGGCCCCGCCAAACAATTCCGGCGCCATATTTAACACTGCCCCCACCAGCAAGCCGCCGGCGGAGCCACCCATAGCAATGATTTTGCCCTGGCAGGTATAGTTTCTGGCGATCAGATCCCGGGCGGCCGAAATAAAGTCATGAAATGTATTGGGCTTATGAATGCCCTTGGCGGCGGTGTACCAGGCATGGCCCTTGGCCTCGCCGCCACGGATATGGGCAATGGCATAGACAAAGCCGCGATTGACCAGGCTAAGTCGCCGAATGGAAAAACTGGCTGGAATGGTAATGCCGTAGGAGCCATAACCATAAAGCAGCAAAGGCGTACTTCCATCAATGGGGGTGTCTTTGTGGTATAGCAGGCTGATGGGAATATCTTCGCCGTCATGGGCCTTGGCCATTAGGCGTTTGACGCAATAGGCATCGGCCTCATGGCCAGAGGGTATGTCCTGGGTTTTGCGCAACGTCCGTGTATGGCGCTCCATATCATAATCGAAGATCTGTTCGGGTTGTGCCAGAGAAGAAAAACTAAAACGCATTCTGGGCGTATCAAAATCAAATAGCGGTTCCAGGCCCAATGCATAGGCCTCGTCCTTAATGGCGATCCGGGTTTCCAGTCCATCGGACAGGCGACGCACGATCAGTTGCGGCAATGCATTTACTCGTTCCAGACGCACCATATGGTTTTTAAAAAGCCGGTGCTGTAGCCGTCTTGTGCCCGGTTTGGCCGGCACCAGATCCTGCCAGTTCTCGCGCCCGGGATGGTTTTGCGGGGCGGTGACGATTTTAAAATCCTCGGCCCCATCTGCATTGGTCAGAATGTAAAAATCACGGCCGGCATGGTCCACGTGATATTCCAGGTTGCTTTCCCTGGGGGCGATACACTGTAAAACCGGCTCTGCCATGTCTGCATCAAGAATATGGACTTCACTGGTCGTGTGATCATTGGCTTCGACCAGGATATAGCGGCGGTCCGATGTCTGTGACAGGTTCAGGAAAAACCCTTCATCCTCTTCACGATAAAGGCATTGGTCTTTGCCCGGATCCTCGCCCAACCGGTGCCGGCGCACCTCTTTGGGGCGATTGTTCTCATCACGCCATATCCAGTAAAGGGATGCGCAGTCGGCGCTCCATACCAGATCTGATGCCGCCGATATCAGGTGATCCGGTAAATCTTGACCAGTTTTAATGTCCCGAATCCGAATGTCATAAAATTCACTGCCCTGACAATCGGTGGCATAGGCCACAAATCGATGATCCGGGCTGTGGGCAACGGCCCCCAGATCAAAATAATCATGGGCTTTGGCAAGCGCATTGGCATCCAGAACGGTTTCGATCTGCTCAGCCAAAGTGCCGTCTTTACGAAGGATGCGTCTGGCATAAAGCGGATGTTCGCTGCCCGGCTCAAATGCATAAAAATAGGCGTACTGACCGTCTTCTATGGGAACATCCGTATCATCTTCGCGTATGCGGGCGCGCATTTCGGCTACCAGACTTTTTTGCAGGGCCTGTGTATCCTGTAGGGCATCATCACAATAGGCATTCTCCGCCAAAAGATGAGCACGTATATCGGCGGGCAAAGCCTGTGGAGCCTGCATCACCTCACGCCAGTTATCGGCCCGTAACCAGGCATAATCATCACGGATCTGGTGATCACCACAGGAATGCACATGGGGGCGTTTTTCAGCCATGGGGGCCGCGATCGAAGGGGAAAACACAGATTGGCTTGGGCGCATGGACTGGCTCTTTGACAATAGGGGAAGATTATTTTGGCTTAAAATTCAACACCGTACCATTGACGCAATAGCGCAATCCGGTGGGGGCAGGGCCATCTTCAAACACATGACCCATATGGGCGCCGCATTTGGCACAATGGATTTCATTGCGCGCCATGCCCAGGGAATTATCTATATGCTGGGCCAGTGCATGGGGGGAAATGACATCAAAAAAGGATGGCCAGCCAGAGCCGGAATCATATTTGTGGGCGGCATCAAACAATGGGGTGTCACAGGCTATACAGGTATAAATTCCGGGGCGTTTTTCATCCAGCCATGGTCCCGTAAACGGGGCTTCGGTGGCACAGGAAATGGCAATACGTTCCTGTTCGGGGGTGAGTTTGCGATCTGACATGGGCCAGCCTTTAAAATGTGATTGGCAATGGATTAATGCAACAATCCATAATGACGGGCCAGACGCTCTAATGCCAGCTTCAGTACCACTTTGGCGGTGCGTTTTGGCCATTTTCGCGCCTTTTCTACGGCCCCCAGGCTGATCTCGCGTATGCACAGACTAAAAACCAGATCATCCAGGCCTGGACCCAGTGCCCCAAGGGCCTGCATAAAACGTTCTTTGGCCGCCAGCGCGTTATCGGCGGCATCCAGAACGGCATTGCGGGGGCCCTGTGCCGTGGTGCTTCGGGCCGGGATCTGCCAATCGGCACAGAGTTTTTGTGAAAGGGAAGAGCGATAATAGTCCTGTCGCAATCGTTCTGCAGCGGCGAATTCTGCTGCTGTTAAAAAGGGGACTTTTTCCTTGCCGCCGCGCCGCCTCAGCCAGGCCAGAGGCGATTCGGCAGCGTTTTTATGCGCCGTAAACAGGCGGCCCTCTGAATCGATCAGGTGTACCTGATGCATATCACGGTGTTGTGCGGCAAAGGCGCTTTGTGGCTCATCAACTGTATGGCGCCGCAGCCATGAATCTGCCTGTTCACTGCACTGTAATTGCTGATCATCATGGGCAATCAGAATGCCCGCTGTACAAGCAGATCTGGCTTCATTGGCGCTCAGGCGGGCGCAAATCCGGCCTTGGTATCTGGCCGCGTAAGAGCCATCTGGCTGGCGGGACAGGGTCAAACCCTTATCCTGCATCTGTGTGAGCACCCGGGCCAGTTTTTTATCAGTCCGACGGTTCATGAGGAAGGCAGTTCGTCAAGGACGGGGGCGGGTGCCGGGGCGGCCCGCAACAGGCTTTCCAGATCTTCCAGTTGGGCATCAAAGACCGGATCATCGCGGCGGTCTTCAACCAGATGACAGGCATGAGACACCGTAGTGCGATCACGACCAAAGGCCATGGCAACGCGGCTCAGGCTCAGTTCAAAGGCAATATGTGCCAGATACATGGCCACCTGGCGGCCAAAGGCCACCCGGGCGTTGCGCCGGGTCAGAGCATCCATGTCCTGTTCCGGTATACCCAAGGTATAAGCAACCAGTGTTCTGGCCAGGCGAGCGCGTGCTTCGTCCTGGGATCGCCGACGATAATATTCAGGGCTCATTCAATCCTCCAACATTAATTGAATACGAGGAGGCAGGATAATTGCTATTCCAAGTTGTAGGATTATGTTCCTATTATGAGTTGGAGTAAAGTCCTTTAACAACTAGAAAAGACATAAAAATATGGATTAATTATGGGTGGCGCGCAGGCCTAATCCCGGGGATAAGTCCGCCAGAGGAGTAAAAATATCATATGCAAGAATGGAGCAAACCTTGCCATTTTCCCCTGCCAGGGGAAATTTTAACCAGAACTGGGCCAAGGCCGTCTGGCCTGTGTTGTCGGCCTTTTCCCACATTAGCGGGGTTACCCCGCACAGGGGGGTACGCTCGGCCACTATGCGCTCGTGGATCTGGCGCCACTTGTCCCGGGCCTGGCGGCCAATGGGCAGCTCGTCCAGGGTACATCCAGTTATTTCCCGGTGCAATACCGAGCGCAGGCCCGTCCCGGCGAGGCGAACCCGAAAGGTGATATGGGTGTGTTTTTGCGCGACATCGGTCAGGGTAATAAAAGGTAGAAACTGAACCATATCCCGAGGGTGCAGATCCTGGCGGGTGGGTAGTTTGCCGGGAGCGCATTTACTGCGCCAATAATCATACAGGCTGCGCTGTGCGTCATAGGCCAGCTGTTGTTTAAATGGCTCGGCGCGTTCACCCATTTCCAACCCCCTCGTTGTACATGGCATACGGTAAAAGTGATTCGTTTGGTTAATATCCATTAACTGATGGAATCGGCGCAAGAGTCCCTTGACTCTTTTTTTTCATTCTGGAATCGGTTTTTGCAGGGCGAATCGCAGAAATTAAAGAAACCCTAATAAAAACAAAGCCCGGCGTGTGGCCGGGCTTTGCGAAAAAAAGTGTTGATAAGTGAATTTACCGGCCTCTTCCCCGGCGTCCACGGCCCAACCCCATTTCCTTTGCCAGTTTGGAACGGGCTTCGGCATAATTGGGGGCGACCATGGGATAGTCAGAGGCCAACCCCCATTTGGCCCGATATTCATCGGGTGACATATCATACTTGGCGCGCAAATGTCGTTTCAGGGATTTGTATTTCCCGCCATCTTCCAGACAGATAATATAGTCTGGTGTAATGGAACGGCGCGGCGAGACCGCCGGTTTTTGTGGCGGCTGAGCCGGGGCATTGCCTTCGGTATCAGCGGCACTGAGCGCGCCATAGACGCTACGTATGATTTCCGGCAGATCCGAAGCAGAAACCGTATTGTTTCCAACATACGCTGTGACAATATCTACGGCCATGTCGGTGATCGCTGTTTTATCGGTCATTCTTATACTCACCTCTAACTAAACGTGTTCAATAGATATATGCCGTAGTTCTAGTGCATAATCAAGCGATTTTAGGCTTGACGTTGCAGAATTCATGAGGGCTATGCGGTATATTGACTAATTGGCCAACTTTATAAAAAGCATAGTGAAGAAAGAGATTGGGAATAATTTCTGGTTTTGCCAATAGTAATCATCTGAAAATACAGATAAAGGGCAGACCAAATGTGTTGGCTTGCAAAGGTATTGACGCTTTGCCGGATTGAAGGGGGCGGGGCTCAGCCCGCCATATATACACCCAACAGGGCCAGGGTTAGCAAAGCAACGGCCCAGGCCGCGAGGGCGCCCGTGGGTACGGTGCGGCTGACATTGCCATCGGGGCTGAGCATGACGGACAACAGGGATGAGAAATTGCCCAGCGCTTTGCGGCTGCCGGCCATGGTATAGGCCCACAGACGCGCCGTAATGGCATAGACCCAGTACACCAGCGCTTTGCCGGGCTTGCGCCAGAACCAGTCAATGTCCAGGATCGTCATGCGTTTCTCTGAGGGATACCAGCCAATCCGCATGAGAAGCGCAAAGGCAAAGATGGCCGCCAGCAAGAGCTGCATCTGTCCAACAATATGACCAAGCGTGTATGGCTCATAATCGCTGGCATAGGGCAGCAGCGCATAAAGCCAGCGATGATTGACACCGATAAAGACGCACAGGAAGGCGGCAATGCCCATGGCCAACAGCATATTCCACGGGGCTTCCTTGACCCGGCGGCCACTGTCGTGAGCAAAGAAAGAGAAGTACGGGATTTTAATCCCGGCATGTTCCAACACCCCAGCGCTGGCAAAGACCAGGATCAACCAGATAATCCAATGTCCCTCATCGGCAACGGCCGCCAGGATCAATGCCTTGGTGACAAAGGCCGAAAGGAAGGGGAATGCCGAAATGGATCCCGCCCCGATCAGACAGAAAAACGCGGTGATCGGCATTGAGCGGAACAGGCCGCCCAGTTCAGAAGCCTTGGTGGTGCCGGTACGCAACAGCACCGCCCCCATGCTCATGAAAAGAAGGCCTTTAAAAAGAACGTCGGCAAAGGCGTGTGCCGCGGCGCCGTTAATGCCCATGGTGGTACCAACACCAATGCCCACCACCATAAAGCCCAATTGGTTGTTGATGGAAAATGACAAAACCCGGCGCAGATCATTTTCAATAACCGCAAAGAACACCGGGAACAGAGCCATAATGGCGCCGACATAAATCAGCATTTCCGTGCCGGCATAACCACGCGCCAGCGCGTATATCGCCATTTTGGTGGTAAAGGCCGACAGCACGACCGCTCCGGAAATCGTGGCCTTAGGATAGGCATCCTGCAACCAGCTGTGCAAGAGCGGAAACGCCGCTTTGATACCAAAGCCAATCAGGATCAGCCAACCAGCCAGGCCTGCCTCCAGACCGATATGTTCAAACGCCCAGGATCCGGTTTGCGCGTGCAACAAGATGGCGCCGGCCAGTAATAAAACGCCCGAGCCAATATGCATGACCAGATAACGCATGCCGGCATTACGGGCCTCGGCGGTCCCGGTGCGGAAAATCAGAAAGACCGAAGTAATGGCGGTCATTTCCCAGAAAATAAATAGCGTGATCAGATCGCCGGCAAATACCGCCGCCATGGCCGCCCCGCCGTAAAGAACGCTCATGGTGTCTTGCAATCGGTCGCGTTCGTGCAGGGCATAAAGCGCGTTTAAAAACGTCGCAATTATAAAGATAAGTCCCCAGATACGGCTCAACCCGTCAAAGCGGAACGTGGTCAGACCCGCGCCCAGTGTATCAATGCTGATCTGATCAAAGCTGCCAAAGGCGCTCATTTTCAGCCAGAACATCAACGCCACGGCGGGGGCCAGTAACATCACCGCCTTGCGGACATTATGCCATGGCAGGGCCGCAATGATGAGACCGGCCAGCAAAATGGCCCAGGCAGGGTTTATGGGTGCGGCGAGAAGTTCAGTCATCCTCGGTGCTCTCCGGGTAATAATCTTCGGATCGCCCGGTCAGGCGGCGCAAGGGCCAGCCCATCAGGACGACAAAGGCAAAGGCGGCAAAGCCAAAAAAGGCATAAAAGCCCTTGAACTCTTCAAAGTGAAAATGGCTGTGGCGGTGTACCAGAAAGTCTGCACCAATGCTGAGCAGGGCGGCAAAGCCAACCACATACATAAAGCCTTTGCGTGCGCCATCACTGACCAGCCATAAAAACGGCCGGGCGAGGGGGTGAATGTCCTCGTCATGGGCCGGTTTGCGCGCCGGGGATTTTTTGGCAGGTTTCTTGGCAGTGCTCATGACATGCCTCCGCTTTCAAAAACGGGTCTCAGGAAATCCAGAATCGGCCCAATGGCAAAAAACAAAACAATGGTGCCTGCCGCGGTAATCAATGGCGGAATCACGGTCAGGCGCGGGGCCGTAGGCGGCTTGGCCGGTTTATCCGGAGCCTTGCCAAAAAACGCATTGACCGGGATCGGCAACAAATAGGCCACGTTTAACAGGGATGAGATGATCAGCGCTCCGATAAATACGCGGTTGATCGGATCCGTAGAGCCCATCATCAGCAACAGTTTGGACCACGCCCCGGCCAGTGGTGGCAGGCCAATGATGGAAAACGATCCCACCATAAAGGCGCCAAACACCCATGGCATGGATTTGCCCAGGCCCTTTAACTGGCTGACATTGGTGAAATGCCGCGCGGTATAAATGGCTCCGGCGCACATAAAGAGCGTGATCTTGCCCCAGGCATGCATGATGATATGCAGCGCCGCGCCCAACGCCGCCAATGGCGTGGCGATCATTGCGCCCAGCGTGATGTAGGATAATTGGCTGATGGTGGAATAGGCTAGCCGCTCTTTCAGATTATCCTTGGACAGTGCAATCAGGGACGCCAGCACAATGGAAATGGCGGCGATCCAGGCCAGCCAGTGCGAGGCGGGCAGCGTGCGCATAAAGTCCAGCCCAAAAATATAAACCGACATTTTCAACATGGTGAAAACCCCGGCCTTGACCACCGCCACGGCGTGCAAAAAGGCACTGACCGGAGTAGGGGCAACCATGGCATTGGGCAACCAGTTTTGCACCGGCATAATGGCGGCCTTGCCAATGCCAAAGACATAAAGCACCAGCAAAATGCTACCCATAACGGGGGTGATGTTTCCGGCCAGCAGACCACCTGGTAAAAAGTCTGTGGAACCGGCCATTACCTGTGTGGCAATCACCGCCGGCAGGAACAGACCAATGGATGTCCCCATCAAAATGGAAAGATAAATCCGCCCGCCGCGGCGCGCCTTTTCATCCCCATTATGGGTAACCAATGGATAGGTGGAAAGGGTTAGGGCCTCGTAAAAAATGAACAGGGTGAACATATTGCCAGAGGCCGCCACCCCCATGGCCGCCGCAATGGCGACGGTAAAGCTGAGATAAAAGCGGGTCTGGTCCTTGGCTTTATTGCCACGCATATAACCAATGGAATAGAGCGAATTGATCAGCCACAGCGCGCTGGCCAGCGCCGCAAACACGGCCCCCAAAGGCTCCAGCGTAAAGTTCAACGCTATGCCCCCGGCCACATGCATCAAGGTGGTCGAGGGGCGCGCCCCGCCGTCCACCGCCAACACCAAAGCCGTCACATTAGCCAGCAATAAGGCCCCGGCGATCAGGGTGGCCGCCTCGCGCAGGTTTGGCCAGCGCGAGAAGGCGAGAACGCCAACCGAGCCGCCCAGCGGAATGGCCAGCAACAGGATCAGCCCAAGTTCAGGTGTCCAGCTCATGATGCGCCTCCACCAAGGAGCGCCGCGGCGGCGGCATCGGTAAGCCCTTTGGGCAGGCTGGCGTCAAAGAAGAACCAGACATTGGCCACGGCCAGGATCAATAAGGGGATCAGCGCCAGCAGGGGGGCCTTGGCCTGGGGTTTTCTGGCCCGGCTTTTGGCCTTTGGCGCTTCACGCAGATACATCATTTCCACCATTTTCCAGACATAGAAAATCGCCAGCACGGACGAGGCCAGAATGGCGGCCACGGCCCACCACCAGCCCCGTTCCAGGGCGGCGATGATCAGATAATATTTGCTGACAAAGCCGGCGGTCAGCGGCATGCCGATCAGGCTGAGCCCGGATACGGTAAAGGCGGCGGCGGTAACCGGCATGGTCTTGCCCAGGCCCGCCAGATCCGGCACACGGCGCACGCCGTAACGCAGGCCAAAAATGCCAACGCCCATGAACAGGGCACCCTTCATCAGGGCGTGGTTGAACATATGTAACAGGCCGGCCGACAGCCCAGCTGCGGTGCCCATGGACAGGCCCAGCAGCATATAGCCAAGCTGGGCTACCGATGAATAGGCCAGCAATTTACGTAAATCCATCTGGTACAGGGCCTGCACCGAACAAATGATCATGGCGGCTACAGCCATAGGGGCCAGCACCAGTTCCAGCAAAGCGCCATCAAATGGTTCGCCAGTGGAAAACACCCCGAAGATAAAGCGCACCATGGCGTAAAATGCCACTTTGGTGGCGGTCGAGGCCAGGAAGGTACCTACCATGGTTGGCGAATAGGAATAAGCCCCGGGCAACCAGGTGTGCAGCGGGAACATGGCGGTTTTCAAACCCAGACCAATAACAATAAAGGCAAAGGCGGCGCGCACCACGCGGCTATCGCCATTTTCATGCAATTGCACGGTAATATCGGCCATGTTCAACGTGCCGGTGGCCATATAAACAAGGCCCAGCCCGATGACAAAAAAGGTGGCGCCAATGGTGCCCAAAATCAGGTAATTGAAGCTGGAAGTCAGGGCGCGGCGGTCTTTGGAGCCGCCCATGGCCACCAGAATATAGGTGGAAATGGAAGAGATTTCCAAAAATACAAAGACGTTAAACGCATCGCCCGTAATCGCTACGCCCATCAGGCCCGCCAGGCACAACATATAAGCGGCAAAAAACGGGGCCTGATCTTTGGGTTCTATCTCCTGCATAACGCTGGGCAGGCCATTGATCAGGGATAAAAGGCCCATGCCTGCCACAATCAGCAGGATCAGTATGTTCAACGCGTCAATATTATAGGTGATGCCAACGGGCGGCGCCCAATTGCCAAACACATACATGACACTACCGTGTTCCAGCACCTGTCCATACAGCACCAGTGCCAGCATAAAGGTAATGATGCTGATACCCAGTGCCCAGGCCCAGGCCAGGCGTCCACGCGACAGTATCAGCGCGATTGGCCCGCTAAGCAGTGGTGTAACCACCAGAAGCGCTGCGGCATGCATTAGCACCCATGCCGGCAATAGCGACAGAATATCCGAAGCGATGAGCGCGCTCATGAAAGAGCCCCTTTTGCATGCTGATAATTGGCTTCTTGCAGCTCATCTTCCTCGATGGTGCCGTAAGATTCGCGAATGCGGACCACCAGGGCCAGACCAACGGCCAGCGTGGCCACGCCAACCACAATGGCGGTCAGGATCAAAACATGGGGTAGGGGATTGGAGTATAAAACCCCATCCACCAGCACGTCATCCATGGTTTTGGCAATGGAAATGGTGGCTTGCACGGCGTGTTCGCCATGGGTGGTCGCGGTGGTGGCAGCCGCTTTGCCATGTTCGGCAACCGTTGCGGCGGCCTCGCCGGCGGCACTTTCATGCACACCTTCCAAAATGGGGGGCTGGCCGCCGGTGACCTTGCCCATGGTGATATAAAGCTGAAAAACGGCCGTTTGGAATACGCCCAGACCCACCAGTTTTTTCACCAGATTACCAGTGGAGATGACGATATACAGTCCGGTCATCATCAGGGTGATCACCACGATGTAATTAAAATGGCCAGTCAGATACTGCCAGAATTCGATACCGGAGCTCATGTCACCAGTCCTTGTCTTTAATGTCAGGCTGGCGCGATGTGAAACCATAGAAGATGATCAGCATTACCGACGCCACGGTAACCAGAACCCCAATTTCAACAAACATAATGCCCAGCTCCTGTCCGTGTGCTGGATGGGTCGGGTTCAGGATGTTGTATTCCAGAAAATTGCCGCCCAGCAGCAAATTGATCACGCCAACCCCGCCATAGATCAGTACTCCAAGGGCTGCACCAAGACGTACCAGAGAGGGCGGCACCGCCTCCTTGGCCGCATCAATGCCATAGATCAGCGCATAAAGAATAATCGCCGAGGCAATGATCAGACCCGCCTGAAAGCCGCCGCCGGGGCCAAAATCGCCATGAAACTGTACATAGGCACCATATATAATAATCACCGGGATCATCAGCTTGGAGATTACGCGCAAAACCACATGATGAGCCCCCAGAATTTTGCTCTGATTGGCTTTGGCGGCCTTTGTCTTGGCAGGGGCTTTTTTCCTTTTAATGGCCGGGCCACCCAGACCCAGAATGAGAACCACCCCAAGGCCCGCGGTCAGGATTACTGTGGTTTCGCCAAAGGTATCATAACCACGATAACTGGCCAGAACGGCGCTAACCACATTGGGAACCCCGGTTTCCGGGCCGGTGCGTTTAAGGTATTCAAGACCGATATAAGCGTTGGGTGCCGATAGCGGATCGCCAAAGGAGGGCATGTCCACTGTGGCATAAAGGAGTGCTGCACCGGTGGCGCAAACTACGATCAGGGCCACCCAGTGCCGGGCCGGTTTGGTCGGCGCGGCCTGACGCGCCGTCAGCAACATGGCCCCCAGCATCAAGACAGTGGAAATCCCGGCCCCAACGGCGGCCTCGGTAAAGGCCACATCCACCGCATCCAAAGAGACAAACCACGCCGCCGATACCAGCGAATATACCCCGGACAACATCACCACGGCAAAAAGGTCTTTAAGGCGGACAATGGCAATGCCCACCACGACCAGCATGGACATAAAAATCAGATCAATGACCGTAAAGGCATCGATGGGGGTCAGAAACTCACCGTTCATGATGGATCACCACTGGCTTCACCCGGGGCCTGGCTTTTTACTGTGCCTAGGCGGGGCTTTAATCCCGCCTTATGAGCGGCATTGGCCACTGCATGGGTAGCCGCCGGGCTGGTCAATAATAGGAACAGCCCCACCAGGGCCAGTTTGCCGCTAAGCAGAGTAAAGCCGGAGAGCAGGATCAGGCCAAGCAATACCAGCAATGTTCCCAGAGTGTCGGTTACCCCGGCCGCATGCAGGCGGGTATAAAAATCAGGCAGGCGCAACACGCCGCTGGCCCCGATCAACACAATCACGCCGCCACTGAGCAGGGCAATGCCCGCCACATAGGGGCGCAGAATATCCAGAATATGCAGAAAATCGCTCATCGGGCTTCTCCACGACGGCGGGTGCGCGACAGGGCCACATCCAGCGCGCGATAACGGAAGAATTTCAAAATGGCGATGGTGGCGATAAAATTCATCAAGGCATACAACAGGGCAATATCCACTGCATCAGATCGCCCGATCAAAAAGGCGAACACACACAGAAAAAGAATGGTCTTGGTGCCAAAGGAATTGACCGCCAGCACCCGGTCATACAATTGGGGGCCGCGCAACAGACGCACCAGCATCAGTGACATGCTGGCCATCAATAAAAGAGACGTTGCAAAAATCATTTCACCGGATCCTTTTCGCCACTGGCTCGGGCACACCGGGCCGCCATATCCGCAAAGCCTTCTTTGCCGGTCAGCTCTTTGAGTACCGCGTGGACGATCACTTCGTCGGCATCCAGATCGACACTGACGGTGCCGGGGGTCAGGGTAATGGAATTGGCAAACAAGGCCCGGCCCATATCGGTTTTGGGCATGGTTTTGACCCGCACCATACGAGGGGTCAGCACCATATCAGGTTGTAAAATCGTGCGGATGACGATGATGTTGGCCTTGATGACTTCCCATAACAGCCAGGGCCAGTACATAAAAAAACGCCACAATTTGTGATAGGGCGAGGTTTCGCCATCCAGGATATGCAGGCGCCAGGCAAGGGCGCTGGCAAAAATGGCTGAACCGGCACCCAGGCTAAGCAATAAAGTGCTGTCATAATGGCCCGACAGCATCAACCAAAGAACGGCCATTGCCACCGTCAAGGATAGAGCGTACCCCATTTTCTCCCCACTAATCGACTCGTTGATTACGGTCTTATTACCTCTTTTCTATCCATGTCTTTGACGCTTGGCGAGTCTTTCTGCACCGGTTTTGAAAGAGAATGTAGTTGGCTTGCAGGTCAGAGCCCTCACTAGATGATAATGCGTTTCATCTGCTGAAGTTGAGGGTGAAAGAAACTCCAAAACGGCGTGGTGGTTCATAGCGCACCGTTTCGTTTTCGATCAGTGGTCCAAGACCGGATCCCCAGAGTTTGTTCACCATGGGCAGGTTTACATTGCCCAGGTTTTTGACCCAAAGTTTTGCCCGCCAGCGCCCATTTGGGGCTTCATAGTCCAGGGCTCCATTTACCACCCCGTAATCGCCCACAAAGGCCAGCTCGCCCGGCGGCGTGGTTTTGGGGGCGGTGCGGTTGGCGTAATCCAGATGGGCGCTCAAGGCGCTGCCATTGGCAAGGGGAAGGCGGTAATCGGCGGCCGCGCTGAACGTCCAGACTGGGGCGGTGCCAAAACTGGTGCCGGCCAGATCAACTCCGGGGCGTGGCGTAAAATCATCATAGCGCGAATGCACATAGCCTGCCGCCGCGGTGATTTTCAGGCGCGAGGTAAGTCGGGCCGCTAGGTCAGTCTCAAAACCATTTATGTGGGCCCTGGCGGCATTGGTCAGGCTGCGCAAAAACAAAAACGGCTCTTGAGATATGGAAACCTGAATATCGGTATATTGCATGGTAAAGGCGGCGGCATTGACCCGCAGCCGATTACCAAAAAGGCTCGTCTTTAATCCGGTTTCATAATTGGTCAGAAATTCTGGCCGGGTAAAAAAGCCGCTGGGCGCATTGATGTCGGCGGCAGAGACAAAATTATCCTTGATTGCGGCACTGCGATAACCGCGGCTAATACTGCCATAGGCCATGACCGTATCGGTAAGCTGATAACGCAGGCCACCCATCCATGACAGCGGGTGGTGGCGTACCTGCGAGGTAGCCTGCAAAGGCGGCAGACCAAACACACCAAACACCTCACCAAAGCTGCGATAATCGACGCGTTTATGGTCGTTGGTAAAACGCAAGCCGCCATAGGCCGTCAGTTGGTCGCTTAGGTGGAAATTGGCATGGGCAAAGGCCGCCTTGCTGGTAGTTTTGGTGCGCACCTGTTGCCCGTCCAGCGTGTCGGCGGGGTGGAATTGCGGGGGAATGCCCAGCACCTGTTCCAAAAAGGCACTGCCCATCACCGGAAAGGTCGGGTTGAAATCGCGCCGGGCATCCAGAAAATAAAGACCGAACAGATAATCAAGGCGTTTGTATTGTGGTGAGGTAAGGCGAACCTCTTGGGAAAGCTCTCGCGCGCCGCCATCAAATTGCGCCACGGTGATGGATTGCGGCAACCGGTCGCCGTCCTGAATATAAAAATCATCCACCTGAGACCAGCCACTTGTCCAGCTCAGCGTGTGACCATTGGCAAACTCATAATTGGCATTCAGAGAAGCCCGTCTAACGGTTTGTTTCTGGAACTCATCCTGATCAAGATTGATGGTATAGGGGATGGTGTCCGAACCGATATTGGTTGTCGCCTCGCCCAGTGCGTTGGGGCGATCATCTATCTTTTGCGCACTGAAAACCAGACGGGCATCCAGACGGGAATTGGGCGTGTAATAAAGCTGTGCATTATAAAAGAGATGATCCTCGGCCCCGGCCTTGCGTCCGGTAAAGGCATTTTTGATATAGCCGCCTTTATTGCTTTTTATGGCGGCCAGACGAAGAAAAAGTACGTCCTTGACCACAGGAGTGCTGGCACTGGCCAGAATTTGACGCAAGCCATAACTGCCTGTCTCGACCTGCACTTTACCTTCGGGCAGGGAGGCTGGTTTTTTGGTGGTGATATTGATGGCACCGCCAATGGTGTCGCGGCCAAAGAGCGTGCCTTGGGGGCCTTTGAGAACCTCAATGTGATCCACGTCAAACATGGCGATATTCATGGCGGTATCGGCGGAAACATACACCCCGTCCACGTAAACGCCGACTGAGCGGCCTGAGCTGCGCGTGATGCCCGCATTAATGCCACGCATGGTGATAAAGCTCTGGCCGGCCTCAGTAGAGGCAGGCATCCACATATTGGCTACATGATCGCTCAAATCCTCCAGAGCCGGGGCATGATAGGCCTCTAAGTGCGCGGCGGAAAAGGCAGAGATGGACATGGGTACGTTTTGCAGGTTTTCGGGTCGCCGCGTGGCAGTCACGATGATCTCGTATAGCGTATCATCCTTGACCGGTTTCTCCGGTATGTAGGCCGCCGCGACCGTGGGCATTGCCAAAATGCCGGCGCATGACAACAAAGGTAAAATCGCGATTGCAATTGTCTTGTCAGTAAATGTGTTGCTCATAAATTCAGTCCCAAAGCCAAGGCAACAGCTTCGGGGCATTTCACAGAAAACCGCCCACGCACGCGCCAAAATGCACACCAATACTGGTGTGTTTTCTGAACTCGTACGAGCTACGCTCGTCTGTTCGATCTTCTACCATCCGGACTGTAACCGTCGGCTCCGGGCTCACACCGGAATCTGCTAATCTTGCCCCGCCAAAGCGGGATCATGATCGGCTCGCGGGCTCGTCGGCACCGTCTAGGACAATGCCGCATTACCGCCGGTGGGGACTTTCACCCCGCCCCGAAGACCATTGTTGTGGACAATCCACGCGCCAAGCCTAGCAAGCGCAGGGCCGGGGTCAATACAATTTGTGGGGTTCAGACGAAGGCCGCGGCGCTGTTGGGCGTGGTGATTTCCAGATCTCCACTGGTGGTTATTTCGGTGGAGCCGGTGGTGGGCCGATCAGCGTTTAATGCCCAATTCCAATAGCGCAGTACGGTTTGTGCCTTGTTGGATGACAGGCCATCAAAACACCGGATGGTACGTTCCAGCGCCGGATCGGGGGTATCTGGTGCGCCGGTGGGGCGTTTGAGCGCCCGCCAAAGTTTCAGCAGATAATCACGTTTCAGGCCTGTGGCCTTGCATAAAATCGCGATGGGCTCACCGCCCTGGTCGCTAAGGATGCGGGCGCCGGTAACCGGCTTGATACCACTTAGATAAGAAATTTCTTCGGCCAGCGTGGCGTCCATGCCGGTTTCCATCGCCGTATCCACGGCATTTTCCAGACTGCTATAGGGGCTTTTATCAATAGCAGCGCGGTTGCGCTGGCGGCGCTCGATAAACTGCATGGCCTTGCGTACCAGTGGGTCCTGCCAGTCATCGGCGGCCATTCGGGAAAATATATCCCCGGCAACGTCCTGCATAATGTCGCGTCCGACGGCAAAGCGGGTCAAAACTTGCGCCCGCTCTTTTGGCCCTGCCCACCAGAACAGGGTCATGCCCTGGGCCGGGCGCAATTCATCGCGTTTGAGCAGGGCTGCACATAGCAAAGGGTATTCGCGGCTGAGCTCCAGGGCTCTGGCCAGACCGTTTTGCGAAAGTTGTGCGCTGCGGTTTTTCAGAACGCGAGCGGTTACCTCAGGCTCACCCGGGGCCAGCAAGGCTTCGCAGACCAGTTCGTTCAGGCCACGGCGCTGGGCAATAATCAGACGATGTTCCAGCGTGGTGGTGCGGGCCGCCTCGACCAGTTGATAATCACTTAGCGCTTCGCTGTCTTCCAGTACTTGTCTGGCCACTTCGATTTCATCATGGATGAGAAAGCGCAACAGCCCGGGGGCGGCATCAATCAGGGGGGCCACTCGGCGGGCACAGCGTTTGCGCAAATCCAGCGGACTTTGCGCCAACATTCCCACCAAAAGGTCGCCAGACATATGGCGTTCCACCGGGGTAATCCGGCTGGACGGCAGGCAGACAATATCGGCCAGGCGACGCGCTAGTATGGTGCGCGTATGGCTTGAACTGTCCGGCGGCGCGCTATCCGTATCCATGGTCTTGGTCAATGGCATGGTTTGGCCCTAAGAATTCCTATGGCCAATCAAACACGGGCGAGTTAATCTTTGGTCAAAGGGAAAATGCCCTTTAGGCCTTCGCCCGTTTTTCCACAAACAACATGCCCAGCGAGGCGAAAAAGAAGCTCAGCGCCATGATAAACAACATCGGGCTTTTCACATAACTGCTGTCATTGGCATAATCGCAATTCTGTGCATTCTGACAGGCCTCTGAAAACGCCACCGGCGCATTGGTGCCCAGCCAGGGGGAGAGATGAAAGGCCAGGGCGCCGCCCAGAACCGCCAGTGCCAACAGGGCACCAAAGATGCGGGTGCGTGGTACAATGATCAGTATGGCGGCGCTGATTTCGGCAAGGCCCGTGGCCATGCGCACCTCCGGTTCAAACAGGCTAATGCCGGAATGGATTGCCAGATATTGAAAAACCGGATTGTGCGGCCCCATTTTTTGTACGCCCATCAGCACAAAAAACGCTGCCAGAACTATGGCCAGAACCCAACGAAAAATCGACATCTACCCACTCTCTCCACTCTCTTTACTTGGTGAAGCAACAGCGTATCAGGTCCCGTATCGCTGGATCAATGCACGCTTTCGTGAGGTAAATGAGAGCAAATTCAGGCTTTTGCCAGTGCCGCTTCGGCCACAGCGCGTATACGGGCGATCATGGCGCCCAGCCCGTTGGAGCGTTGGGCAGACAAATTGTCGGCCATGCCAATGGCTTCGAAGACCGCTTTGACATCCAAGTCTAATATCTCTTTGGCTGGGCGGTCAGAGAGCAAACGGATCAGTAAGGCAGCCAGGCCGCGGACGATATGAGCATCGCTGTCGGCCCGAAAATGCAGGCGTGGCGGATTCCCAGGTAGAATTTCACTGACCAGCCAGACTTGGCTGACACAACCCTGAACCTTGTTGGTATCATTGCGTTCGTTGTCGCTGAGTGGTTCCAGCGCTTTGCCAAGTTCGATGACATGGCGATAGCGTTCTTCCCAGTCATCAAGAAAGTCAAATTCATCGATAAGATCGTTTGCGCGGGGATCGTCCATCATCGCCAGATATCTTTTCAAAACACAGGATCACTGTTCTGGCACATAATCGCCCATAAGGCCGCTGGCAAGGAGGAGAGATCAGTTGATAGAGTTCTTGCGCTTTGGCTTGTCCGACAGGGTATTGGACAATGTGGTGGCGGCCACCGACAATATTTCGCGGCTGGCAGCGGTGGTCTTGAGGGCAGATTCGCAGATCTCTGGCTGACGGCGGCAAAAGCTGGCCCCTGCCGCTGCTACATCCAGCACGGTTGCCGAAGACACCCTGGCTACAGCCTTGGGTGTCTTCAGCGCCGAGGGATCCCGCGGCAGGAACAGGCATACAATGCCCGCCCAGAATATGGATTTTATAATGAAACCCACGATTTATCCTCATTTCGTACACACTATCATGCACGGTATGAGGGGAGTATGCGCACACACGCCATAAACTCAAGCAAAGCCTGTAAGTGCCGTTAAGAAGCAGTTAGCCGGTCCATCAGTTTTGACATAATATTGGGTCAAATTCGGCGCAGGATTAATTAAAATTGTGTGGATTTGAGCATGTTTACAGGGCCACCAGCCTGGGCCGGCATCCATGCTGGTCTGGTTTATCTAGTGGGTGGCCTGGTGGTGACCGTCAATAAATTCGGCAATACAGCGCCCGGAATCCTTGAGTTGGTGGCGTGCAATACAAAAACTGTCCTCATAGACAAATCGTGTGGCGGCCACGCACTGGTTCAGATGCAGGCGGGCCCAGTCAACACACTCGGCCATCGTATCAGACAGTCCCCGCGAGCCCAGAGCCCCGGGATAGGGGGTGGATGGATCCAGAATCTGCAAGGCGGCATTGGCTAGAATGTTCTGCAGTTCTCCTGCATAAGCCGGGGCCGCGCTAAGGGTGGGAATGGCCAGAGATGGGCTGGAAGCCAAAGCCGCATCTGGGCCGATGTTGCTCACCAGTTTTTTCAACAGGCCGCCTTTTGCCGGTTTTCTGGAAGGAATGGCATTGGCCGCCATTAGCGGGCTGAGCAGTGGCGGCTGTAGCGAATAGGCGCGCAATAGTGGTTGTAACAGATCATTTGAAATGGTTTGCGGTGCATAAGGGGCATTGCGCAAGGCCGCCAGCCTGAGGGCTTTGCCACCACGGACACGGCTTGCCCATTTCAGGCGCTGAAGGGAATAGGCAAGATCCTTGTATATGCCACCGGCCAGTAAAGCGGCCTGGCCGTCTTTTCTGATCTGGCGCAAGACCTGTTCGCGGGCCTGGGCAATGCCGGGCATTTGTTCCACATAGGCCGGATTGGCGCGCAAGTTCGCAATCAGGCTCTGGCGGTCATATTGCCGGCCCCATGCCTGTATGCCAGAGGAAAATGCAGGGGTCTGCATGGCCTGTAAAATGGCATAGGCCCGAAATGAGTGTGATAGTTTTGGACCGTCAAAACTGGCCAGATCCCCCATCAGGTGTTCCAGGTCTTCTGCAGAACGCGGCGGTACTTTGGCGGCGTGGTCAATAATATCCAAAAAGCGTGCATAGGGACCGGCGGCCAGTACCAGATCCGGCATGGGGGTTGAAGGCGCAGGCGCGGGTGTGGATGGGCTTTGCAGTGGCGCCATTGTGGTCATGGGCCCGCTATTTTGCGGCTCATTACTGGTGGCGTTGGATGCAAGAACAGAAGGACGGTCAGCGATCACAGCCTGGGCCAGACTACCCTGGCAAAGCAAGAGCAAGACGGCACCGATATAAAAAATACGCGATCGGAGCATTAAACCTTTTCCCAGACAAATTACATTCAATCGCACCCTAACACAAAAATGGCTGCAATTCCCTTACCGGTATAATAGCGCAGAGAATCATCATTACCAAGGGCAGCGCCGCGGCGTGGCGCCGCAATGACAATAAAGTTAACGATATCTAAAAGCGAAAATAATTGAATAATTACAACATAGTAAGGCGAGTTTCTGACTGTGGTTGGGTGGTGGTGATTCAGGATTTGTTAACGGTGTAAGCAAAGACTTGCACCATGATTGATGAGTCGATTCTCAAAAAGCCAATACGGCGCATTCCCGCGGGTGCCCTGACCATGCCCTTATTGTGGCTTGGTGGGGTGCTGGTTTGTACTGTTATTGCCCTGTTTTTGAACAATGCCGTAGTGCGGCCAGTCATTCTGACCATTGCCCTGATCGGGGCCATGCCGGCAATGCTGGGGCTGATTGTCAGCCCGTTTCTGGATGAAGACTGGGCACAGGCGCTGGTTGTTCTTGCCTGGACAGCGATGGCCGGGCTGGCCGTGGCGGCTGTGGGCAGTATGTCGACACCCTTTGTGGTTCTGTTTGTGATGCCGGTGGTGGCCGCACACAGTCTGGGGGGGGCGCGCCTGACCATGGAGGCTTCGGCCCTGACCATGTTGGCGGTGGCGTTGCTGGTGGCGATGGAAACCGGGGGGCTGTTATCCTCGACCCTGGTCAGTGCCCAGCCGGTCGGCCTGATCGGACCGTTAAGTGTTATTCTGACCCTGATTGCGTCTTCCAGTGCACTTGTGGTGCGTCGCCAGGGGGGCTGGGATGCCCATTCTGCACGTTTGCGCCTGTTACGATTTGCCCACGAACCGGTGGTTTGTCTGGATGCGCGCGGGCGCAATATGGCCGCGTCCCCCCAGGCCCGGCGTCTTTTGGGCGGTGCCAGACGGTTAGGCAGTGTGCTCAGCGCCGCGCATCGGGATCGTTTTTCGGCGGCGCTGACCCGGGTTTTGCGTTCCGGCAAAGGCGAGATGGTCGAGGTTGAAGTGCCCGGGCGCGGCGATGAGCCGGCGCGCCGTTTTGAACTGAAACTGGCACGCGAAGGCGAACGGGCGTTAATGGTCTATATGCATGACATTACCCGACATGCCGAACGCGAAGAGCAATTGGTGGCCGAGCGCGATGAGGCGCTGAGCGCCGCGCGGCAGAAATCACAATTCCTGGCCGGGATCAGCCATGAACTACGCACGCCGTTGAATGCCATTATTGGGTTTTCCGACATGATGAAGGCCCGTTTGTTTGGGCCTTTGCCGGCAAAATACGCCGAATACGCCGATCTGATCTATGACAGTGGTCGCCATCTGGTGGATCTGGTTGGTGATGTTCTGGACATGTCCAAGATCGAGGCCAATCATTACACCCTGAACAAAACCGCCTTTGATGCCCGCGATGTCGTCAGCTCCAGCGTAAAACTGATGGAGTTGAGCGCCGAAGAGGCCGGAGTGACCTTGAGAACCCAATTGCCAAACGGGGTAGTGCCGGTCAGCGCCGATCGCAAGGCCTTGCGGCAAATCCTGTTTAACCTCCTCTCCAATGGTATAAAATTCACCCCTGCAGGCGGAACGGTGACCATCAAGCTCAGCACCCAGGGCAATGATATCTTGCTGGGGATTAGTGATGACGGCGTCGGTATGAGCGCCGAAGATGCGGCGCGCGTGGGTACGCCCTATCAACAGGCCGACAGCGCCCAGGTTACCGATGCCCGTGGCACCGGTCTTGGCATGGCGCTGGTCAAATCGCTGGCGGAATTGCATGGCGGGGCGATGACAGTGCAAAGCGAATTGGGGGTCGGCACCAATGTCTGTGTGCGTCTGCCGGTTCTGGACAGTCAGGCCATGGGCTTGGGCGAGCTGACCCATTTCGATGTGCGCGATCATATTCGCCGCGCCCAGAATGCTAGCGAGGAAATCGCCAAAACCGCTAAAAAAATCGCCAATGGCTAATGACCATCCCGACGCTTTATATCGGCAATAAGAACTATTCCTCATGGTCCATGCGTCCATGGCTGGTGCTGCGCAAGGCGCAATTGCCTTTTGAAGAAACCCTGATCCCGCTTTATCAGGAAGGCACCAAAGAAAAACTGTTGGCGTTATCGCCCGCCGGCACGGTGCCGGTTTTGCAGGTTCAGGGCGAAATGATTCCGGACAGTCTGGCGATCTGTGAGTGGGCGGCCAAATGTGTGCCCAATTTATGGCCCAAAGACCCGGTAAATCGGGAGCGCGCCCGCGCCCTGTGCAAACAGATGCAGGACGATTTTGGGGTGTTGCGTAACACTGCCCATATGAATTTACGTCGGCGCACTACAACGGCCATGCCCCAGGACTGTCTGGATGAGGCGGCGCGCCTGGTCGCCATTTTCGAAGACTTGCTGGGTGCCCATGAGGGGCCGTTTTTGTTTGATGACTGGTCCATCGCCGATGCCTTTGCCACGCCCTATGCCAGCCGGTTCAATACCTATGGCATGGCATGCGACCTGAAAGTAGACACCTATTTCAGCGAGTTGTTGGCTGATGAAGATTATCTGGATTGGGAAATGGCGGCCATGAATGAGCCCTGGACCATTGATATGGTGGATACGGTCTAGGGAATGTTCTTTGCGCCCTTCGAGGGCGCTCCGCGTCACCTCAGGGTGAGGCATGAATTAAATATAAACCACCTCATCCTGAGGTGCGAACCCCGGACTTGATCCGGGGGAGCCTCGAAGGAGCCTTTTGTGCCGCCCAATGGATCCTCCGGTCAAGCCGGAGGATGACGAAGGGGGGAAGGTTATTCGCCCCTAATCATGCCTACCCATCTCGCCGTGCCATGAAGGCCAGGCGTTCAAAAAGCTGTACGTCCTGTTCGTTTTTCAGCAAAGCCCCATGCAGCGGTGGGATCAGTTTGCGTGGATCGCGCTCGCGCAGGGTCATGGCGTCAATATCTTCGGCCATGAGCAGTTTCAGCCAGTCCAGCAGCTCAGAGGTTGAGGGCTTTTTCTTCAACCCCGGGGCCTTGCGGATGTCATAAAAGATTTTCAGGGCTTCGGCGACCAGGCGCTTTTTTATGCCGGGAAAATGCACATCCACAATGGCCTGCATGGTTTCGTCATCGGGAAAGCGGATAAAGTGGAAAAAACAACGGCGCAAAAAGGCATCGGGCAGTTCTTTTTCATTGTTCGAGGTGATGATGATAATCGGCCGATTTTTGGCACTGATCATTTCGCCGGTCTCGTAGACGTGAAACTCCATACGATCCAGCTCTTGCAACAGATCATTGGGAAATTCGATATCGGCCTTGTCCACTTCATCAATCAACAGAACCGGCCGTTTTTCCGAGGTAAAAGCCTCCCACAGTTTACCCTTGCGGATATAGTTTTTGACATCTTCAACGCGTGGGTCGCCAAGCTGGCTGTCGCGCAGGCGGGCCACGGCGTCATATTCATAAAGTCCCTGATGGGCCTTGGTGGTGGATTTGATATGCCATTCAATCAGGGGAGCATCCAGCGCTTTGGCAACCTCAATGGCCAGCATGGTTTTGCCGGTGCCTGGTTCACCCTTGATCAGCAGAGGGCGTTCCAGGGTGATGGCGGCATTCACCGCCACAGAGAGATCATCAGTGGAAACGTAGTTTTCGGTACCTTCAAAACGCATAGACTTGTCCTCTTTTTTGTAAAAGAGGTATCGCCCCGATCCCGAACGGGCAAGCGTCAATTGCGTCTATTTGGCCTGTCAGGCCGCTTTTTTGGCCCGGGTTTCCTCGGCCAGGGCGTCGGCCACCCGTTTCATGGTTTCATCCCAGGCCCCAAACTGTTTGGGGGAAAACACCCGCGCCGTAGGATACCACGGAATGGTGCCGGTGGAATGCAGTGGCCAATGGTCAGGGCTGGCCAGAAACCATACCATGCCCCCATGGGCCGCGGATAAATTGGTCGAGGCATTCATCGGTCCGATGGTAATGTCCAGTGCCAGTCCGGCGGCGGCCACGCCGTCCAGATCGTCTTTCAGATCCAGATCTGGTAATTCATGAATGGTCACGCCCAGTTCTTTTTGGGCTTGGGCTATTTCTTCGGCGCAATCGCCATATTGCATACTGACAAATACCGTGCCCGGGGTTTGTAAAATGGGTTTCCAGGCCTCAAACGGGCTGAAGTATTTGGAACGATTGGCGTTCATCACCATAGATTTCCAACACAGGCCGACCTTTGGACCCGCGGGCAGGGCGGCCACGGCCTCCTGCATGGCTTTGACCTTTTTGGGGTCAGGCACCAGATAGCCTTTATGGTCCGGAAAGTCGGCGATGCTCTTGCGATGGGCCGCCACGGCATTACCCATGGGGACATAATAGTCATAGTCCGACCATTCTTTGATATCCGGGATGACGCGGATTTGCCGACCTTCGCGATTGACTGTTAAGTGTCGCACCAGGGTCTGGGGGGCATAGGTGCGCTCAACCACGGGCATCAGGCGACGCTCGACGGCGAAATCCACCCGACCTTTTGGCCCCACCGCATCGATAAAATCCTGGGCCGCATTCATATAGAGCACTTCATCACCCAGGCCCTGTTCGCCCATCAGAAGGACATGCTTGCCGGTGATATCTTCGTCGCCATCCCAGCGCGGGGCATCAATGATGCTGAGCATGTTGACCACCCCATTGGGATCAAATCGCGCCATATGCGCCTTCCAACCTTCTTCGAGACGCCCAAGGGCCAGATAGGCCTGGGAAAGGCCATACTCTATGGTCGAGCGATCTTCGGGACTGGTGGTCATGGCCAGGGCCTTTTCTCCGGCCTCGGCGGCGCGGGCGCGATCCCCGGCCAGGCCCGCTGCATAGGCCGTATTGTGCCAGATCCGGGCGCTTTGGGGGTCCAGTCGCAGGGCCTCATCATAAAAGGTGAGCGCTTGCTCTGGCTGGCCCGATTCCAGCAAGACCGTCGCCAGCGCATTCCACAACATGGCGTGATCCTGGTGCCCATAAATGGCGGCCCGGATCAGTTCGACCGCTTCGTCAAACCGGCCCAGATCCCGCAAGACCCCGCCCAGATTGATAACTCCATTGGGATTGCCCGGTTGAAGTTCCAAAAACAATTGCAGGAATTTTTCGGCTGCTGGCAACATGTCCAGCTTCCAGGCCACCAGTGCCAGATTTTGATAAACCTCGCCGTCCGTAGGGTCCAGCCGCCAGGCGCGTTCGTAAAATTCCAGTGATTTGGATAAATGTCCCAGTTTTTCCAGGGCAATGGCCATAACATGATTGGCCAGCGAGAAGCCTTCATCTATATCCAGCGCCCGCATGGCCAGTTTGGCAGCGCCACTATAATCATGAATATCAATCAGCTTTTTGGCGCGGCGCAGGATCGGGACACATTTCTTGTTTGTTTTGCTTGTGCTGAGGGTTTTGATCTCCGGCAGGCTGGCCCCGCCTACGGCGCCCTGAATTTCCCTTTTTTGCTCTTCCGGACCCTGTTCAAGTATGGATTGAAACGCATTCGTCACCAGAAAACCTCTTTTGATTTGATCGTTCAAACCAAGAATGGCCTGTGTCGATTAATGCTGTGCTAACGCAATCGCGGATAATGCAGGGCTTCGTTAACCAATCCACTTTAGGATTCGTTTAGCTATTTCGTTAATGCTGTGCCTCTTCCGGCTGTGTTAAGCCAGGGATGAGGAGTAAAGTGGAGCCAAGGCCTATGCCTTTGAAATTATCGCTGAAACCTGGAGAACGCTTTGTCTTGAACGGGGCCGTCCTGCAAAACGGCGACCGGCGATCCAATCTGGTTCTGCAAAATCACGCGGCAATCCTGCGTGAAAAAGATATTATGCACGAAAGTGAAGTGACCACGCCGGCGCGGCGGGTCTATTTCCCAGTCATGCTGATGTACCTCGACCCTGATAACAGTGAAGCAAATTATGATGAGTTTGTGCTGCGTATGACAGATTTCATGGGAGCGGTAAGCAACCCGGAAATGCTGACACAATGCGTGGCGATAAGCCGGGATGTAATGGCGGGTGAGTACTACAAGGCGCTCAATAAGTGCCGCAGTCTCATGGAATACGAAGAGGGAAGGTTGGCGTATGTCACTGAACGCATATCAACAGGCGGCCGCGCGGGCTGAAGATCCGCGAGAAACCGAATATCGCCTGTTCGGAATGGTGGTTCGTGCCTTGATGGAAGTCAAAGGGTATGACCGCACAAATCTGGGCGCTCTATCTTCTGTAATCGACTGGAATAAACGTATCTGGGCAGCCCTGGCACAGGATTGTGCGGATGATCGTAATGGTCACAGTGAGGCTTTGCGCGCCGGTATTATTTCCCTGGCCATGTTCGTAGAGCGCTATTCGGTTCAGGTCATTCGTGAGGGGGCGGACGTGGATCCCCTGATTGATATAAACCGCACCGTCATGCAGGGCTTGGTGCCCGCCAGATCCACGGCGAACCAACCCAATCCGGCCGCCGGTCTGGCCGCGACGGGATAACATTTTCTGGGCTGGGCCCACTCCATAAATGATGACTACGCCCGGTAAGCAAGTCTTGCCGGGCGTGGTCGTATGTGCCCGGTCTTTTTTTCCACATTGCCATACCATCGAAGTATGACAAATAATGACCGGAATACATCAATAAAAACAATAAAATAGCAGAGTCCTAAGAAAGGGTCTCTTGGCACATCCATTGCGAGGGGATGGCCAGACAAGAAAGTCTATAGGCCAAAACGGCTGATCCCCTTACAGAATGGAAGGACCCCAAAATGACAATATCTGTCAATAGCAATACAGGTGCGCTCGTCGCCCTGCAAAACTTGAATGCAACCAACAGGCAACTTGAAAGCGTGCAAAATCGTATCAGTACAGGTCTGAAAGTCTCGAGCGCCAAGGACAATGGCGGAGCCTTTGCCATTGCGCAAAAGCTGAGAGCTGATGTGCGTGGCCTTAATGTGGTTGAACAGTCATTAAGCCGGGTCGGATCGCTTGTAGATGTGGCTTCGGCGGCAGGACAGGCTATTTCTGACCTGCTGGTTGACTTGAAGGAAAAAGCATTGGCGGCAACGGACACATCGCTTGATTCAACCTCGCGTACAGCCCTGAACGAAGACTTCAAGGCTTTGCGTGATCAGATCAAGACGATTGTGAACAATGCCAACTTTAATGGCTCGAATTTGATCAATAACTCGACAAATTCGGTTCAGGCCCTTGCCAGTGCTTCTGGCTCAACAGCCATTACCGTACTTGATGAAGCTCTGCAGTTGAGCGGATCCATCGTGACCGTAACAACGACAGAGCAAATCAATACCATCACCAAGGCCAAGGCGGCGCTAACGGCGGTCAATGCTTCATTGACCAATGTGAATGCGGCGTTGGCACGTCTGGGTACCAAGTCGAAAGCTCTAGAGATTCAATCAAGATTTGTCACTAAGCTTTCTGATGCCCTGTCGGCGAGTATCGGTAATCTGGTGGATGCAGACCTGGCCAAGGAGAGTGCAAAATTGCAATCCTTGCAAGTCAAGCAACAGCTTGGCGTGCAGGCACTTTCTATCGCCAACAAAGCACCGCAAACCATATTGGGCTTCTTCCAGTAAGCTCAGATGCATTCAAAGGGCCGCCTTGGGCGGCCCTTTTTTTTGCGCTTTATTTACCATAACGCTGGTGGATTTCTTCCGCTTGGGCAGAATTTACCGACCATATGAGAGCCAAAGCGGCAAGATCTGCCGTGTCAAAATGGCGCAAGTGTTTGAAACTTGGTCCTAAGGCATTGTTTTCCTATGGCACTAGGCAAAAACCTCCTCTTTCCGTTTTCAACTGGCGCAAGCTTTGCACAGCGCATGGCGGGTCAAAGACCCCGGCTGTGCAAAATGCGCAGCGTGAATAGCCAGAATGGAAAGGAACCAAGAAATGGCTTCTGTAAATACCAATTCGGGCGCGCTCGTCGCCCTTCAAAACCTCAATGCAACAACACGCTCTCTGGAAACTGTTCAACGCCGGATTAGTACCGGTTTGAAAGTTGGCAGCGCCAAAGACAATGGCGGTGCTTTTGCCATCGCGCAAAAACTGCGTAGTGATGTTCGTGGTTTTGACGTTGTTAAAGAATCCCTAAGCCGGGTTGGCTCAGCCGTGGACGTTGCCGCGGCCGCTGGTCAGGCAATTTCAGATCTTCTGATTGATCTGAAAGAAAAAGCTTTGGCTGCCACAGATACATCTTTGGACAGCACGTCTCGTACCGCTTTGAACGAAGACTTCAAGGCTCTGCGCGATCAGATCAAAACGATCGTGAACAATGCCAGCTTTAATGGCACAAACCTGATCAACAACTCTACCAATTCAATTGCAGCCCTGGCCAACTCAGATGGTTCGGCAGTAATTACGGTGTTGGATGAAGCCCTGCAACTCAGTGGTTCCATCGTGACGGTTACCACAACGGAAGCGGTGAACACCGTGACCAAAGCCAAAGCGGCGCTGACAGCCGTTAAGGCCTCACTGACCAATGTGAACGCTTCTCTGGCTCGTTTGGGTACGAAATCCAAGGCTCTGGAAATTCAGAGCAATTTCGTAACCAAGCTGTCTGATGCCTTGACCTCCTCTATCGGCAACCTGGTCGATGCGGATCTGGCCAAGGAAAGTGCGAACTTGCAGGCCTTGCAGGTCAAGCAGCAGCTTGGCGTACAGGCGCTTTCAATCGCCAACCAGGCTCCACAAACGATTCTCGGCTTCTTCCGGTAATCATAACCTTTGGGGACGTCGGCGGAAGCAAGGGGTTCGCTTTCGCCGGCACTTCCTTCGTGCAGCCTGGTCAGAACGTACGCAAGATACGCTGGCCAGGCTTATCGCGAAGCATAATCCCTCGGTCAAAAAGATATGGCAAACGAGATACAAAAAATACCGTTTCTTGTTCCCCCGCCCGCCAGTCCTGGCAGTGGTGGTGGGTCCGCCACGGAATCACCCATACAGCAAGAACAAGATCCGCAGGCAGCGTCAAAAGACGTTGCCGATACGCTTTTATCAGCCAGACTTTCTGCGCCTCTACCGATAAACCGGGCCAATACACATCTGGTTATCGAAAAAGATGAATCCACAGGCAGTTTCGTCTATAAGAGTGTAGATCGGGAAACCGGTGAAATTATCAAGCAATACCCCCGTGAGGAAGTATTGCGGGCGATCGCCATCGCCAGTGATGCCGAAGGGCTGATCATCGATACCAAGGCTTGAACTCAGCGCTTTGGCTACTCGGCAAAAGACGCCGACCGGCACGACATGGCAACCTTATCATGGTTAATATTGCCGCCCCGGCAAAAACGCATAATCTCAATACATTGTAATATTTAAGAAAAACGCTCTCCATCGTGTTGGCACGAGTGTTGCTCTGTCTATGGCCAATGGGGCGGGTCTTGCCGCCTGGTACGTAAACTTTGTGCGTCGGAGCATATAATGACTATCAGCGTTCACACCAATACGGCAGCCTTGGCAGCTCTTCAGCAACTGAACAAAACCAATGGCGCTTTGGACGATGTCCAAAGCCGCATCAATACGGGATTGAAGGTAGCGGGAGCCAAGGACAATGCGGCTATTTTTGCGGTGGCGCAGAGTTTACGCTCTGACATAGGTGCCTATGACGCGGTGGGTACATCGCTGGACCGGGCGGCTTCCATTGGCAATGTGGCCCTGGCCGCCGGAGAGGCCATCTCCAATTTGTTGATTGAATTGCGGGCCAAGGCAACGGCGGCCACGGAAACCTCTATTGATACGTTTACGCGTAAGGCTTTTGATGCTGATTTTAAGGCCATTCTTTCACAGATTTCGACCATTCTGGCCAATGCCGCTTTTGATGGGGCCAATATTCTTGACAGTTCCAATTCACCTGGCATTGGCTTTCTGGCCGATGCAGACGGTACCCGTACATTGACCCTGAAAACCCAGAACATGTCCTTTGGCGGTTCGATCATCACTTTGGCGTCTACGGCCAGTCTGGGCACGGTAACGCTCGCCAAGGCGGCGGTTACGGCGGTAAAAACATCGCTGGACAACGTCAACCAGGCGCTGGCCAATCTTGGCTCGGACGTTCGAAAGATCGAGGCACACAGTGTCTTTGTCAGCAAACTGACTGATGCCCTGAATGTGGGGGTCGGCAATCTGGTAGACGCGGACCTGGCGGTGGAAAGTGCCAAGCTGCAATCCTTGCAGGTGCAACAACAACTAGGAGTACAGGCTCTTGGCATCGCCAATTCTAGGCCACAGGCAATTCTATCGCTATTCCAGGGCCGATAAGTCCGCGGCCTAGGCCAACGGTTTTCCTTTTTAGCAGGTTTGTCCTAAACTCTTCTGGTCTGGAAGAGGGAAGCATATGCGCATTGTCATCATTATGGGGCTGCTGGTCCTGGTCGGGTTTGTGATTGTGGCGGTGGGGTATAGCGCCGAACAGGCAGCGTTGCGCGCCGAGGCCATTGAGGCACGGGCCGCCAGTCAGACTTTTGCCAAAACTCTTAAAGGCCAATTGATGGCTGCCATGAAGGCTGAGGGGCCAGTTGGGGCGATCTCCGTATGCCAACAGATTGCTCCGGTAATCGCGGCCCAATATTCAACCGACGGCCTGCATATTGGTCGTACCGCGTTAAAACTGCGCAATCCGGCCAACGCCCCGGATGCATGGGAACGTGAAACCCTGTTGGGCTTTCAGGCCGCCATGGAAAAGGGGGTGGCACCGGCAGAGCTGGAACGCTTTGCATTTTTCCCAAATAAAAATGGTGGCAAGACATTTCGTTATATGAAGGGCATCCCTGTGGGACAGCCGTGTCTGGCCTGTCATGGCAGCAATCTGGCGCCCGCGGTACAGAACGCCCTTGATGAACACTATCCCGAGGATCAGGCCACAGGATTTGCGCTGGGGGATCTGCGTGGAGCCTTTACGGTCAGCAAGGAAATAACTGCGTCTAGCCGTTAAAGGTTTCTTCTAGCAACATTTGCAGGCCATGGGCATCCAGATGTTCCGGATTTGAATCCGAGACATAGGAGAAATCAGCGGCTACGGCCTTGGCATTGCAATCCAGATAATGCTGGCGCTGGCTGTTATCGTGGCTGGGCAGAATGACAAAGCGATCATCCAGTTCCAGTGTGGAATGAGCATCATCCAGCGGCACCATGGTTTCATGCAGTTTTTCACCTGGCCTGATGCCAATAATGCGTTGTGGCATGCCCGGGGCCAGCGAATTGGCCATTTCCACCGTGCTCATGGATGGAATTTTGGGAACAAAGGTTTCCCCGCCGCGCGCCATGGCGAGCGAGGACAGTACAAAATCCACCGCCTGGGGCAAGGTAATCCAGAACCTGGTCATGCGTGGATCGGTGATGGGCAATTCCTTGGCCCCTTCGGCGATCAGTTTTTTGAAAAATGGTGCAACCGAGCCGCGCGATCCGACCACATTGCCATAGCGCACAATGGAAAAGACTGGACCGTCCGAGCCCCCCATGGCGCTGGCGGCGGCAAAAATCTTGTCCGATGCCAGTTTTGAGGCGCCATAAAGATTGATCGGGTTGGCGGCCTTATCGGTGGACAGGGCACAGACTTTGCCAACCCCGGCAGAAATGGCGGCGCGCACCACATTTTCGGCCCCCATAACATTGGTTTTGATGCATTCAAACGGGTTGTATTCGGCAATGGGGACATGCTTCAGGGCGGCGGCATGAACCACTACATCGACACCACGCATGGCCTGCTCCAGGCGCGACTGATCACGAATATCGCCAATGAAATAGCGCATGAAGGTATGCTCAGCGGGGTTAAACCGTTGAGCCATTTCATATTGTTTCAGCTCGTCGCGGGAAAAGATGATCAGTTTGGCTGGCTTGTATTCATCAATAATGGTCTGGGTCAGGCGCTTGCCAAACGAGCCAGTGCCACCGGTGATCATGACAATCTTGCCATCCAGATTAATACGCGGCTCGCGAAAACTGCGGTGCACCGCGGCCAGTCGAGCCGGCGGGTTTTGTTTTGCTGCGGTTTGCGCCATGGCGATTCTTCCCATTCTGAACAAAACACAGCTTCGCCATTTATGGTTAACCAGACGTTAGCCGCCGGTGCAGATAATGTATTTATGACTTGTGTTGTAATTGTTCAGGCGCGCTTGGGCTCGTCCCGATTGCCCGGCAAAATCCTAGAGGAAATTGCCGGCAAATCTGCGCTTTTGTGGTGTCTGGACCGCCTGGCGCGTGTGTCCGGTGTGGACAAGGTTGTCTGTGCGGTACCCGAAGGGGAGGCAGACGATCCGGTAGCGGCGGCGGCCCGGGCCGCAGGCTATGGGGTGTCGCGCGGATCCGAACATGATGTGCTGGCCCGTTATGCCAAGGCGGCGCGCGAGGCCGAGGCCACTACGGTAATGCGCGCGACCTCGGATTGTCCGTTTATAGACCCGGTGATTTGTGGCCAGGTTCTGGAATTGCTGGGCTCGGCAGATGTGGATTATGCGTGCAATAATATGCCGCCGCGTTTTCCCCATGGGCTGGATTGCGATGCCTTTCCAGCGGCACTTCTTTATGAGGCAGAAAAATGTGCCCATGATCCTTATGAGCGCGAACACGTAACTCCGTGGTTGCGTCGTCATCGCCGTCTCAGCAAGGCTTGTCTGCGAGGTCCGGGCGGTGGGTTGGAACGCCTGCGCTGGACATTGGATCATGGGGCTGATCTGGAATTTTTTAGGGCCTGCGCCAAGGCTTTTGGCGAGGGTGCCGAATTTGCCAGCGCCGCCGAGCTTGCCGCCTTGTGTTTGCGCCGCCCGGATCTGGTGGCGATCAATGCCGATGTTGTTGACGAGGCACGCCTGCGGGATGAAACTCGCGCGCCTTTGCAAACTGCGCCCATGGCGCTTGATTATGCCGCATAAAGGGCAGGAGACGTTATGCGGATCCTGATCCTGGGAGGGACCGGCCTGTTGGGCCGGGTGTTATGCGCCGAAGCAAAACGGCGTGGCCATGTACCGCACAGTGCCGCGCGTACCGATGCCGATTATACGCTGGATCTTGGGGACGACGGCGCACTGGAAGCTTTGCTGGAAATGGCCAATCCGGATATGGTGATCAATGCGGCTGCCCTGGTTGATCTGGCCGCGTGCGAGGCCGACCCGGTACGCGCCGATCATATCAATGCACGCCCGGCACGGATTCTGGCTGATTGGAGCCACCAGACGACCAGGCCTTTTGTGCACATTTCCACTGATCATTTTTTTGATGGAGATGGGGATGCCAAACATGACGAACAGGCGGCGGTGGTTTTGTGCAATGCCTATGCGCGCAGCAAATATGCCGCCGAGCAACACGCGTCGGCCGCATCTTTGGCCCTTGTCGTACGTACGTCCATCGCCGGGTTTCACCCTGATGGGCGCGGGTTTGCCAATTGGGCACTAAACGCCCTAAAGAAGCACGAGCCAATGACCTTGTTTGAGGATTTTTATGGCTCGGTCATAGATACGGCCACATTTTCGGCGGCGCTGTTCGATCTGATTACGCAAAACCAAACGGGTCTGATCAATTTGGCTAGCCGCGATGTCTCTTCCAAAAAAGATTTTATTCTGGAACTGGCCAAGGCAGCAGGTTTGACGGGGCAGGGGGCCAAAAGTGGCTCGGTCAGGGAGCTGGCTCCGCGCCGGGCACGCTCATTGGGGCTGGACGTGAAACGGGCAGAACAAAAGCTGGGTTATGATCTGCCGGGACGGGCCGAAGTGTGCCAAACCCTCGTTTCGCAATGGAGAGCACAAGTATGAAATGGAATTCGCAAATCCGCATTGGGGATCGGGTGATTGCGCCGGACCAGCCCACCTATTTTATTGCTGATATTGCCTCTTCCCATGATGGAGAGCTTACCCGTGCGGTCGAACTTATTCATCTGGCGGCCAAAGCCGGGGCCGACTGTGCCAAGTTTCAGCACTTTTTGGCCAAAGACATTGTCTCTGACGAAGGCTTTAAAAGGCTGGGTGGTCAAAGCGCCCATCAGGCCGCCTGGAAGCAATCGGTTTACGAAGTGTTCGAGCAGTGCCAGACCCCGCGGGACTGGACCAACACATTGGTGGCTGCCTGTGCCGAGGCCGGCATAGATTATATGACCACACCCTATGATGTGGCGGCGCTGGAGCTGATGGATCCGGTGGTACAGGCCTATAAAATCGGCTCGGGCGATATGGGCTGGCCACAATTCATTGGCCAGGTAGCGGAGCGGGGCAAGCCGGTGTTTCTGGCCACCGGGGCCAGCACCATGGAAGATGTGGAACGCGCCGTGTCGGCGGTGCTGGCACACACACCCGATCTGTGTCTGATGCAATGCAATACCAATTATACCGGTGCGTTGGAAAACTTTGGCTATATCAACCTGAATGTGTTGCGTGATTTTGCGCAAAAATATCCGGGGCTGGTGCTGGGCCTGTCGGACCATACCCCCGGTCATGCCACGGTTTTGGGGGCCATTGCGCTGGGCGCGCGAGCGGTGGAAAAGCACTTTACCGACGACAATAACCGCGAAGGCCCGGACCATGGCTTTTCCATGAACCCGCAAAGCTGGCGCGAAATGGTGGACCGTTCGCGCGAGCTGGAACTGGCGCTGGGCGATGGTATCAAACGGGTCGAGGGAAATGAGCAAGAGGCCAGCATAGTACAGCGCCGCTGTCTGCGGGCGCGCACTGATCTGCCGGCGGGCCATGTCTTGTGTGCATCTGATTTAAAGGCCTTGCGTCCGCGCCCCAAAGGATCGGTAGAGCCATTTGAGGAAGACAAGGTTGTTGGCCGTACCCTGGGCAAGGCACTGGCCAAGGGCGATGCCCTTAGCTGGGATATGTTTTCATGAGTGTGCCGGTGCTCAATGGCGACCAGGTGGTTTTGCGACCGATCACGCCGGATGATCTAGAGCCGTTACGCCAATGGCGGAACCGCCCCGATTATCGCCAGTATTTTCGCGAATATCGCGATATTACGCCGGCCATGCAGCAAGGCTGGTATGAAAATGTCGTGCTGGCGGACGCGCACGTACATATGTTTGCCATCACCACGGCCAATGATGGAAAGCTGATGGGGGCATGTGGTCTTTGCTATATCGACCGACGAAATGAGAGCGCAGATTTTTCCATCTATCTGGGGGCCGATGATCTTTATATTGACGAGGTTTACGCGCCGGATGCGGGGAAATTACTATTGAAATACGGCTTTGAAACCCTTGGCCTGCATCGCATCTGGGCCGAGATCTATGAAGTCGACAGTGCCAAGCAAAACCTGCTGCCTGGCCTGGGCTTTACCCTGGATGGCCGTCATCGCGAAGCCCATAAAATGGAAGATGGGCGCTTCGTAGATTGCCTGTTTTATGGCATGTTGCGAGATGAATTTCAGAGCCTTCATCCTGAGCTTGTCGAAGGATGAGCAGGACCAATGCCAGCCTTATTCCATCACGGGCAATTCGATATAGGAGGCCTGCCCTGCCGTGTGATAGATGCGGTTCTTGGCCACTACTCCCTTGCTTTCATTGTAGTTATCGCCGCCGGTATTGAGGTTGCGTACAAATTTGGGAAAGTTGGACGAGGTTACTTCAACCCGAATGCGGTGGCCCTTGTCAAAAACAATGCTGGTGGTCATGGGCGAGAAGTCCAGCTTGTAAACCCCACCATCTTTCATGAAAACTTCCTTGTCGAAACCATCGCGGTAACGGGTCCGCAAAATGGTGTCATCGATAATATAAGCCGTGCCGTCCGGGGTTACATCCACCAGTTTGACGGCAAAATCGGTGTCTTTGACATTGGAAGAAACATAAAGCACCGCATCAACAAAGCCGGTCACTTCCATGGGGCTTTCCAGCGGGTCGCTGGTATAGACCAGCACATCATTGCGGGCCTCGATCGAGCGCTGGTCAAACGCGCCGGGGATGACCAGCCCCCCATTACAACAATCTCCGCCGCCTATGGTAGCCACCGGGTTCATGGGATTATAGGTGAAGTCATCGGCCGGTTCTTTGGTATCTGGTTTTTGCCCACTTAGGCCACCATCGCCATACAGGCTGTTGGCACGACCACCACTATGCAAATAAAGGCGTTTCATGGTGACGTTTTTGGGTGGCCATTGTTTGGCGCTTTTCCATTTGTTCTCGCCCATGGCAAAATAGCGCACAGGGGGTGTTTTTTTGGCAAATGCCTTTTTGTCACCCTTTAGCCAATGGTCAAACCAGCCAAAGATCTCCCCCATGGTGTCGAAACTGGTGTCGCCCATGTCCCGCTCCCCAACCTTGGTATCCGGTCCCAGCCGCAAAAAACCACAATGGGTAACCGGCGCAATCACCGTGTATTGGTTTTCGCGTACCGATTTATCGGCCCCAGCTTTGCGGGCATGGTTGAATAATGCCAGATTGGGGCCGATGGAGACATCATACCAGGAATTGAACCACAAGGCCGGCACGCCCCATGACTCGTTATCGTGATAAAGGCCGCCCTTGAACCAGCCCTCGTCATTGGGTTTGCGGGCGATAAAGGATTCAAAGGTGGCCGGAGGCTCGCCCAGTGACGAGAGCAATTCATTGACCGGCAGGTCAAAGATATGACGCTTCCAGTCCACTTTGGGCTTGTGGGCGGCCAGATCATTATATTCGCCAATACGGGCACGTGTTTTCTGATCCAGACCAGATGGAATCTGGGCGCGCAAGGGATTGTCTACATTATAAAGCCAGACAAAAAACAAGGTACGCGGCACGCCGCCGGTATACCAGTTTCCCTGTTCCTGAAAATCACCGACGCGGCCAATGCCTGCCCCCGATGCCATGGGAACCATGGCGGCATGGGCGGGATGGTCCATGGCGGCCAGCGCCAATTGCCATTCTGCCGATGAGGAACAGCCCAGCGTGCCTACCTTGCCATTTGACCATTGCTGATCGGCAATCCAGCTCAGGCTGTCATAGCCATCAGTGCGCGGGTGGCCCAGTATCTCGAACTTGCCTTCGGAAAAATATCGGCCCCGCTCATCCTGCAGCACAAAGGCATAGCCGCGACTGAGGGCTTCGACGGCAAACCGCAGGCGTGTACCAGACATTTTATTAAAATTATAAGGGGTGCGCCAGAATATGGTTGGTGTGTTCTGATCATGCTCCTTGGGCAGATAGACATTGGTTGCCAGGCCGGTTTTGTCGCGCATAGGCACCAGCACCTTTTTCTTGATCGTTGCCAGACGCGCCAACTCCTCTCGCAAGGCTTCATCGCTCCATTTGTCATAATCCTGCGATTGTGCAGGCAGGGCAAAAGCGACCATAAATGTGATGGCAATTGTGAGTGCGGTTATCAAAGTTGTATGACGTTGCATCATTCCCCTCCCAAGGTCATGGAATATCAACGACCCGGACGATCACTAAGTCAAGGGTTTGAATAAAGCCTGATGTCCATGTGGTACCGTAATCACCGGTCAAAATGATGTGGATTACCGGTGCGGGAGGCAGGGGTATTTAAGCTTTGGGAGTGGGATTCGCATGGGCGTTCTGCCTGCCCAGGATAAATGGTACACAATGGCATTATTTGAAACAGATATGGCCTTGTAATTTAATCCTTCTTGCACGTTTTCGCGGCATTCTGGCTCTAAGGAGTGCATGTTATGGCGGATCTGGGGTTGCTCCCACCCATAGGCCTGAGTTCCAATTTGCTGATTGATGTTTTTAATGCACGATCGGCACAAACACTTGCGCGTACATTTACGCCTGGACCATTGCCAAATTCCAAGGCGCCCGATACCTCGGTGCCGCCGCCATGGGATCCAGATGCCAAGCCACCCGGGTTGGAAAAAACACTCAATACAGTGCTGGCCCGCGGGGTCTTTTTTGAAAATAATCTGGGTGCCTTTTCCAATTCAGCGGCCCCACCGGATCAGAAAAAACTGTTCGCACTATACAGCGGTATCAACAAGCTGGCGGCTCTGGCGACTGATGCGTCTGACCGGACGACCAGCGACGCGCGGCGCAGTTTTCTGAATAAAAGCTTTGCCAAGGGGATTACTCAACTGGGCAGTTTTCTGTCGGTTACCAAGTTTGACGAACTGAGCTTTTTGCAAGGGGAAAAACTGACCAGCGCCCGTTCCACCCTGGCGATTGGGCGTGGCAATAGTGAATTTGTTACCGGCGTAATCCAGGATGGTGCCTTTGATGCGCCCGTGGCATCCCTGGCGGGCAATGTGCAATTTGATATTACAGCCAAAAAACTGAACGGGAATGTTGTCGTCAATATTGATCTGGCCGGCATGGGTACAACGCCGCGCAATCTGGATAATGTGGCCGCTTATATCAATACCAAACTGGCCGCCGCCGGTCTGGTGACCACCGTAAAACGAGTGAAAATCGGCACCCCCGACAAAAACGGTATTATTCCGGGAACACAGTTTGGTTTGAAATTTTCCGGGGTCAGTTCCGAACCTTTATCCTTTTCCACACCGACCAGCACGCCGTCGCTTTATACGGTGGGTACCAGCGGATTTGGCAAGGATCTGGCGGTTCAATTGATCCGCTATGACACGCAAACCGGGGCTGCCCCCACCGTGGCCTTTTCCAAACGGCTGGGCACCACCGAGGGGACGCCCAACAAAGCCCTGGCGGTAAAAACCGGGGCCAATGGCGAGGTCTATGTGTTGTCCCAGTCAACGGGGACGACCGGGGGGCTGACCCCGCGGGGCACACAGGATGTGTTTTTGACCAAATACGATTCAACCGGCAAAGAGATTTTTACCCGCGGGATTGGGGCCGCCGATACGGCTTCGGGACTGGCACTGGCAGTGGCTGCTGATGGTTCGGTTGTGGTGGCGGGCAAAGTTACCGGTATTTTGGGATCAACCACTAATTTCGGTGGGGCGGATGCCTTTGTCACCAAGTTTGATGCCACGGGCCGCGAAGTATTTGTAAAGCGCTTTGGCGGCGCCGGTACGGATGATGTACGCAGCATCGCACTGGGTGCCAATGGGAATATATATCTTGCCGGACGGACCAGCTCCCCGCTGAGTGGTACTCAGGGCGGCGGTGATGACGGCTATGTACGGGCCCTGTCATCAACTGGCGCCACGCTTTATACACGACAGTTTGGCGGTGCTGGCAATGAAACCGCCAATGCCATTACGGTGGATGCCAATGGTGACCTGTTGGTTGCCAGTGTGGAAAGCGGTGTTGGTAAATTACGTAAATACAGCGCCCTGGATGGGGTTTCAGCGGCGCTCTATACCCATGATCTGGGAACACTGGACGGGGGCACAATCAATTCGATCACACTAGATGGTACAGGCATTATTGTGGCCGGCAGTGCCGGTGCCGCCAATGCCCTGGGCACTGCGGTTACTGCTCATGCCGGTGGACGCGACGGCTTTGTCGCACGGATTGACGAAAATGGCCTGGGACAGCCGGTACGCACCTATACCACGTTCCTGGGTACTAATACTGATGACCGGATAAATGATGTTGTGGCCTATGGCGGCAATCTGTATCTGGCAGGCAGCACCACCGGCTCTCTGCCGGGCGGTGGCGTTCTGGCTGGCACTGAAAACGCATATTCTGCTGTGCTAAACGCGGCCAATGGTACCCAAACCGGCAGCGTACAGGTCTCTGGCCGGGCTGGGTTTTCTTCGGCAGCAGCCATTGCGGTTGATCCACAAGGGGTCTCCATACTCGATGCCCTTGGCTTGCCCAGAGGCGATGTACTTTATGCAGACAGCCGTCTGTTGACCGACCGTTCGCTGGCCCGTTCCGGCGACAGTTTCCTGATCAGTGTTGATGGTGGCGCAAAGCGCAAAGTGCGTATCAGTGCCACTGATAATTACCGCACGCTGTCACAAAAAATAAACGCGATCACCCTGCTCGATGGCAAGGCCAGTGTGGTTCGTGGCACCGATGGGGATACCTTGAAAATTACGGCCAGCAAGAGACATTCTATCGAACTGTTTGCCGGCCCAAAGGGGCGGGATTTGCTGAAAGCCCTTGGGCTGCCCGAAGGGGTAATTCAGCCTTCAAAGGCTGTAAACACCAAAAACACGACACCTGCCGAGCCACCAACCTATGGTTTGGGGTTGGGCAGTGATCTGAACCTGAGCACGTTGACCGGCGCCAAGGCGGCTTCGGACATATTGCAACAGGCGCTGACTACGATCCGCTCGGCCTATCGTACCCTGACGCTGGATCCGGCCTTGAAAGACCTGCTCAATGGCAAGGGCAAAGGCAGCGGCGGTCCGGTGCCGGCTTATTTGTCCAAACAGATCGCCAATTATTCTGCGGGGCTGAGCCGTTTGCAATCTGGCGGTGGCGGTGGCGGCTTTGTCGCTTGATCCACTCATTGTTCTGATAATGCAAATGGCGTTCTGCCCCTAAAGGGATCCAGAGGCCGCCGAAGAGCCGTCAGAGGATTCAAAGCGTTGTTGATAACGCTTCAGTACCGCTTTTAATTCGTCAGTTTTCGCCAGGGTGGGGGCCAGATCCTTGACCGGCACATTGCCCAGATATTTTTCCCGGCTTACCAGATCAAAGGTTTCGCTCTCTTTGGTTTGCGCCATGGCGGCAGAAAATTCATCGTGCAGAGCCTTTAACCCGGCCCGGTTGCGGCTCAGGGAAAGGGCAATGGCAGTGCGCAAGATCAGGTTTGCATCCTCGTCCTTAAGGCTATCAAGGCGGGTAATATACTGATTGACCACGCCCAGCATTAAGGGGCCGGCCATATTCCAGTCTTTGGATTGCCAGGCGATATTGGCGCGCAAAATGGCTGCTTCGCGGGTGCGGTCGGTTTCTATGAGTTCCAGCGCATGGTCAGACTTGCCAAGGGCAACCAGCGCGCGGGCCTCGATCAGGCGGCGTTGTTGATTAAGGGCTTTGGGCAGGCGTGCCTGGCGGGTGCCGCGAATGGCATCTAGCGCTTTTTCCGGCTTGCGATCCATCAGGTATATCAAGGCTAATTTGGCCGCAACCTGGGCCCGGGCTTGACCAGAGCGAATACGGTTGTCCACCTGGTGCTGCAATAATTCTGTGGCCTGAGGCAAAAGGTCAAAATCCACCAGCCGGTCTGCCAACAGGCGCAACATGCGGTCGCCGTCGGCTCCAATGGGGACCATATCAATGAACTGATAGAACAGGGCCAGGGCCTGCACCGGATCCATGTCATCGGCCCCACCGTGCAAAAACAGGTCATTAAAAATGGTGTGCATGTCTTTGGAGATACGTCGGGTTACCGGGCTGTCCGGAAAGCGCTTAACGGCGGTGTTCATGGCTTTTAACGCACGATTATAATCGCCGATTTCTCCGTAAATTTTACCCAGTGCCAGCACTTCTTCCAGTTCCGTACTGTCGCCACGCCAGCGATAGCGCAGATTTTCCAGTATGTTGGCCGCCTCTTCGGGTTTCAGCTCGCCGGCCTGTGTACGCAGGCGCGTAATCTGGAACAGGGCCTGTGTTTCCAATGGCTCATAGCCTGCCTCGGCAACTTTTTCATAATGGCGAATGGCCTCCTTGATGTTGCCGCTGGCCTCGGCAAAGGCGGCCCGGACCAGGCGTGTACGCAGGCGTGTGTCCAGTTCGGCGTCAATGGCCAGTGCTTCGTCAATTTGTCTTTTGGTGGCCCCCAGATCGTTCAGTTCCAGCGCAGAGCGCGCATAGGCATTACGAAAGCGGGCCTGCCATTCGGGTACAAACAGGTAAAACGCCTCGCGCCCGGAATCAAACTCCCGCCGGGCCGTGCCCCAGTCTTCCATCTGAGCCGCCAGATAGCCGCGCCACAATGCCGCCGATGGATCCCGGTTAAGGGTCTGGGCCGCAAAGTCGGCCCGGGCATCCTTGATCCGGTGTATCAATACATTGGCCGTACCGCGCAGCGCCCTGAACTGTGCATCCTGTACCAGCATCGGGTCCAGCCGTTGTGCCAGTTCCAGCATGCCAAGGGCTTCGGGGGCCAAATGATTGGCCACCAGAAAACGTGCCATGGCGATGCGTGCCTGGGGATCCGTCTGTTCAGCCGCTACATGGCGCAACAGGGCGTCGTAATTTTCATTAAAGCTCAGGTCCGGATCGGGCTGGGACCAACCGTCAAAATCAATAAATCCCGGGGTGGCATTGCGGGCCGGCAGGGCCACACTGGAATGGGCGCGATTATTGGCCGCTATATGCGTTGGTCGGGCTGTTGGGGTCAAAGAAAGACCTTCTTTGGTGCGGACAATCACCTGGTCTTTATGTTGTTCAAACATGACGCCGTCGGCATTGATTTCAAACGCCAGGCCATGGGCCGACGACAGGGCGGTCACATCAACAAACTGGCGTTGTGATTGTACCCCGGTGATCGGGCCAAGGGCTGTGGCCACGCTGATCTGGTCGCCAATAATGGGATCGTCCAGCGTGTGTATTTTTGTGACATTGGGCAGATCCGCAATCAATATGCCTGGGCCGGAGCCATCAGCCTCGCGGTACAGGTTCAACTTTCTGGGCGTATTGTTCAGTTTTTCACCAAACGAAAATACCCAATGAGCACCTCCTTCGCTGACCTGTACTTCGATCTGGGTAGAGGGCGGCACCTGAAAGCGGGCACCACTGGTCGTGGCGGTCTGAAAGGTTTCAAAGCCGCGAATATGCTGGCTGGCACCGCGCTGTAATTCTGTCAGATCCAAAGAGGCATTGTCGTCAAACATTACCCAGATGTTTTCTGCGCGGCGAAAGGCGGCGCTGCCGACCGGGGCGGCAAAGGTGAAGGCCAGTTGCAAATCGGTGCCAATGCGTGAAACCTTGGCGCGAATGATCCCGTTGCCCGGGCTGGGATCCTGATAAACCTTCGGGGCGGGGGTAGGGGCTTTCTCGCTTTTGGCATGAACCTCGACTTTTGGTTTGGGATTGTTTTTTGGTAATGGTTGGCTGTCATGTCTGGGTTCAAAAAGATCGACCAGCACTTTGGGACCATCCACCCACATACGGGCCTGAAAACCCGGGGCAAGGCCAAATTTTACATAGGTTTTACCCTTGCGGACTTCGCTGGTGGCGTTAATTAGCCCACGCGGTGCATGGACATTAAGGACCGCCAGGTCAGGAACCGCAGGGCGATCAAATACCAGCTCGGCCATATTGCCCGATTTGTTCAGCTTATGGCCAACCGGCTTGGTCCAATCGAAGGCGATACGTGTGTATTCGCTGGTTTCGGCTGCCCGTACCCTCAGGGGAATGGCGGGGCGCGGCCGACGGGGCATGGATTTGGTTTTTTCCGCCCTTAAGGCCGCCCGCTTTTGCGCTTCGGACATTTGGCGTAATTCGACCTCGCGCCGGGAAATCAGGTCCGGCAATTTTACCGTGCGGTTTGGGGCAACCAGATCAATGGCAAAAAGATTATAAGAACGTCTGGTGCTGACTTCGCTTTTCTGGCGCAGCGCAATCCGCATGGTGTGCCCGTCCGGGTCAACGCGGATCAGTGCGATAACATCTTTCAGATCGCTAAGCAGGGGGGCGGTATTCACGCTATAGGCTTGGGAGAAGCGGGCGATCAAAACCCCGTTTTTGATTTCTGCTTTCAGGGATAAATCCTTGTCAGCCTCGTTTTCGGGCCAGGCGGCGATAATACGGGCATAGCCATCGCCTTTTTCGCCTTTTAGCGTAATGGGGGTGGCAGCCTGGGCAATGCCGGAAAAGGCAAGGCATATCCACGTCATGCAGACCATGATCAGTGCAGATTTTATGTGACGTAACCGCGTCATTTTTTATCACACATGCCAAACCCGGCCGAAACAGGCCGTATCTGTTACGAATCATAAGTCCTGAGTGTTAAGCGCATGTTAGAATTTTGTGGCGTTTACGCAGTAAATTGTTCGATCAGAATGCGTTCTTCCAATGCCTTGCCTTCATCAAACAGCATGGACAGGGCAATGGTCCGGCTTTCGCGGACATTGACCACGGCCACATGGCGTACTTCACGATTGTCGGCTACGGCACTGACGGGGCGTTTTTCCGCCTCGCGAATTTCAAATGTAACCTCGGCAGAGCGCGGTAATAAGGCCCCCCGCCACCGGCGCGGGCGAAAGGCGCTTATGGGGGTCAGAGCCAAAACCGCGGCGTTAAGGGGAATAACCGGGCCATGGGCCGATAGATTATAGGCGGTGCTGCCCGCCGGGGTGGACACCAGAATACCATCGGCGATCAATTCTTTCAGGCGTTCCTTGCCGTCAATAATGACCCTGATTTTGGCGCTTTGGTGAATTTGCCGCAGCAGTGATACTTCGTTGATTGCCAGGGCATTAAACGTACCGCCATCCACCGTGGTGCCGGTCATCCGCAAGGGACGAATTTGGGTGCGCTCCGCCTTAGCCAGTCTTGCATATAGGTCTTCCTTATTGGGTTCATTCATCAAAAAACCGACCGAGCCGCAATTGATACCAAAAACCGGTATTTGCCGACCTATATTTTTATGCAGGGTTTCCAGCATGAAACCATCGCCGCCAATGGCAATGATAACATCGGCTTCATCGATGGGGGTTTGGCCATAGGTTTCAACAAATGCGGCCATGGCCTTGCGCGCTTCGGCGCGCGCGCCGGCAACAAAAGACAGTTTATGATATGACTTTGGTATTGTGCTCATAAGCTCCCGTCTCCGAAAGCCGGCCATAAGTCAAGCTTCGCGGCTTAACAATCTCAGGGCCACGGCGGCAGCGGCGGGCGAATGACTACCAAAGGCATCGGCCGCTTTATTGCCTTCTTTGCCACGAAGCGGGGGAACTTCCATGCCGGCGCTGACCATGGCACTGTGGATCATGGGAAAGGCGCCGCGGTCAATTCTGGCAGCACGGCAAGACAGCGCAACCGCATAGAGTGCGTCACGTTCCAGCGCAGAACGAAATTGATCCAGCCCAACCCCCGCCATACGGGCCAGGGCATGTTCGAACATGATAAACTTTTTATCATTCAGGCACTTGATGATGAAAGACCCACTAAGACGTTCGGCTTTGGCAAGCTTGTCCACCAGGGTTTTGGCGGCATCTTCCAGTTTCTGATCCGGATCTGGCGGTGGGCGCTGTCCCTTGTTCATAATGGCTTCTTTGACCACTGCCGAAAGGTGATTGCCATCAATGCCAAAACGCGCAGCAATCATTTTGCGCATGGGTTCGTCCGAATATGCAAACAAAGAGGGGATCAGACTGCGCGGCATGTCCTTGCGTAATGTCAGTTTGGCGCGCAAGGGCTCGATCCGGCGTGAAACCCGAACACAGGTTGCAAAGGATTCCATGCTGAGTTTGGCACTGGCATTTTCCACCAAGGCGGTCATCACGCTGGGCTCGTCATGGCGGATCAGTGCCTCGGTAACCGTGGTGCCGATATTGGGACGGTGTGCAATCAGCGCCCGATGTTCAATGCCCATAACCTTGGAAAGTTCGACCAGGTCTTTTTCCCGCAAAACCGGGCTGGAGGTAATGACAGGTTCGGCGACTTTGGGTGGGCCTTTGGCAATGGTCATGATCAATGGATGCGAGGCCCATGCCGCCTTGCACAACTTGCCCGAAAGGGTCAATTGTGCGGTCTGGTGAACGCGCGGAAACAGGATCATCATGATCTGCCCGACGGCCTCTTCTGTGACCTTGTCCTCTAGTGGCCCCAGCGCGCACAGGGAACCAAGGGCCAGCAATAATTGGTCACGATGAGCCGGGTCATTTGATTGCGCAAGGCGCGCCAGATCAGACATTTTGAACTGGGAGGTCAACCCCATGGTAAGCACCCTACATTCCCATTTAAAGAGGTATTCTTAAGCCAAGCCATTGATGCCACGTTAATATTTTGCATCGGTACTGCAATTTTCTAAACATGGTTACAAAACCCTGTATATCCGGATTTTCAGAATTTCCTTTGACCATTCCTGTTTATTTTCGCAAAGTATAAATAAGAGGGTAGGGGAAGAATAATAATGTGCAGATTACGTTTAGTACGCATAATCGTTTTGTTTATACGAGCATATATGCTTGCAATAATTCTTGGCATTGCTTGGTGTGGCGGTTCCTATGCAGGGGCATGGCCGATGGAAAAGGGAAAAGGGCAGAGTATAACAACATTTACATGGCAAGGTGGTGCAAAAGGGTTTGATCGGCACGGTAAAGCCCGCGTGGATTTAAGTTTTCAAAAATATGAAAATGCAGTTTTTGTAGAATATGGCGTTACAGAAAAGTGGACTGTGGTTGCGCGCCCGGCGGTGCAAAATGTGCGGTTGCGTTTTGATGAGGTTGTGGACCAGGCCAAGGGGCTTGGGGCCACCGAATTGTCGATGCGACGGGCCCTTCCCGGGTGGAGGCAATGGGTGATTTCGGCACAGGCCGGTGCATTTATTCCCGGCAGTGTGGAAAACGGTTTTGATAAGCCCCTTGGTCAAAGTGGTCTGGATTGGGAGGTCAGAGCGCTGGCCGGTCGGCCGCTAAAGCTGGCGGATCGCCCTGGTTTTCTTGATCTGCAATTGGCGTTTCGTGAACGCTCTCGGGGATCCGGTAATGAGGTTCGGCTGGATACCACGCTGGGCAGTCAGTTAAGCCGACGTCTGCAGGTGCATGTACAGTCCAATATTGTGGTGGGGATGCCATCGTCCAGACCCGATATTCGCACGGTGGACAGCCTGAAAGCCCAAGCCAGTGCAGTCTGGTTTTTCAAACGAAAAACAGGGCTGCAGCTTTCTTTGTCCCGCACGCTGTTGGGGCGCAATGTGGTCCGTGATTCTGGCCTTACCCTGGGGTTCTGGCAAAGGTTTTAATCGGTGGCTGCGCTTTCTTTCAATACATAGGCCAACAGATCGCGCCGGGATTTCTCATCGCGGATGCCAATAAAGGACATGCTGGTGCCTGGCACCGTGTTGCGTGGGCTTTGGATCCATTGGTCCAATGTGGCCTTGTCCCAGATAATGCCAGCCTTTTTCAGGGCGCTGGAATACCGGAATCCTTCACTGGTGGCGGCGGGCTTTCCCAAAATGCCATAGAGGTTGGGGCCAACCTTGTGACGTCCCCCTTTGATAATCGTATGGCACACCTTGCATTTTGAAAACTGTCGTTGCCCATTGACCAGGTCGGGGGTGGGGGCTTCTGCAGAGTGCTCTCGGGCCTCTTCGATCTCTTCTCTATGCTCTATATCCGCACGAACCAGAGTATTTTCGTGCGTCTCTTCGGCTTTTTCAACAGTGGAGTTTTCCCCACAGGCAGCAATGCCGGCGTACATCAGCAGGTTGATCAAGATTAGTGTGGGCTTGTTCATTGATTATCTCATTTTCTGGGCATAATCCCGACGGGCATTGGGGCACCAGGCCGGGGTATTCATCAGTATTCAGTATCCTGTTTGTCGGAGCAGAATTTAATAGTATGCAGGTGGTTTTCAAAAGACTGTAGCATAATACCTGCAATGGAAAAGGGCTGTTTAGGTGCAGGCAACAAATATCAAATTTGTTGCGCAAGTCACTAAAAAAATAGTGTTTTTCCTACTTTGAAAGCCGGGAAAATTCAGTATCAATAGTCTCTCACCAGAGCCTTTGCGGGGCACCCATGAGTACAAATTCTCTTTTGCTGTGGCAGTTGATTGTCAAGGATATCGAAGTCAAAATCGCTTCTGGCGAATTGCCTCCGGGGGCACGGCTGCCCACGGAAAACAAGCTTGCAGAGCATTATGATGTGAACCGCCACACGGTGCGCCGGGCGATCCACGCACTGGTTATGCAAAACCTGGTCGAGGTAACCCAAGGGCGAGGCAGCTTTGTCTGTCGCCCCCGGGTCAGTATTGATTATTCCAAAGATATTTATGCACCATCAGACGTTCAGATTGTGCTGGCAAAAAGCGGGCATGGCCACGAAAAGCCGCTTCGAACCGAACCGGCCAGCGCGCAAATGGCCAAGGCCTTGCAGATCGAGCCATCGGACCCGGTGGCGGTACTGGATTTTGAGGTATTTGCCGCCGATGGTGAACCCTTGGCGCTGACTACCCGTACGTTGCCGCTGGAGCGGGTACCCGGAATTCTGGATGCGGTGGCGGCCGTGGGTAATCTGCCCAAGGCGCTGGAGCGATTGAACCTGTGCCGTATTTCCCGCAAGTGGGTACGCACACGGGCCAGAACCGCCAGCGCCGAAGAGCGCGCGGCGTTAAACATTGCCTTGCACACCCCCTTATTGGTGGTGGGCTGTCTTTTTATCAATGCCGAGGCCAAGCCGGTTTTGCACGATTGTTCCTTGTTTGCAGCGGACCGGGTAGAGGTCTATTCTCATAACGTACCGGGCTAGCCTTGCGCCGGCATTGTTAAAAAGGAAACAGGTCCATGGAATCAGGGGTTGTCATTGTTGGGGCTGGCCATGGGGCCGGCCAGGCCGCGCAGAGCCTGCGCCAGTTTGGTTATGAAGGCCCGATCACCCTGATCGGCGAAGAAGATTGCGCCCCTTATCAGCGCCCCCCTTTGTCCAAGGCCTGGCTGGCCGGTGAAGTGGGGATGGAGGATGTGCTTTTTAAGCCCGAAGAATTCTGGCCGACCCAGAACATAAAGGTCATTACCGGGCGCAAAGTTGTTTCCATTTCGGTAGATAAAAAACAGGTGCATTGCGATGATGGGGCCTCGGTCCCCTACGCCCATCTTATTCTGGCCACCGGTGGCCGGGCGCGCCGTCTTGGCTGTGTTGGCGAAGATCTGGACGGGGTGCAGGTGTTGCGCACTCTCGAGGATGCCGACCGTTTACGCCAATCCATGCAAAAGGGGCGGCGGCTGGTCGTTATTGGCGGTGGTTATATTGGTCTGGAGGTGGCCGCCACAGCGCGCAAGCATGATCTGGATGTGACTGTGCTGGAGGCTGAGGCGCGGGTGCTGGCCCGGGTAGCCGGCAAGGACCTGTCCACATTTTTCGAACGGGTTCATGGCGAGCACGGCGTCAACATCATGACCGGTGCCCTGGCCGAGGCCTTTGAAGGCACCGATAGGCTTAGCGGGGTGCGGTTGGCCGATGGCACCGTGTTGGCGGCCGATATCGCGGTGGTGGGCATCGGCCTGATCCCCAATGAAGAACTGGCAAGGCAGGCCGGGCTGGCCTGTGACCATGGTATTGTGGTTGACGATCTGTGCCATACTTCGGGCCCAGATATTTATGCTCTTGGGGATGTGACGCGTCACCCCAGTGCCATTTACGGGTGCGCTTTGCGCCTTGAATCCGTACATAATGCACTGGAACAGGCCAAAACCGCCGCCGGTGCCATTACCGGCCGGGCAAAGCCCTATAATCAGGTGCCATGGTTCTGGTCGGATCAGTATGATCTGAAATTACAAATTGCCGGCCTGTCTACCGGTTATGATGAAACCGTGACGCGCGGCGACCCTTCGACCAATGCCTTTGCGGTTTTCTATTTCAAAGACGACACCCTGATTGCCTGTGATGCGGTGAATGCCCCGGCGGAATATATGGCCGCCCGAATGATGATTGCCAAAGGGGCTGGCCCGGACCGCCAGGCGCTGGTCGATATGGCGGTGCCCATGAAAGAGATTATGATGCAGGCACAGTGAAGGCCCAGGTGGTGGTTATTGCGGCCCGGCATATTTTCTGACTGGCTATGCCTCAAGTAAAAAGGCAAGCGGTACCGCAGCTTTGGAAGGGGATATTTCAAGGATCTCGCTGCGGACGATATTCTGCGCCACAAAAGGATCATCATTTACCCGGCTTTGAAGGGCTTCCAACGATGTATTATGCGCCACAATGGCACCGCCAAGATTGGGCTGCAGACTGCCGGAAAGCAAGAATACACCATCATCAAACCCGCGTTTGATCCATTGTTTGTGGCCATCCATGAATTGGCTAGCCTGGCTTTTATTGTCTGAAAATTTAAGCAGCACGATGAACATATTTCTTTCCTGTTAATGAAGGGCATCCGAAGAATGTTGAGGGCGTTTTGCGGGGGGGGTGTATGCCTCTAACCAGGTGCAAATCATCTGGATTTCCTGATCAATGAAATCTTTGTCCTCATAGGCATTGGCCAATGTCGCCACCCCTTGGCTCCAGGCCAGGACATGCATGGCCAGTCTGTCCGCATCCTCCTTGTGTCCCAGTTGTGTAAACTGATGGCGCAACCAGGTGCGAAACAGGTCAAACAAGCGGATGGACTCTGTTCTTTCACAATGGTCCAGTTTCGCCAGCTCGCCACAAAGCGTCCCCACGGGGCAGCCATAACGCATTATTTTATCGCGATTGGTCAGAAGAATATGGATGTAACTGCGAATGCGGGCCGCTGGCGTTGACGCGGCCTCTTCCCACATGTCCAGCATGTCTTGCGTGTTTTGCAGGCGTTCATTAATCACCGCATCCAGAATCTCATCCTTGGATTTGAAGTGATAATAAAAATTACCCCGTGAAATCCCAATAACACCGGCAATGTCTGAAAATGAGGTGTGCGCAAAACCCTGCTGATAGAATAGCTGGTCTGCGGCCTCGATAATTTGCTCTCGTGTTGCGCTGGTTTTCAAAACATAATCTCATCAGTAGCCTTGCGAGATAATAATTAGGACAAGCGTCCTAATGAGTCAAGTGGCTATGATTTTTCAATAATAACAAGCGCACGACCATGGCTTTTGCCGGGGCGCAGGGATGCCGTGAGCGCCGTTGGCGTTAGATGGAATTCTCTCTTCCTCTTCCGTTAGCATTCCTGTTGCGCTGGACAAAAAGATATCAAAATGATATCATAACAAAATAATCAAAAAAATGGAGACCAACCATGATGCAAGAAAAAACCGTTTCATCCCTGCCAGGCATCCCTATGCTGTTTTTGGCTTTGTTCATTGGCGCCGGTGGCGTGGGGGCCGCCATTACCATGTTTGCCGGTGGCGGCGAGGGGGTGCCAGTTCTCATACTCATCACCAGTATTCTGATTGCGCTGCTGTTGTTGATTGGTCTTTATAAGGTCGAGCCAAACCAGTCGGCGGTCCTGAGCCTGTTTGGCAAATATGTGGGCACCAACCGCACACAGGGACTGCATTTCAACAATCCGTTTTTAACCAAGAAAAAAATCTCGCTGCGGGTGCGTAATTTTGAAAGCGGTCGGATGAAGGTCAATGATTCTGGCGGTTCTCCCATTGAAATTGCTGCCATTGTGGTTTGGGAAGTGACCGACAGTGCCGAGGCCGTGTTTAATGTGGATGACTATGAAAGCTTTGTGCAAATCCAGTCCGAGGCCGCCATTCGTGCGATGGCATCCATCTATCCCTATGACCCCCATAAGGAGGGGGAAACCTCTTTGCGCTCCCACCCGATGGAAATTTCTGAACGGATGAAAACCGAAATTCAGGATCGCCTGACCAAAGCCGGCATTACCGTCATTGAATCGCGTATTTCGCATCTGGCCTATTCGCCCGAAATCGCCCAGGCCATGCTGCAACGTCAACAGGCCGGGGCCATTATTGCGGCTCGCAAACGCATTGTCGAAGGGGCCGTGGGCATGGTCGAGGCGGCGCTCAATTCGCTCAAAGACAAGGGCGTAGTTGATCTGGATGATGAACGCCGGGCCGCCATGGTCAGCAATCTTCTGGTGGTGTTGTGTTCTGACCGGGCCACCCAGCCCGTGGTCAATACCGGTTCTATTTATTAGGGGATGAGACGTGGCTCCCAAAGCCAAAAAATCCTATCCGCTTCGCATTCATGAAGACATTCTGACCGCCATGAAACGCTGGTCTGACGATGAATTGCGCTCCCTGAACGGGCAGATCGAATATGTCCTGCGCGATGCCTTGCGTCGCGCCGGGCGTCTGCGCGAACACCCGCCAGAAATCATAGAGACAGAGGAACAGAAAAAATGAAAACCAAATGGACCTATAAAGTTGAAACCATAAAGCCACCTGTTTTTGCAAAACCCTCGACCAAAAAAGAATATATAGCAGACATTCTGAACCGCCGGGGTCTGGAAGGCTGGGAGCTGATCAGCGCCCCAACCATGCTCCAGGCAGAGTTTTATTTTTATTTCAAGCGGCCGCTCTAGGGGGCTTCGACAATTTCAGGGTGTGGTCGCGGTCCAAGCCTTTTATCACGTAAACGGTCTTATTGATGAGAGGCCTGACGCCTGACCATAAGGGTGCGGGCAATCAGCAACAAAAGTGGCAGGGCCAAAACGGGCAGGGCCAGCGCTTTGGCCATGGGAATGGGCAGGACGAGCCAGGTAAGAGCATAGCCAAAGCCGCCAAGTACAAACATCCAGCCACCAAAACGCTTTAGGCTTTGTTCGGTAGCGGGTGAACATTGCTTCGCTCCCAAGGGTTCCAGCGCCTTGGGAAGGGCATTGCCGATAATGATGATAAAGGCCCCAAAAAACAAGGCATTCAGCCGCAGGGGAATGCCACCATTGATCAGATGGTAACTTTGCGCGATGGCAAAAATAAGTGGCGCGGTCAACATCAGACCAGCCAGGCTGATGCTGCTGGTCAGTGCCTGATGCGCTGTTGCGCTGAGACGGCCCTGTCGTTTCTTGACGACTATACCGATCCAGACAATTGGTAAAAAGCCAGTCAGAAAGCCAAGATTGAAACTGTTGGCCCCCAATTGTGAATCCAGCAGCCATTTCCATATGCCCAGCACCACTACGCCCATGGTGATCCATGGGGCCAATGCGGATAATGTTTTGGAATTAATCATGGTGTTTCCTTTCCTGTATGGGGCGCGGTATCTGGTTTCAGTTCCAGCCCTATGGCACCGGTAAAGGCCAGCAAGGCATCCTCCAGAACGGACAGTTTCAGCCGGTAAATAACGGATTTGCCGCTCTTGCTGGCGTCCACCAGATCCGCTTCGCGCAGGACTGTGAAATGGGCCGACATGGTGGGTTTAGAGACGGAGAAATGTTCCGCCAGTTCACCGGCGCTCATGGGACGGTCTCGCAAGAGTTGCAGGACACGCCGCCGCGTCGGATCCGAGAGAGCTTTGAAAACCTTGTTCATGAATAGACAATTAGCTAATTATCTAAATGAATGCAAGGCTTAGGGCAGAATTTTGATGTTATGCATCCATAACATAATGAAATATATCGAATTATTATGCCTGTGCTTGGCGCCAGATTTGTGCCAACGCAAAGAAATTTTGGGGAGAAAGGGTCTCCGGACGGTCTGTGGGGGAGACCTCTGCTTCGGTCAGCCAGGACGCAATCTCCAGTCCGGCAGTTCTGGCGAGCGATTTCAGACTGGCGCGCAGCATTTTGCGGCGCTGGCCAAAGGCCGCACGGGTGACCTGTTCAAGGGCATCCAGATCATCAAAGCGATCTTGCTCAGGTTTGGGGGTAAGGTGCACCACCGACGAATCCACTTTGGGCGGTGGGGTAAAGGCGGCGGCGGGTACGCCAAACATCATATGGGCATCGGCCACGGCGGCGCATAGCACCGCCAGGCGCCCATAGGCTGAGGTGCCGGGGGCCGCCACCACCCGTTCGGCAACTTCTTTTTGAAACATCAAGGTCAGCGAGGACCAGAACACCGGCTTGGCGCTTAACCAGTCAATCAACAGGGCGGTGCCAACATTGTATGGAAGGTTGGCAACCACCTTTATGGATTTTTCCGATGGGGCAAACGTGGACAGGTCCATCCGCAAGGCATCTTCGTAATGCACCTCAAGACGAGGGCCGCTGGCTTGGGCAATACGTTCCAATATCGGGGCAAAGCGGGTGTCCTTGTCGATGGCAATGACATCCGCTCCGCTTTCCAAGAGGGCGCGGGTCAAACCACCGGGGCCGGGGCCAATCTCGACCACCAGATCGCCGGACTCAATACCGGCGGCGCGGGCGATTTTGCGAGTGAGATTCAAATCAAACAGAAAATGCTGGCCCAGAGATTTATTGGCCCACAGTCCAGCCTGTTTAAGGCTTTCCTGTACGGGGGGCAGGGCCTCAAGCATGGTCATGGGCTTGCCTGTGCGCGCTCATGCTGGCCGCTTCGCGCAGCGCGGCGATCAGACTGTCCGGGCGGGCAATGCCTTGCCCGGCAATGGCAAAGCCAGTGCCATGATCCGGGGAAACCCGGATGAAGGGCAGGCCCAGCGTGGTGTTGATGCCCCCATGAAAGTCCAGGGTTTTTACCGGGATCAGCCCCTGATCATGATACAGCGCCAATACTGCATCATAGCCGGTGCGGGCGTCCTCGCGGAACAGGGCGTCGGCGGGCTGGGCATCGGTAATGTTGATCCCCCGGGTGCGCAGGGCCTGGGCCGCCGGGTTGATGGTGGTCACTTCTTCCTTGCCCATGGCGCCATTTTCCCCCGCATGCGGGTTCAGCCCACATAAGGCAAGGCGCGGATTTTCAAGGCCAAAATCACGTTTCAGGGCCTGATGCAAAACCTGGGCAGCCTGTATAATATTATCTTTGGACAAGGCTGTGGGCACCTGATGCAAAGGAATGTGGACGGTGACCAGCGCCACCCGAAGGCCGCCGCCACACAGCATCATGATGGGGCCATGGGGCTGGGGCCATACTTTGGCCTCTTTGGCCAGTTCGCCCAGAAATTCGGTATGGCCGGGGTGCGAGAAGCCGGCTTCGTATAAAACTGATTTGGCAATAGGGTTGGTGACCAATGCGCTGGCCTGGCCGCTCATCACCAATTGTGCGGCTTTTTCAATGGCAGCAATCACCGAAGGCGCATTGGCGGTATCGGGCGATCCGGCCATAACCGGCGCGGCCAGAGGCAGGGGCAAAACTGGCAAGGCCGATGGCATGATCCGGGTGGCTTGTGCCGGGTCCGAAATAGCGATGGGGGTGGGCAGATCCAGCCGGGCGGCCTGTTGTTGTGCCAGTTTCAGATTGCCAATCAGGAAAAAACTGATCTTTTTCTGGTGCAGTTCGGCCCAGGCGCGGGCCGTGATCTCAGGGCCAATACCTGCTGGGTCACCCATGCTGAGTGCGATGGGCAGGGCCTGGGTTTTATTTGCGGATTTCAACCGTAGAATCCCGTCGCAGGTCACGCAGATAACGCCGGGACAGCATGGCCAGACGCGTGCTGATCAGTTGATCGGCGATCTGGTCATCATTGGGAATGCCGGCCCCTTCTGCGTAATGCTTGTCGCAGACCATAAACACAGTGCTCCCCTGGGGATTGTCTACGGGTTTGGAGTATTGGCCAGGCTGCAGGCTTTCCAGTACGCCACGAACTGCGGGGGCCAATTCGCTGAGCGCGACCTCTTCAAATGCATTGGAAAAGGCCCCGGGGATGGATTTTTTGATCCCCTGCACATCCTTGCAGGACTTGGCCTTGCGCATAAAGTTATTCAGCTTGTCTTTCTGTCCAGCAGGGGCGACGATCTGGTTAAAATCAACCACCATAGGGGCACCGCCATCTTTTTTATCGCGAAGGGCAATAATGTAATAGCCACCGGGAACCTTGATCGGTGAAGACAGAGTGCCGGGTTTCATCTCATCAATAACGGCCTGAATTTCTTCTGGTAAATCGGCCTTGTGTATCCAGCCTACATCACCGCCCTGGGCCGCCGAAGGGGCCGCCGAAAACTGTTGAGCGACGGCCTGAAAGGGCGCGCCGTCGCGCATTTGCTGGATCAGCGAAAGCGCACCTTGGTAGATCAGGGGATCTTGCTCTGGCGAGGGGGATTCCAGCAGTACTTCGGAAATCAGATATTGTGGTTTGGACAGGGCCGCTTCCATACGGGCCTTGGATTCGGCGATCTGGTTATTGCTGACCCGCACGCGCTGGCTGTAGCGACCATTGACCAGAATTTGCCAGGCAATTTCCGAGCGAATCTGACTTTCCAGCGTGCTTGGCGAAATCCCGGATTTGCGCAGGTCATTTTTGACGTCTTCAAGGGTGACGTTGTTCTGGCGGGCGATACGGGTGATTGCCTGATCAATCTCGGACTGGTCAACCTTGATATCGAATTTCTGGGATTCCTGTAATTGCAGCCGCTCGTCAATCAGGCCGCGCAAGGCCTGTTGTTGTATGCGGGCAAGGGTTTTCTCATCCGGTTTGACCCGGGATGAAGAGATGATCATACGCATACGCTGGCGTACGTCGAAAGTGGATATCACCTCGTCATTGACAACCGCTGCAACCCCTTCGGCAACTTGTGCCAGCGCCGGAGATTGCCCCGTGCCGACAAGCACCAGAAGCATAAAGGAAACAGTGAGAAGTTTTCGCACGAACATGGGAATATGACTAGCCAGAAAAATGGGCAAAATTTAGGCTAACATACTGGAAAGGGAGGGGAGTGCAATCGCTGATACTGCACCCCATTGTCGACAGCCCCTAAACGGGAATGCAGGACACCACCCAAGCGGCAATCCATAATTTTTAAACTGATCTTTTTGGCTAATTTGATCCAAACGAACCCAGGGTGACCAGCGTAAAGCGAATGCCCACCGAAGCATTGGGCGTCAGGGTGCGGTCAGACGTATTGTTGTTGCGATACGTGATTTCCAGACTTGAACAATCGTCTTTATAGATCAGGCCCAGGCTGATACCGCGGGCGCGCTTGGCGTCCAGATCGCGGATGGCGCTGCCCATAATTGACCAGTGACGACTGAGCCCCACCGTTGCCCGTCCGCGAATTTCCTGGGTTGGGCGGCCCGAGGCAATGGCATCATCGAAATTCAAATAGCCCACCGAGGCGCTCAGGCCATGAACAACCTTGCCCAGTGCCCCCAGCTGATCCTTGCGCATTTTAACCGCGACATTGGTTTCTATGCGTTTGACGCTGAAATCATTCTTGTCGAAACGGGCATGGGCGCGCAGTTTAAGCGCCGGTCCGGGGGAAATGGAAAAGGTGCTGACATAGTCAGATGATTTTCCCTGCAGGCCTGAGGCCAGGGTGAAATCCGTATTCACGCGTGAGCGCAGCGTTTGCCCCGCCAGCAGAGAAACTTCGCCGCTTTTGCCCCATCGTCCGGTAACCTGGCCACCGATATTGGCGCGCAACCCACCTTCCCATCGGTCAAACCCGGAAAAGCGATTGGCAGAAAACAGGCTTGTGCCATCGAATTCAACCGCAATGCTGTCTTCATTGGGGATGATGGACCTTTGTGTGCCGATCACATTGCCGTTGGCGTCTGTGCTATAGCTGGTATAGCTGCCGGCGCCATCGCCATTGGGGCTGGCGGCCAGTTGTACCAGCGGTTCGATGGTCCAGCTGACATTGCGGCCTGGGCGAAAAAACGGCCAGCGCAGATCAGCACCAACTACCCCCAAAGCCCGCGCCAGCGAGCGATTTTTCGAGCCCAGATCTGCAAAGAAATCCGGATTGTGGATTTGGTATAAATCGGTGCGACCCTGGGCAAAGGGGCGCAAAATCATGCCAGAGCGAGATACCAGCCGACGGGACCAATCCAGTGACAGGGAGGCGCGGCGACTATCCGTGCCATCAATGCGCGTCAGGGCCACCGTGTTGGCTCGCAACATCATATTGCCGCCAAATAACGGGTCATCAATATGGCGACGCAAATCAAACAAGGGTCCAACGATGGGGAATTTGTCGTCCACATCTCCGGCCCGCAAACCCTGAAAGCGGATGGTGCCGGCCTGGGCAAAAAAGCGCTCGCTCTGACCCTGGGCATAAATCTGGTTGTTCAGACGACGCGAATTGGTGCGGTAAATCCCCCGCGAGGTGGTTTCGCCCTGAATGTCATAACGACGTAAAAACAGGTCATCAGAAACCGCGGCGGCGCCAAAACCCCATTTCCATTGGTCGGAAATTTTGAATTTTCCTTCGGCAAACACATGACCCCGGAATTCGGTTTTGCCAAATTTGGTACCCCGGCCATCAAAGTCCTGCTCATAGGTCAAACTGCCATCCACCCGAACCTGTCCGGCATGAAAGTTTTGGCGAAATTCGCCCATGACCAATGGATTAACCTTGGTAAATACGCGCGGGGTAAACGTGGCGTCGGCATAGGGACCAAGCACTTGATAATAGGGCTGTTCATAGGAAAATCCGTATTTTCCCGATTGGCGTACCTGGGGAAATAACAATCCAGAGCGGCGACCCGCCTCAGGGTCCGGGTGCGAAAAAATAGGGGAGTAAAAAACCGGAACCCCTTTAACCTCAAGAACCGCATCGCGATAATTGATCATCTTGGTTTCTTGGTTTTGCACCACTTTGCGAGCGCGCAGCCGCCAGGTGGGCTTGTGCGAACTGTCACCATCTTTACCAGCGCAGGCCTTGCAAGCCGTGTAAAAGGCATTGGTCAGCGTGTTGCGGGCCCCATCCTTGGAATGAGTGGCCTTGGTGGCGCCAATGGTGGCGCTGTTAGCCAGGCGGGCAAAGAATGCCAAGGCCACTGCCGAGCTCAGATCATCGCTAAGCTCCATTTCATCGGCAAATTCAACCGTGCCGTCTTTATCGACCACCACAACCGAGCCAATGGCGTGAATACGTTTGCTTTTTTGATAATAATAGAGCGTGTCAGCCTTGAGAATCCTGCCTTCAAAATGGGCTTCTACATTGCCGCGGGCAATATAACGGTCATGCTCTGCATCGTCGATCAGCTCATTGGCTTGTAACAGAACCGGTTGTTGTTCCTTGGCGGCATCAACGGTCTTTTCCTGCGCAAAGGCATTTTGTGAAAATACCAATGTGCCCAGCACAACAGCCAGTACTCTACAAACGTGGGTTGGAAACTGTTTCATGCCGGTTTGATGTGTCCTCTGTGTCCAATCCAAAATACTGTGCGATGAGGGCACAGGCCATCTTGCCTTTTCCGGGCCATCGCGTCCCTGACAATTCAGGCGATTTCATAAACGAAGCACAGGATGCCGTCCATGGTTGATCGCTGTTTCTCACCCATCTTCCAAAATGGTAATGCGGGCTAGGCCCGCAAAAAAAACAAAAACCGGCGCCGCCCAGATGGCGACCATGGGTGGTAAAACCTGTGTCGCCCCCAGGGTTTGTAACAGGTCACTGGCAAAATAGAGAGCAAAACCGGCGGCCCCTGCCGTCAGGGCCAGGCGCAAGGAGCCTCCCAGGCGTACCAGCTTGAAAGAAAATGCAGCCCCGATCAGCGCCATGGCCGCCAGGGTAATCGGTAAAGACAGCAATTGGTGCATCTGCAATTGGTATTTACGCACACCAAAACCGGCTTTTTTTGATTCTGCGATCAAGGCTGGCAAAGCATAGATAGAGAAATTGGCGGCCCGCACCGAATCACTCAATAGCGCTGATGGTGCAATTTTGGTCGGCAAAGCCAGGGTTTCATAATGCTTGGTGTCGTTATAGCGCGACCGGTCTGTGGCGTCTTCTAATTGCCAGAAGCCGGGCTGTAAAACAGCTTTTTTGGCATCGATGCGGTGTTGCACCACCGGGGTCTGATCCTCTGAGAGTGTGTAATAAAAGAAGGTCAGGTCATACAGCGTCGCAGTTTGGGGAATCACATTTCCCGCCCGGATCACCACAATGCCCTCATCGACCGCCTCGCGAAACCAGACCGCCTTGTTGGTGCCTTTGCTTTGCGCATCTGCTGCATCCAACAGGGCAATGCGGTTGCGTTCGAACTGGGCGTTCATTCGCGCCGCCAACGGGTTCAACAGGGTAGTTCCCAATGCCCCCAAAAAGAGTGCAATCAGAACCGCCGGCAAGGCAAATTGCCAGGCCGACATTGAGGCCGCCCGCATGGCCACCAGTTCGCTTCGCCGGTTCAGGCGAAACATTACCCACATCACCCCGAACAATACGATAAACGGCAAAGTTTGCTCGATCATGCCCGGCATTTTCAACAAGGTCAGATTAAGAACCTGCAGCGAGTTGATATTGGGTTGGTCATCCATGCGCCGTGATAACTCAACATAATCAACCACAAAGACCAGCGAACCAACAATGCTGGCGGCCAGCAAAATGCCTTTGAAGATTTCACGGAACAAATATCTGAACAGCAAACGAATCATGAAACCGCTAAACGCCCCAATGGTTTACGCAAACGCCCGGTACTCAATGTCAGCCACAAACACACCGCGCTGACCACCAATGGCAAGGCATATTGCAAGGGGTTCAGGGCGGGAATTTCCGTTGCCGCCGCTTCCAGCGAAAACCCGGTAAGGCGGACCAGCAAGGCCAGGGTACCGGCCACAATCAGTCGTCGTCCATAGCCCATGCGGCTGTAATCGCCACCCAGCAGCGCCGCCAGCGCCATCAGCGCAAAGGCCAGATTATAAAGCGGTGCCGACAGGCGGTAATGCCCTTCGGCCAGCAAGGCATTGGCATTTTCCCGATCCCAGTAATTGGTGGGGTCGGGGTGGAACAACTCGCCCAGATACCGATCAGATCGCTTGTACAGCAAGGCGCCCTGGGGCTTGATCACGCCGCGAAGCTCAAACGTGGTACGGGTGAATTCCAGTATTTCCAGAGCCCCATCTTCGCCTATGCTTTGCCTGGTCACATTGGTCAATGACAAGGCCGGGTTCTGATTGATCTGCATAAAAACGCCTGACTTGGCAAAATAGGTCAGCGGCTTTTTATGGTTCCGACCATCATGGATCATCACATCGCTGAGAACCCCGTTTTGCACATCGCGGGCAAAAATCGTCAGATTCAGAGCCGGGGTAACAAACTCTCCTGGCCGGACAATGGACGAGGCAATATCGGAGCGCACCTTATAGATGGTTTCCCGCATGGCTTTATAGGCGGTGGGTTGCACCCAGGTGTTGACCACCAGGTTCAGTAACACCGCCAACACCGCAATGCGCATGACCGGCGCAATCACCGCCCAGCGCGTCATACCCCCTGCAAAGGCCACCATAAATTCATTATCGGTGTGCAGGCGCTGAACCGCATAGCCAACCGAGATAAACAGGGCGAATGGCAAAATGATGGAAATCAGTTGCGGTAACGCCAACAGGGTAATCTGGATATAGGCAAGCAGGCTGGCCCGGTCATCAACAATTATGTCCAGCGCGGCCAGACTCTGGGTCAGCAGGGCCAGAGCACTCAGAACCAGTGTGGTCACCACAAAGGGGCGGAAGGTCTCACGGATGAAATAGCCTTGCAGCGTTTCCATTCTATTCGAAAACCTCTCTGACCAACGGCATGAAGGCCGCTGGCATGTCCCCACCATTAAACTGTTCACTCTTGCTGATATGGCGTGGAGGCGAAGAGCACAAGGCCTGTATAGCGAAGCTTGCGTTTGGGGACGAAAGCCCTAGGTTTGTGCAAAACATCATGGGGTGGAAAAATGATGAAAGTCCAGTTTACCAATTCAGACAAATATGAAGGCGCGGTGGTCGTGCCAGTCTTTGCGGATAATCGCCATAGCGTCGGTGCCGATGCGTTGGACGAAGCCAGCGATGGCACCATTAGCCGTGCCCAGAAGGGTTCGCACTTTACCGGAAAGTCCGGGCAAGTGCTTGTAATTAATGCGCCATCTGGCGTGAAGGCACAAACCATTGTGCTTGGCGGCATGGGGGATCGTGATGCCGCCGACGTGCTGGGCTGGGAGGCCTATGGAGCCCGTGCCATGCAGGCCGTATTGTGTTCGGGGGCCAAAACCCTGGTGTTTGATCAACGGGATCTGGACGCCCCGGCCTCTGCCCGCGCCGCCTTTGGCGCCTTGCTGGCGGCCTATCGTTTTGACAAGTACCGCACGACCCTGAAAGACGATAAAAAGCCCTCCATTACTTCTATTCGTGTGATTTGCAGTGATTCGGCCGCTGCCAAGGCTGCTTTTGCGCCTCTGGGCGAAACGGCCGAGGGCGTTTGTCTGGCCCGCGATCTGGTCTCCGAGCCGGCCAATGTGCTGCACCCCGAGGCCTTTGCCAAACGGGCGCAGGAGCTGGAAGAATTTGGTCTGGAAGTTCAAATTCTCGACGAAAAAGACATGAAGAAGCTCGGCATGAATGCGCTGCTCAGCGTCGGTCAGGGGTCGAACTATGGTTCCCGGCTGGCGGTGATGTCGTGGTTTGGTGCCAAAGATCGTAAAGAGGCCCCCTTGGTGCTGGTCGGCAAGGGCGTGTGCTTTGATACCGGTGGTATCTCGCTCAAACCCGGGGCCGGCATGTGGGACATGAAGGGCGATATGGGCGGGGCCGCGGCGGTCACCGGCACCATGCGCGCGCTGGCCGGGCGCAAGGCCCGCGCCAATGTTATTGGCATTATCGGCCTGGTGGAAAACATGCCCGATGCGGCGGCCACTCGCCCCGGCGATATTGTGACCTCCGCCGATGGCCAAACCATTGAAGTGCAAAACACCGATGCCGAAGGGCGGCTGGTTCTGGTCGATGCGCTTTGGTATGGTCTGCGCTATAAACCAAAGCAAATCATTGATTTTGCAACGCTTACCGGGGCGATTATTATTGCACTGGGTCATGAAAATGCGGGCTTGTTCTCCAATGATGATGCCCTGGCCAGTGCATTGGATGCGGCGGGTAAGGCCTCTGGCGAACCGGTGTGGCGGCTGCCGCTGGGGTCTGGCTATGACAAGCTGATCGACAGCAAATACGCCGATATGAAAAACATTGGCGGCCGCGGGGCCGGTTCCATCACCGCGGCGCAATTCCTGCGCCGTTATGTTGGCGAAACCCCCTGGGCCCATATCGATATTGCCGGTACCGCCTGGAAAGATAAATCCGATGACCCGCGCGAGCCGGTCTGGGCCACGGGCTATGGGGTCCGCCTGATCGACGCCTTTGTCGCCGAGCAGTGTGAAAGCTAGTTTGGCTACCACCGAACATTGGTTTTATCATCTGGAGCGCTCGACGCTGGAAACCGCCTTGCCGCCGCTTCTGGAAAAGGTTCTGGAACGGGGCTGGCGGGCGTTGATCCGCTCTGGCGATGCTGAGGCCCTGTTGGCGCTGGATCGTCATTTATGGACCCACCGGCCCGACAGTTTTTTGCCCCATGGTCTGAGTAGCGAACCACGGGCCGCCACCCAACCGATACTGCTGACCCAGGCGGTGGATAACGAGAATAACGCCCAGATTGTTATCCTGATCCACGGGGCAGAAATACCGGATCTGGCAGGCGTGGAACGCTGTGTCACCATGTTTGACGGGGCGGACCAACAGGCGCTGGAGCAAACCCGCCAACGCTGGAAAAGCGCCCATGCCGAAGGCGCCGCGGTGTCATACTGGCGACAGGATGGCGATGGCCGCTGGGCCAAACAAGGCTGATCTTTTTTATCCAAATGAAACCATTATAACCCTCGCCATTCTGGCGGGGGTTTTTTGGTTTTATCCCCGCCTTTATTATGGGCAATCAGGGGTAAATGAAGGACGTTTCAGGGGCACTTTTGCGTCCTTTAGGGGCCGATAAGGGGTAAAGACGGTCATGCCGAGGGGTAAGAGGTGACCCTCTTTGACCCTCAGGTTTGCTATCCTGAGGATAACCTCTTTGTTTCTCCTGCGTTGTTATCTTCCGGCTTGACCGGAGGATCCATTTTATATGCCTGTGTGTGTTGACCTGTACAATGGATCCCGGCTCGGGGGCCGGGATGACATGGTTGGTTTTGGGGCGGGTATAATACAACCTTGTCCCACACCGACGTGGCCTAAGGTATGATGTTTCCACGGATTCCCCTGTCATTGCCGGATAAACCGGGTAATGAAACAAATAACAACCCAGGGCCCGCGGCCTTCTTGCCGGGGGCGGTTTTCGGATAAGCACCGTCAGAAAAACCATGCATTGCGTCTGTATAGAGCGTATAAGGCAAGGCATACTGCCTTTTTAGAATCACAGGAAACGCCATGGCCCTTGCACAACCAAGCGCACCTTTTGACGATTTGCGCACGCTGATTGCCAATTGTCCGGCCGCTGACGAGGATGCCCGGGCCCGGGCCATGCTGCGACAGGACCAGATCGCGTTGCCTGCCGGCGAACTGGGCCGTTTGGCGGATCTGGCAGTATGGATGGCCAGCTGGCAGGGCGGCGACACTCCTCATATTGACCGGCCCATGGTGGCGGTTTTTGCTTCGTCTCATCAGATAACGGCCAAGGGCATATCGCGTTATGATGAGGCCCGGGCCCGCGAAATGACCGATGCTGTGTTGCAAGGCGCTGGTGCCGTCAACCAGATCGCCAAGGCCGCCGGGGCCGGGCTAAAAGTATTTGAACTGGCGCTGGAGGAGCCCACGCCGGATATCACCCAGGGTGCGGCGCTAAGCGAGCGCGATTGTGCCTCTACCATGGCCTATGCCATGCAGGTGCTGGAAGAAAAGCCCGATGTTTTGTGCATTGGAGTCGTGGGCGCCGGGGCCACCACGGCGGCCGGCGCTATGGCACTGGCGCTTTATGGCGGCACACCGGCCTTTTGGGCGGTGGCTGGATCGGCGGTTGATGATGAAAAAATGCTGGCCGCCAAAGCTAAGGTCATTGGAGCAGCGGTGGATTGTCACAGTGGTAATCTGGATGATCCGCTGGAGGTTTTACGCCGTCTTGGCGGGCGCGATATGGCCGGTGCCGCCGGCGCCATATTGGCAGCGCGCCATCAGGGGGTGCCGGTTATTCTGGATGGTTTTGCCTCGTGCGCAGCAGCAGCGGTATTGCACCGCATTAACCGCGCCGCGGTGGATCATTGTGTGGCTGGGTCGGTAACCCCGCGTGATTCCCATCGCGCCATATTGGACCGGCTGGGCAAACAGCCCATTCTGGATCTGGGGCTGGGGCTGGGCGATGGGTCCGGCGCGTCTCTGGCAATCAATGTATTGCGGGCGGCCATTGCTTGTCATAATGGCCTTGGCCGTACGGACAGCTAGGTTTTGGTCCTTGCCATGCATTCCTGATGATCCAGCAGGCAGATTTACAACTTGCAGGATCGAAAGAAATGCGCACCCTTATATGTGCACCCTTATATGTGAAGAATAAAATAAGCCCCATTTTCGGAGACACTGTTCATGAAGCTTTATACCTCGGCCTTTGCCCCCAACCCCGAGCGGGTCCATATGTTTTTGCGCGAAAAAGGCGTGGATGATCTGGAAATGGTACAGATCAACATTATGGAGGGCGAACACAAATCCAGCGATTATCGCGCCCTTAGCCCATTTGCCCAGATCCCGGCACTGCAACTGGATGATGGGCGGGTGTTGACCGAAAGCCGGGCCATTTGTCGCTATCTGGAAGGTATTTATCCGGAACCCAATTTATTTGGCACCACCCCCGAAGAAACAGCCTTTATCGAAATGTATGACCGGCGGGTGGAATTCATGTTCCTGTTGCCACTGGCCTGGTGGATCCGCCACGGCCATCCTGCCTTTACCGTTCTGGAAAAGCAAATCGCCGATCTGGCGCCGCGCGGGGAAAAGGGCTTTCGCCGCTTTGCCAAATGGCTGGACGGGGAATTGGCAAACCGGGATTTTGTTGCCGGGGATCGCTTTACCATTGCCGACATTACCGCCTTTGCTTCGGTCGGTTTTGCTCGGGTGGCCAAATGGAAACCCGATGCCGAAGAATTACCCAATCTGCACACCTGGCGGGCGCGTATGCTGGAGCGCCCCTGCGGGCAGAAATAATAGGGATTAATCCTCTTTGCCGGGGGCAAGGCGGCTGCGCAACCAGTCCAGTAACGTATTGTTTTGCAGCATTTGTTCATAGGCCTTGTCCATAAACCGGTCCAGGGAAGGCGGATCGGCCAATAGGTCCATACGGGTACGAAATTCTGCATCCGGGTCCAGCTCCTTGACCACGCGCGCCGGATTGCCCGCCACCACCACATTGGCAGGCACATCGTGGGTGACCACGGCGCGGGCACCAACAATGCTGTTCTTTCCAATGGTGACCCCCTTGCCGACAAAGGCCCCATCGCCCAGCCACACATTATCGGCCAGGGTGACCGGTTTGGCATTGTCATCAATTTGCGTGCGGTCATAAATGCCGTGCCAGTCACAATCGCTGACCGTGGCGCTGTGGGCCAGCATACAGCCATCGCCAATGGTAATTTTTTGGGCTGCCAGAATGCGCGTGCCGCCGGTGAGTAATACGCAATCGCCAAGGATGATCTGGCCGCTTTTTTCGGGCGTGGCCCAGACGGTCAGGCGTACCGGGGCATCGGCCGAGGCAATGACATGCAGGGACTGGCCAGCGGAAATGCCCCGCCCGAACAGATGCAGATGACGCGGGCCAATGAATTTGGCATGGGGGCCCAGTGCATCAAAATACGGCACCACAAAGCGGTTGGTCCACCAGTTCCAAAACTGGTTCTGCAGGTCGTAAAGCCATTTGGGGCGGGCATCGCGGCGCATAATCTCTCCTTGATTCAGGCGCAAGGTGCACTGCTGGCCGGGTCATGGCAACCGCTCATCTGGCCCGTGATTTTGTGGGGAAAAATCGCGACGTATGGACACCCTTGCAGATCAGAATTCTTTTACTACATCGGGGGCCTAAGGACCGGAAATTATGTTTGCGTTGAGTATCAAATGAAGGAGGAGATGATGAAAAAAGTATTCTTGACGACAGCATTATGCAGTGTTCTTGCTTTGGGTATGGTACCGGCCGGTTTCGCCGCCAGCCCGGATCAAACCCCGGCCGTGAGTATCAGTAAAACCAGTGTAAACAACGATGTAACGGCCAAAAAACTGACCGAAGAGGCACAGGATAGCCTGATTGACGATGCCATTGCGGCTTTGGAGAAGACCAATCAGGCCCTGACGGCATTGCAGAAAAAGGATAAGGACACGGCGCTGAGCGCCCTGGCCGAAGCCATTGGCAAGCTGGAATTGGTGACCACCGCCAAACCCGAGCTGGCCTTCGCCCCGATCAAAATCCAGGGGCGCCTGTATGACCTGTTTGCCGACCCGAAAGTCGTCGACGAAACCCGCCGCCGGGCGGTGGATTTGTTGCGCGATGGGCATGTGCCCGAAGCCCGGGCCTTGCTTGCCAATCTGGCTAGTGAAGTGGTGATCGAGACCACCTCTATTCCGCTGGGGTTATACCCTGATGCGATCAAGAAGGTCGTCCCCTTGATTACCGACGATAAAGTGGATGAGGCCATTACCGCCTTGCAGGCTACGCTGGACACCCTGGTAGTCAGCGATGTGATTATCCCCTTGCCGATTTTGCGGGCCGAGGCCGCCATTGAAGAGGCGCAAAGCCTGGCCAATAGCGACAAGGCGCTCAGCCGTGCAGAAATGGGCAAGGTGGATGATTATCTGGACGTTGCCCAACAGCAATTGCGCCTGACGGTGGCTCTTGGCTATGCGGATCGTGGGTCGTTGAAGGATTTGCACAAATCCATCGAAGACGTCCGCAAACAGGTCAAGGCTGGCAAGAAAGGCACAAAATCCTTTGCGGATATTGTCAAACGCATGAAGGTGAAATCGGCGATTGAGAAAAAACACGTTAACAGTGTTTCAGCCTCATAATTGATGTCACCGACGGCGTAAAAAAGGAAGGTGCAGGCAATGCCTGCGCCTTCTTTTTATGCGGGGCGTGTTCACCCCCTTTTAACTATATACCTCAACGGGACGGTTACGCCTTTGGTGTAGGGTTTGGGGTATGAAAAGCTCTGCAAAAAAATCGTCGAATATGTTTCAGGGATTATGGGGCAAGCGTGCGGCGCCGGCCAAGCCGGCTGTCAAAGCCAGGTCAAAGCCAAAGGCGAAAACCACAACGCCTCCCACCGAGAGCCGTCAAAATCGTACACACGATCAATTCAAGGGCCCGGCCCCTCTGGTGGCGGCCAATCTCCTGTGGGGACCAGATCGGCTCTGGCCCTATGACGAAGCCAGCGAAAATGCCTTGCCCTGGCAGGCCGGCGAAGGCACCCATATCGGGATTTTGGGAGCCAGCCTTGGAGCCTGGGGGCGCAATGTTGCCGATCAGGTGCCAACGGCCACCGTTACCGAATTCGACTGGCGCGCCGATGTGTCCCGCTGGCGTCTGGAACGGGATCGGGCGCAATCGCCAGAACAGACATTTTACGAGGTCAATCTGGGCGTATTATTGCCGCCGCCGGTGCGGTGTTCTTGCCTGTTGGGGGTAGAGCCTGTCTTTGCTCAGGCCGGATCTTCCTTGTTGCGCTGGGCGCGTCTGGCGCTGGAGCCGGGGGGGACTTTGATCCTGGAAGAGCTGGCCGTTGATTCGCCCGCCTTGCCCGCCCGCGAAGTGCGCAATGGCTGGATGGTGCGCGGATTGCCCAGTGCCCAGTGGCTAAGGCTGGATGAACAGGAAAGCATTCTGCGCCGCAGTGGATTTACCCTTGGCAGTGTGCGCGAACGCACCGGTGCCCATTTGCGCGCCATGCGCCTGGCCCTGGATAAGGCAGAAGAGCGTTATGAGGCCTTGGCAAAGGCAATGAAACAATCGCCATCACTGAAAAATGTGGCGGATCATTTCAAATGTGAGTGGAATACAGCAAAAAATCGCCTCAAGGCACTTGAGCGCGGCGCGCTAGCGGTTTATCGAATAGAAGTCATCAAACCCCGCGCCGATGAGCTGATATAATCATAACAAGGCTCCGGTGCATGTTGCCGCCCTGGCGGTTAGTGTAGAGAGAGCAAGTCCATGAGCGTTTTTGATAATGATGCGTTTTTGCATCACGACTCGGTCCACTTTTTTTCTGATGAAGCCACCGGTCTGCAGGCCATAATTGCCATTCATTCGACGGTGTTGGGGCCGGCGCTGGGTGGTTGTCGTGTGGTCAATTACGCCAGCTCACAAGAGGCGCTGACGGATGTGTTGCGTCTGTCCCGGGGGATGAGTTTTAAAAACTCCCTGGCCGGGCTGGAGCTGGGCGGCGGCAAGTCCGTAATTATTCCCCCCAAAAGCTGGGGCGGTGATCCCCGGCACAAGGGCGAGGATCGCGCCGCGTTGTTTCGCGCCTTTGGCCGGGCGGTACAGTCTCTGGGCGGGCGTTATATCGCGGCAGAAGACATGAATGTCAGCGTCGAAGATGCTGAAAACATGGCCCTGGAAACCGATTATGTGGTTGGTCTGGATGTCAGTCATGGTGGCATGGGCGACCCGTCACCCTTGACCGCCGAAGGGGTGTTTCTGGGCATTCGCGCCTGTGTGCGCCGGGCCTTTGATACCGACAGTCTGTCTGGTCTTACCGTCGCGGTACAGGGGCTGGGCAAGGTTGGCTGGCGTTTATGCGAGGATTTGCACGCCGCCGGTGCACGCCTGATTGTGGCCGATATTATGCCCGAAACCACGGCCCGGGCGGCGCGTCTGTTTGATGCCCAAATTGTTGATACCGATGCCATTGTCGGCACCAAGGCCGATGTATTTGCTCCCTGTGCCCGTGGGGCCGTCATTAATGATGACACCATTGATCGGCTGGCTGTGAAGGTGATTGCCGGATCGGCCAATAATCAGCTCAGCCATGATGGTCTGGGTACGGTGCTGATGGAACGGGGCATACTGTATGCCCCCGATTATGTGATTAATGCGGGCGGGGTGATCAACATTGCGCCCGAGGCCAAGGGCCAAGTTAATCACGAATGGGTGCGCGAGAAAATCAAGCAGATGGAAGATACGGTAGGCGAAATTATTGACCAGTCGCTGAAAACCAAACGGGCAACCAATGAAGTGGCCGACGAGATCGCCATTCGCCGTATTCTGGATGTTCGTAATGCTGGCAAAGCCTGGCAGCCGTCTTTTGTCAAAACGCCAAGCCTGCGTCAGAGCGCCTGATCCGTCTGTCTTGCCACCCGCATCCTTCGAGGGCACTACGCGCCACCTCAGGAAGAGGGGGGGCAAGACGCGTGCTCAAATAGCGAGCTTTAGCGTCGCGATAGCACAGGATAAGCGTGCTCAAGTAGGCCAAGGGCCGGTAGCACAAGAATAAACGTGCTCAAATAGCGAGCTTTAGCGTCGCGATAGCACAAGGAAAAATGGTGGGCGATACTGGGATTGAACCAGTGACCTCCTCGGTGTGAACGAGGCGCTCTCCCGCTGAGCTAATCGCCCTTGATTGGCAAACCACAAGGATGGGAGGCCGCGTCTATAGAAGGAGGGCGCGGATCAAGTCAAGCGGTCTGGCTGTTCAATCCACCAGGCAGCGAATGGCCATGACCGCGCGGCCAAGAATGTGGGGGCGTTCTTCGGGAAAAATGGTTTCAAACCGCCCGGGATCGCCGGCGGGCTCGAAACGCGCCGGGGTGTCGCGCCAACGGCGCACCAGAACGCTGTTTTGCCATTCAAACAGATAAAAGGCACCGTCGCTCAGCTGTTTGACATCGCGGTCAAAAATAATGGTCGAAGGGGCAGGGAAGGCGCGGCGGATGGCGCGATCTTCGCAATCCAGGGCGAATGGAGATTTGGCCTGTACCGACGCGGCCAAATGGCGCAATGGCGGATTGCTGGGGTTTTCAATCTGGCTGGCATCATGGGGCCAGGGAAAAACAGGAATATGCAGGATCGGGGTGGCAAAATAACCAACATCGGCGACCGGTTCGGGCGAACTGTTGGAATTGGCGCCATTCATATGGCCTTCCAATAACCATAGCCGTCCAACCTCCAGCGCGGTGGTCAGGCGCTCCAGCGCCGCTTCGCGCGGGCTGTGGCTGCCGTTTTCCCAGTTTGCCACGGTGGGCTGGCTGACCATAGTGGCCTCGGCCAGGCGAGCCTGACTCCAGCTGCGACGTGTTCTGGCTTCGCGTATACGTTGTCCGATTTGCGTCATATTCCCCCCTTGAGCCCTAAACATAACTTATAAAAAAATATTTGTAAAACTTATAACGCGGGAATATGCTGAGTTTTTGCAGTAGACAGAGGAAATATTTCCTCTTTTGGTGAGTTTGGGGAAAAAATTACGCATTATGTCCCGTTTCGGGACACCAAGCATAAAGAAATCGTAAATTTATGACGATTTTTTGACGTCTGACCCTTGACGTTACGGTTTTATAGGCTAAATTTATAACAGAAATATCAAATATAGCGGGCCAAGACCCGTGGACGAGGAGTTAAGATAATGTCAGGTGACTACTGCACAGACGATGGTGCACGTCGTATCAAGGCAAAGATCGAGGATTATTGGCGCGATCGCGGCTATGATGTCGATGTTGCGCTGGTTGGCGCCAGCTTTGTTGCGGCCATGCGTTCGGCCCGTACCGATGTACGTTCCGACATGGTCAATGGCCTGCCGCGCCACCGCAAGGCAGCCTAATACCATTTAAGGATTTTCCGCGTTCGCGCGGTTAAGACAGACACGTTAAAAGCCCCGGAAATTTCCGGGGCTTTTGGTGCTGGGAAAACCGTTTTCTTTGCGCGGCAAAATCCGTCTTATGTGCCACTGACGATGGTGTATTCACCGCCTTTTTCCAAGGCGCGTTTATAGGCTGGCAAAGCGTGTATGCGTTTCAGGAAAGCTTTGAGATTTTTACGTTTTTTGCCCAGCCCGCCCCGACTGGCAATGGCTTCCAGGGGGAAGCTCATCATGATGTCGGCGCCGGTCATCTCTTCGCCAACAAACCAGGTGCTCTTGTCCAATTCGTCTTCCATATAATCAAGATGCGCATCGATTTGCGGGGTCACAAAGTTTTTCAAGGCCCCTTTGGAAATGCCTTTGGCAATCGGGCGGACAAAAAACGGCATGGGTTTGGTGGGCAGAATATCAAATACCAGCTTCAGCAATAACGGCGACATGGCCGAGCCTTCGCCAAAGTGCAGCCAATAACGATAGCGCAAATATTCATCTGTGCCAGTTGGCGGGGCCATCTTGCCGGTTTTTTCGGCCAGGTATTCGATAATGGCTCCGGTTTCGGCAATCACCTTGCCGTCATCGGTAATGACCGGGGATTTGCCCAGCGGGTGTACGGCCTTTAGCGCTGGTGGGGCCAGCATGGTTTCCGGATCGCGCTTGTAATGCTTGATTTCATAATCCAGTCCCATTTCCTCCAGCATCCATAAAATGCGTTGCGAGCGGGAGTTTTCCAGATGGTGAACAATTATCATAAGGTTTCCTGTGGGTTGGGGCGAACACCAAATACGCGGTACACCGCATCATTCAGCGCGGAAAAATGATCCAGTACCAGATCTGCCCCCAGTTCGGCTGCGGGCGGCGTGCTATAGCCATGGCTCATCAAAATGGCGGGTATGCCGGCGGCGCGGGCGCTGCCCAGATCGGCAATGCTGTCACCAACCATCAGCGCCTTTTTCGGGCTGTGCGGGGTGATGGCGGCCAGCATATGGGCGGCGTCGGGTTTTTTGGCGCTGACGTTTTCCGGACAGACAATGGCATCAAAATGCGGCGTTAACGCAAAGGCATCCAACAGCTTGTGGGTCAGCATTTCGGGCTTGTTGGTGCAAATGCTCAGGCGCGCCCCGGCCTGTTTCAGGGCCTCCATACACGTTATGGCGCCGTCAAACACGGTGCTGACTTCGGCAATATTGGCGCTGTAATCTTCCAGAAAATGTACCAGTCGCGCATCTACATCGGCCGGGTCGGGGGTGATGCCACCAAAGGCAAAGGCCCGTTCGATCAGGGCGCGGGCACCCTGGCCAACCAGATTGCGCACCTCGGGGGTACTGATCGGATCAACGCCGGAACCTTGCATACAGACATTCAGGGCACGCACCAGATCCGGTGCGGTATCGACCAGCGTACCATCAAGGTCAAAAACGATCGTGTACCCGTTAAGGGGCATATTGCTCTCCCGGCCTGTGCAATGATGACGAGATCATATTGACGCGCTACATAGAGGCGTACAATGACGATTCTCTATGAGGTGTTCTATGCCCCAATTACGCGCGGCTGTCATCCTGGCGGCCGGTCATGGCACGCGGATGAAATGCTCAATGCCCAAAGTTTTGCACCCGGTGGGGGGGCGACCGATGTTTTCCTGGGCAGTGGGGCTGGCGCGCGCGGTGGATGCAGCCCTGATTTGCGCGGTGGTCAGCAAGAAAACCGACCCGGTGGGAAAACTGGCCGCCAGCGAGCTGGGCGGCGGCGCGGTGATGGTTCAGGATCCCCCTCAGGGCACCGGCGATGCGGTGCGTATGGCCGCCGGGGTGTTGGAAGGTTTTGAAGGCAAAGTGGTAACGCTTTATGGCGATACCCCCCTGATCCAGCCGTCAACCATAGACCGGGTGTTTATGGCGCTGGAGGACCAGGAAGCGGCGGTGGTGGTGCTGGGTTTTGAATCCGCCGATCCCACGGCTTATGGGCGTCTGGTTCTGCGTGAAGATGGCACATTGGACCGCATTGTCGAGGCAAAAGACGCCAGTCCACAAGAGAAGACCATCACCCTTTGTAATTCCGGCGTTATGGCGGCTTCGGCCGATTTGCTCTTTTCACTGTTGGGCGAAGTAACCAATGATAATGCCAATGGCGAATACTATCTGACGGACATTGTTGGCCTGGCCCGGGGGCGTGGACTGAAAGTGGTGGTGGTCACCGCCCCGGAAGACGAAGTGATGGGGGTCAATTCCCAAAGCGAACTGGCCACGGCCGAAGCCCTGTTTCAGGCCCGTATGCGTGCCAAATGGCTGGCCGAGGGGGTGCGCATGTCCGCCCCCGATACGGTCCATGCCAGTTGGGATACCCAGATCGGCCCGGACTGTGTGATCGATCCCTATGTGGTATTTGGCCCCGGGGTATCGCTGGGGGCGGGCACCCATGTGCACAGCTTTTCCCATATAGAAGGTGTCCAGGCCGAGGAACAGGTTTCCATCGGGCCATTTTCCCGCTTGCGACCGGGCACCGAAATCAGCGCCCATGCCAAGATTGGTAATTTTGTTGAAACCAAAAAGGCCAAGATTGGCGATGGGGCGAAAATCAGCCACCTTTCCTATATTGGCGACGCCCTGATCGGTGCCGATGTCAACATCGGGGCCGGTACCATTACCTGTAATTATGATGGCTTTGACAAGCATGTAACCACCATCAAGGCCGGGGCGTTTATCGGCTCGAATGCCTCGCTGGTGGCGCCGGTTACGGTGGGGGCGGGGGCAGTGACCGGCTCGGGCAGTGTGATCACCCGTGATGTGCCCGATGATGCTCTGGCCGTGGCACGGGGCCGACAACGCGATATCGAAGGCTGGGCCGAAAGCTTTCGCAACAGGAAAAAACGAAAATGACCAATGACAACCCCAAAACCCATGCCGCGCGGGCGGCGCTGGATTATGTCAAAGAGGGTATGATCCTGGGGCTTGGCTCTGGCTCTACAGCAGAAATATTTATTGAACTTCTGGGTATACGGGTGGCCGCGGGCCTGAGGGTGCAGGGGGTTCCCACGTCGGAACAGACCGCCGAGGCGGCGCGCGAAGCGGGCATAGAACTGCTGAGCATAGAGCACGCAGACCGGATCGATCTGACCGTGGATGGTGCTGATGAGATCGGCCCGGACTTTGCCCTGATCAAGGGGGGGGGCGGGCGCCTCTTGCGCGAAAAAATCATCGCCAATGCCTCGGATCTGATGGTGGTGATCGCCGATGAAAGCAAAATGGTCAAAACCCTGGGGGCCTATCCCCTGCCGGTGGAGGTGGACCGGTTTGGCTTTTCGATTACCGCCAAAAAAGTCTTTGATGCCCTTTGTCAGGCCGGTTCCAGCCGCCCCGATGTACAGCTTCGGCAACACAAGGACAGCGATATGCCTTTTATCACCGATGGCGGGCATTACATACTGGATTGTGCCTGTGTGGCCATTCCCGATCCGGCAAAAACCGCGGCGCGGCTTTGTGCGGTGCCGGGCGTGGTGGAGCATGGCCTTTTTATTGATCTGGCGCGGGTGGTCATTATTGGTGATGAGCACAGCGCCGAAATACTGGAGCGTTAGCCCATGAATGACGGCCAAGAACAGGTGGATCTCTTTGTGATTGGGGCGGGGTCCGGCGGGGTTCGTGCCGCGCGGATGAGTGCCGGGTATGGGGCATCGGTCGCCATTGCCGAGGAATATCGCATTGGCGGCACCTGTGTCATTCGTGGCTGTGTGCCCAAAAAGTTTCTGGTGTATGCCAGCGCCTACGGTCAGGGGTTTAACGAGGCCAGGGGCTATGGCTGGAGTGCCGATAATATCCGCTTTGACTGGTCCAGCCTGATTGCGGCCAAGGATGTTGAAATTGATCGGTTGTCGGGCATTTACCGGCGTAACCTTGGCAATGCCGGGGTGCAAATGCTGGAGGAACGTGCCGAAATTACCGGGCCCGATACGGTGAGGCTGGTCCAATCCGGGCGAGTGTTTAAATGCGGCAAAATCCTCATTGCCACGGGCGGCACGCCGCGCCTGCTGGGCTTTGAGGGTGAAGAGCACACCATTACCTCGAACGAGGCCTTTCATCTGGCCAAAATGCCGGACCATATTGTCATCAATGGCGGTGGTTATATTGCTTGTGAATTTGCCTCTATCTTTGCCGGTCTGGGGGCCAGGGTTTGCCTGATATACCGACGCGATCTGGTCTTGCGCGGCTTTGATGATGATGTGCGCACCCATATCCACAACGAATTGATCCGCCAGGGCGTGCGGGTAATCACCCACGCCAATATCGAAACGGTAAAAAAGACCGAAAATGGCCTGTGTGTGGCGCTGGATACCGGCGTGAATATTGATTGTGACCAGGTGATGATGGCCATTGGCCGGGTGCCGGCCACCGAAGGTCTGGGTCTGGAAACCGCCGGGGTCAATACCGATGCGGCCGGGGCCATTATGGTGGACGAATTTGGCCAGACCAATGTGCCCGGCATTTTTGCGGTGGGTGATGTTACCGACCGGATCGCGCTTACCCCCGTGGCCATTCGCGAAGGGGCGGCCTTTGCCGACAGCGAATTTGGGGATCGTCGACACGCCTTTGATCACAAGGATGTGGCCAGCGCGGTTTTTACTCAGCCCCCGGTTGGCTCGGTCGGCCTGAGCGAGCATGAAGCCCGCGAAAAATATGGTGAAGTGGATATTTACAAATCCAGCTTTCGCCCCATGCGCCACACCATTTCCGGATCGCAGGAACAGTATCTGATGAAACTGGTGGTGCGCACAGAAGATCAGGTGGTGGTGGGGGTTCATATTGTTTCTGATGCCGCCCCGGAAATCATTCAGGTGGCGGCCATTGCGGTCAAGGCCGGCCTGACCAAGGCTGAATGGGATGAAACCTGTGCCGTGCACCCCACGGCGGCCGAAGAGCTGGTGCTGATGCGGGAAAAATTCATTCCCCCGGTGCTGGAAGACGGTGAAGCCGTCTAGATGCGTATCGCTTTTCTCACTTGTGCCGAGCTGCGCCCCGGTAGGCCGGATCGCGGCCCCGAAGGACGCGAGCACGATTTGCAGTTGGCGCAATTGCATCAGGAGGCCGCCAGGCGGGATATCCATATTGAGGAAGTGATCTGGGATGATCCGGCCGTTAAGTGGGGAAATTTTGCGGCAGCGCTGGTGGGTACCACCTGGGATTATCCGCAAAAACGCGACCGGTTTTTCAAAACCCTGGCCCATATAGATACGTGCACGACCTTGCTTAATCCGTTGACCCTGATGGAATGGAATCTCGACAAGGTCTATCTGGCCGATCTGGCGAAAAAGGGGGTGCCATCCATCCCCACAATCTGGGTTGATGTGGCTGATACCGCATCGGTTCTGCCTGCCTTTGATGCGCTACAGACTGATGAAATCGTCATCAAACCACGCATCGGGGCCAATGCCTGGCGCCAGGCACGCCTGAAACGCGGCGAGGCTTTGCCGGCGCCCAGAGACTTGCCGCCCGAGGCCTGTTTTATACAGCCGTTTTTGCCAGGGATTGCCAGATATGGCGAAATTTCCATGCTCTATTACAACGGCCGGCTTAGCCATGCCGTTCGTAAAACCCCCGGTACGGGCGATTATCGGGTGCAATCGGGTTATGGGGGGCAGGAAGCCAATCATCAGGCGGATGCGTCTGAACGCGCAGTTGCCGAGGCGGCCATTGCAGCCCTGCCGCAATTGCCGCTTTATGCGCGCATCGATCTGGTGCGCAATGCCCAGGACCAGCCGGTAATTATGGAAGTGGAATTAATCGAACCCTATCATTATCCCGAACAGGGAGAGGGGTTTGCCGCGCTTTTGCTGGACGGGCTGTTGGTGCGAACCAAAAGAGGGGGCGGGGCCTGAACCTTTGACCATTCAGGCCCCGTATTTGGGTCATGAGCATAGTACTCATGACCCAGGGGGGGATTAGTTATTGTCGTTCCCGTTACGGTGATCGTTATTGTTGTTTTCATTGTCGCTGCCACCGGCGGCGGCGGCGGCAACACCGATTGCAATGATGACGGCACCGGCAATGACCAGGCCACTGCGCATACCGCGCTTGTAACCACCATTGTCGCCTTCTTCACCAGCGTTCAGTGTGTAAGAGGCCTGCTGCAGCGGAACGCCATTCAGTTTCAGAGATGAAAACCCCTGTCCACCCATGGACAGGTCCAACAGATTGATGTCACCACCGGGATATACAAAGCGGCTGTCCTGCAGGTTTTGCGATTGCAGAACATTACGCATTTGCAGTTTCAGGCCAGACCGGAAACGTTCGCGGGGGGTAAGTTTTTTGCCGCCTAGTGAAAACTTAAGATAGGCTTTGGCGGCCATGTCATTTTGCGGACGAAGATCCTGCAATGACTGGCTGGCGGCATAATAAGGCTCTGCAAATGCAGGCGTCATGCCGGCAACTGCCAGAGCAACACCCAGCACTGGTTTGATAATTAAATTACGCATAATTTCCCTCTTTCAGTATTTGCTATACTGAGAGGACGCCACCAGGGCGCAAAACCCTCCATTTTTTATGCAAGTTGTTTAAAAAAGGCATTTTGGCTGTCGCTTCTTATTTGCGCCGTGCGAGCTTTATCGTATAGAGCGCTGCCTAAGGGGCAGGTCCCCAGATAGTAACAGGTGTTCTTATGACCAAATGGTCCCCATCCAGCTGGCGCACAAAGCCCGCTATGCACATTCCCCAGGACTATCCCGATCCAGCAGCGCTGGCCGCGGTAGAAGAGCGTCTTTGCCAGGCTGCCCCTTTGGTGTTTGCCGGTGAAGCCCGGGCGCTGAAAAGCGAACTGGCCGAAGCCGCCAAAGGCCGGGCCTTTGTGTTACAGGGGGGCGATTGCGCCGAAAGCTTCAAGGAGTTTTCGGCCGATGGGGTGCGCGATATGTTTCGTGTGCTGATGCAGATGGCGGTGGTGCTGACCTTTGCCGGTGGTCGCCCGGTGGTCAAACTGGGCCGTATTGCGGGGCAATTTGCCAAGCCGCGTTCCTCGCCCGTGGAAACCCGGGGTGAGGTGACCTTGCCCAGCTATCGTGGTGATAATATCAACGCCATGGAATTTACTCCCGAAGGGCGCATGCCGGACCCGGAACGCCTGATGCGGGCCTATAACCAGTCCGCTTCCACATTGAACCTGCTCAGGGCCTTTGCCACCGGCGGGTATGCCCATCTGGGTAATGTGCATCAATGGACGCTGGGCTTTGTCAAACGCAGCCCTGCGGGCGCGCGCTATCGCCATATTGCCGACAAGATCAGCGAGACCCTGGAATTTATTGATGCCTGTGGCATTACCGCCGAAAGTGCACCGCAACTGGCCGGTACCAGCTTTTATACCTCTCATGAAGCGCTGTTACTGGGCTATGAACAGGCCATGACCCGCGTGGATAGCACCTCGGGGGATTGGTACGATACGTCCGCACACCTGTTGTGGATTGGGGATCGTACCCGCCAGGTCGATGGCGCTCATGTGGAGTTTTGCCGGGGTATTAAAAATCCCATCGGCATCAAATGCGGCCCCACCATGCAACCCGATGAATTGTTGCAATTGCTGGATGCCCTGAACCCGCAAAACGAGCCGGGCCGCATTGTCCTGATCAACCGGTTTGGTGCTGGCAAAGTGGAACAGCATCTGCCTGCGCTGGTGCGCGCCGTTGAAGGCGATGGCCGCGTGGTGGTCTGGTCCTGTGATCCCATGCACGGCAATACCAAAAAAACCGGCAATGGCTATAAAACCCGCCCCGTCAGTGCCATTCTGGCCGAGGTTGGCGAGTTTATGGAAGTCCTGCGCAGTGAGAACGCCTGGCCGGGCGGCGTTCATTTTGAAATGACCGGCCGTGATGTCACCGAATGCATTGGCGGCGCCAACGAGATTACCGAGGATGATCTCTCTTCGCGCTATCATACCCATTGCGATCCGCGCCTGAACGGAGAACAGGCACTGGAACTGGCATTTTTGCTGGCTGAGCAAATCAAGGCACAAAGAGACAGGGTCGCCGCCGCGCAATAAGACCGGATTGAGTTCAGACCCCAGGCCATAGACCCATAAACTTGAGGCCAAAATGGCGGGCTAACCCTGCTCGTGTCATCCCGGAAAAGCAAAGCTTTATCCGGGACCCATTGCGCATATCCACAGTCCGCATAGGCCCCGGATAATTCCTGGTGGAATTTCCGGGGTGACACATTTGGAAAATGGGTTTTGTGTCCTTGCCATCAGGGTTTGGGCCACAAAATCATATTGGTGCAGCGAAACATGGCGATGGTTTTATCATCGCTGGCGCGCGATATCTCTACGTCCCATACCTGTGTGGATTTGCCCAGATGAACCGGTGTGCCTACGCCCTTGATCACGCCTTCACGCGCGGTGCCAAGATAGTTGGTTTTCAGTTCGATCGTGGTGAAACCACCGGCCTCTTCAGGCAGGTTCAACACATTGGCAAAGCCGGCAATGGTATCAGCCAGCGCCACCACCGAAGCCCCATGTAAGAACCCGTTGGGGGCCATATGGGCATTAGTGATTTCAAATTCGGCCTCAACACATGCCGGATCCAGATTGGTAAATTGAATGCCCATATGGCCGGGAAAGGTTTCCCGGCCTACGGCATTAGCGGCCTCCAGCGAGGTTTTATCCATGGTCAATTTGGAAAAGCCGCGCATGAGCCTAGCTCAATTTGACCAGCATTTTGCCGGTATTACCCCCGGTAAAGAGTTTCAAAAATGCCGCTGGGGCATTTTCAATGCCTTCTTCCACGGTTTCCTGCCATTGCACTTTGCCAGCGGGCACCCACTCGGCCAGATCGCGAACAAAATCGCCCAGCATGTCCTGGTGATCTGATACGATAAAGCCCTGAACTTTCAGGCGCTTGCCAATAATATTGAAAAGGTTCCATGGGCCGGGTTTTGGCTCGGTGTCATTATAGCCCGAAATCATGCCACATACGGCGATCCGGCCAAAGTCGCGCATGGCGTCCAACGCGGCCACCAGATGATCACCGCCAACATTTTCAAAATACATATCCACGCCCTTGGGGGCGGCACTCTTTAGCGCTTTTATCAGGGATTGCTGATCGGGATGCTCTTTGTAAAGAATGACCTCGTCAACGCCCAGGGATTTTAGCCAATCGCCCTTTTCCTTGGAGCCAACCGAGCCAACCACCGTACAGCCCTTGATCTTGGCAATCTGGCAAACCAGCGAGCCCACGGCCCCGGCGGCCCCGGAGACAAAGATGGTTTCGCCTTCCTTGGGCTCCAATATGCGCAACAGACCGGCATAGGCGGTCAGGCCTGGCATGCCCGCCACGCCCAAAAATGCCTGTTCCGGCAGGCCAAAGGTTTCCAGCTTTTGCAGGCCCTTGCCATCGGAGACAAATGCCTCGCGCCAGCCATTCATCGAGAGCACCAAATCCCCTTCGGCAAAATCAGGAATGTTCGAGGCGACCACTTTACCAACCGCATGCCCTTCCAGCGCCTTGCCGATCTGAAACGGTGGCACATAGCTTTTGCGGTCAATCATGCGTCCGCGCATATAGGGGTCCACCGACATCCACAGATTTTTTACCAGCACTTCGCCGGCACCGGGATCCGGCAGTTCAACGCTAGCCAGTTTGAAGTTTTCTGGCTTGGGCATGCCTTCTGGACGGCTGGCCAACTGGATTTCACGGCTTGTGGTTGTCATGGGGAGTTCCTTTTGTTTTTGAATTTGATACAGCTTAAACGCTTGTTCTGAACTTGTCGAAGGGCATGGCGTTTTTTTCCTGAACGGGTGTGCTATTGTAAAATATAAACGCTGGGGGAAGCCTATGAAAGATGATGCCATCGCATGGCCGCAAAAAAAACGAGAGCTGATTCACAACCATTTTGACTCCACCGTCTGGAATGATTTTGCCTTTCGTGATGACGACATCATTATTGCCACTTATGCCAAGGCGGGCACCACCTGGTTGCAACAGATTGTGAGCCAGTTGATCTTTAACGGCGAAGAGGGGCTGAACGTTGCTGAAATGTCCCCCTGGCTGGATTCGTGCCTGCCTTCGGGAAAAGAAAAACTGGACGATATGGAGGCGCAAACCCACCGGCGTTTTATCAAAACTCATTTACCGGTAGACGCGCTGAAATTCTCCCCAAAGGCAAAATATATCTATATTGCCCGCGATGGCCGCGATGTGGCATGGAGCTATTATAATCACCAGTCCAACTATGTTGCCGATATCTACGAGCAAATGGCGGCCGTCTGTCCGCCGGGGGTCGAGCGTTTTGCCCCGCTGACCAAGGATGTGGTCGGGTTTTATCATGAATGGCTGGAGCGCGATGGCTGGCCGATCTGGCCGTTCTGGGACAATATTGCCAGCTGGTGGGCGGTGCGCGATCTGCCCAATGTAATGCTTATGCATTTTAATGATCTCAAAGCCGATATGCCAGCCCAGATCCGCAAGATCGCGGCTTTTCTGGACATTCCTATTGATGAAAATAATTGGGATAAAATCGTCGAACATTGCGGCTTTGACTATATGAAGGCCCATGCGGATAAAAGCTCACCCCTTGGCGGTGCCATCTGGAAAGGCGGGGCCAAAACCTTTATCAACAAGGGTACCAATGGCCGCTGGCGCGATTTGCTCAGTGCACAGGAATGCGCCGATTACGAAGCCCTGGCAGTGGAAAAACTGGGCCCTGAATGTGCGCGCTGGCTCAAGAGCGGCGAGCCGGACTGAGCTTTAATTAATCCCCGAAAACACTGAGTAAAGCCGCACCCCGGCGGGCAACATGAGGACGCCCAACAGCGAGGGGAATACAAAGAGGATCAGTGGCACCACCAATTTGGCGGGCAGGGATAGTGCCTTTTCTTCGGCGTATAACATGCGTTTTTCGCGCATGTCGTCGGCAAAAACGCGTAAAGTGGCGCTTAACGACGTGCCCATTTCCTCGGACTGGCGCAACATGGTGGCAAAGGCGCGGGCCTCGTCCATGCCAAGGCGTTCGGCAAAGCCGGACAAGGCCTCAATGCGCGAACGCCCGGCGCGCAATTCCAGGCTCATAATGCCCAGATGAGTATTCAGATTGGGATAGCGCCGCCCGATCTCCTCGGAAACGCGGCCAATGCCGGCATCCAGGCTGAGCCCTGCCTGTACACAGGCAACCAGTAAATCCATCATGTCCGGAAAACCGTTGCGGTATTCCTGTTGCATCTGTCCCAGGCGCCGGTCCAGCCACAGGCCGGGGGCGATATTGGCGATCAGCGCCACGGCAATCGCTGCCGGCAACGGGCCGGAAAGCGGTACATGGTCGCCAATAAAGGGCCACAGCGCCATCAGCAGAACCATGGATCCGACCAGAAAAACCAGTCGTGCGCCATAATACCAATAGGGCGCGTTCTTAGAGATATAGCCTGCGTGCATCAAACGCATGCGAATGGCGGAATTGGCCTTTTCGCCCTTGGGCGAAACCACCTGGCCCAGACCCTGAACCCAGGAAAGCCGCTGGGCACTGGTGCTGGCTGGTTTGCTTTTGGGCCCGGTACTGGCCAGACGCGCCGCCAGACGGGCGCGTTTATTGGCCATGCTTTGCACCCCGACCAACAGCATGGGCCCTAAAACGGCACCAACAACAATCAGGGCCATCATCAGCGGATCGGCAAATAAAGTTTGCATGCTCGGCCCCTAAACCTTGAAATTGATCATTTTGCGCATCACCAAATTACCTAGCACCATCCAGGTGAACAGGCCCGCCAGGCCAATATGGATGGCCCGTTCGTGAATCACATCGCCATAAAAACTGGGCGACATGACCTGCAATACCCCGGCTACAATAAAGGGGGCGGAGGTGAGGATCATGGCCGAGGCGCGCCCCTCGGAGGAGGCAGCGTTGATTTTCAGGCGCATTTTCTGACGCTCGCGTACGGTGTCGGCAATTACTGACAACAGTTCGGCCAGATTGCCGCCGGTGCGCTCCTGCAGCCGCACGGTGGCGGCAAAAAGATCAATATCCGGATTGCCCGCCCGTTCCGACAATCGGCCTACTGCCTGGGATAGTGATGCCCCATAGGCGATTTCATAGGAAACGATGCCAAATTCAGACCCGATGGGGTCCGGCATTTCGCGGCCTACCAGTGCCACGGCGCTAGGTACCGGGTGCCCGGCCGAGAGCGAACGGACAATGATTTCCAATGCGTTGGTCAATTGCGAACTGATTTGTTTGGAACGCTTGGCGGCGCGGCGTTTCAGATAAAAAAGCGGCAGAATCAGGCCGGTCAACAGGCTGGCGATCAGGGCCATGATGAGGGAATGGGTCATCAAAAATGCCCCGGCGGCTCCCACCAAAAACAGGGCCGCGGCGATGATCGCCCATTCGGTCGCCCGAAAGGGCAGGCCGGACCGGGTCACCAGGGTGTTGAACCAGTGCAGCGCCATGGCAAAGTCACCGCTTTCGTTCAGGCCGCGGGATTTGCGCATGATTTTCAGGGCTTCGGTGCCGGATCCGGCCCGGGCCTCAACCCGCAGGCGCTGGTTGACCACGCGGCTGGACCGGGCGCTGCGCACCAGCCCAAAAATGGCCTGTACCGCCAAAAAGCCGGAGCCAAAAATCAGTACATAGACGATCTCAGTGCTCATCCGGTTGCTCCCGGTTTAAATCCCGTGCCGGGTCAAACCAGTGGGTATCAAAATGCAAACCCCGGGTAAGCATTTCATCCAGGCATTTGGGGCGCAATCCACTGGCCCGATGCTGGCCCAGCACTTCGCCGTCTGGCCCGGTGCCGGTACGTTCAAAGTAGAAAATTTCCTGCATCTGAATCACATTACTTTCCATGCCGGTCACTTCGGTAACCGAGACCACTTTGCGCTGTCCATCGGCCAGGCGCGTGGCCTGAACAATCAGGCCGATGGCCGAGGCGATCTGGCCGCGCACCGCATCTTCGGAAATGTTCATGCCGCCCATGGCGACCATCTGTTCCAGCCGGGTAATGGCATCGCGTGGGGTATTGGCGTGAATGGTGGCCATCGAGCCTTCATGGCCGGTATTCATGGCCTGCAACATGTCAAAGGCTTCTTCGCCGCGCACCTCGCCCAAAATCACCCGGTCCGGGCGCATGCGCAGGGCGTTTTTAACGCACTCGCGCTGTTTGATCTCGCCATTGCCCTCCACATTGGGGGGACGGGTTTCCATGCGGGCCACATGGGGTTGTTGCAATTGCAATTCGGCGGCGTCTTCGATGGTGATCAGGCGTTCTTTATGGCTGATGGCGGATGATAACGCGTTCAGCAAAGTGGTCTTGCCCGAGCCCGTGCCGCCGGAAATGACCGTGGTGACCCGGGCCGCCACGGCCCCTTGCAAAAACTCGGCAACGCAGGCGGGCATGGCGCCAAAGGCCACCAGTTTTTCAATGGTCAAAGGCTGTTTGGAAAATTTGCGGATCGAGACCAGCGGCCCGTCCACCGCAATGGGGGCGATGGCCGCATTAAAGCGCGAGCCATCGGGCAGGCGCGCATCGACCATGGGATGGGATTCGTCCACCCGGCGCCCGACCTGCGCCACAATGCGGTTGATAATACGTAATAAATGGTCGTCATCGGCAAAGCTGACCGGGGCCAGCTCCAACTCGCCATGGCGTTCAATATAAACCTGTTTGGGTCCGTTAATCAGGATGTCGCAAATGGTGTCGTCCTGCAAAAGCGGCTCGATCGGGCCAAGGCCGGTCATTTCATCAAAGACGGCATTGGCAAAATTGACCACTTCGGCGGCATTCATGGTCAGGCGCTCTTCGCGCACAATTTCGGCAACCAGCGCATGGACCTGACGGCGCAGGGCCTCATCGTCCAGCTTGTCCAGATCGCTAAGATCAATCTCGTCGATCAGCTTGGAATGGATGCGCAGTTTGGC
>WFTT01000119.1 GCA_015485335.1 Robiginitomaculum sp.
AACTAATTTACCCCTTAACTCTTCTCTACTATTATCTCGCACCAGAACCCCTGCTAGCACCATATAAGGAGAGGCCCCGCTCACCTCCCCTGAATCTCGAACCTTGGCAATACCTGCCTCACCGCTTTCGTCTACGTAGAGAGTATATTTCATGAAATTATTTGTCCGTGAAAAACACCCGGTGGTTTAACGAGCAGTCTTCTTTTTCCAGAAGGTACTGATCGTCTTCGGGATAGTATTTGGCCTTTGCCGGATCATCGCCGGCAAATGCTTTGACCGCGTCCATGCTATCCCACACTGTGATCAGCAAAAAATGCGCAATGCCGCCTTCATCGCGGCGGGTAAAAAACAGCTGTTTCAGCCCCTTAACCGAGCCATAATCCGGCGCGGCGCGCTCGACCATAAAAGCTTCATAGGCATCGGCATCCGATAATTTGGTGCGGCCGTGCCAAGTGCGTACGATCATGATTTTCCCCTTAAGCGTAAAAATCCCGATACCAGTCCACAAATTTTGCCGTACCCGTAGCCAGGCCGGTTTGCGGCTTGTACCCAATGGCGGCCCAAAGTGCGGCGCTGTCCGACAAGGTGGCTACCACATCGCCAGTTTGCATGGGCATCATGTTCAGCTTGGCTTTTGTACCCAAAGCCTCTTCCAGCGTGCGGATCAGGGTCATCAATTCCTCCTGATTGCCGCCGCCGATATTATAAATCGCAATGGGAGCCACGGCGCTGTGGCCCGGGTCCATATGGCGGCTTGGATCGCCATCCCTTTGCGGCGCGGGTATGGTCTGCATCACCCGGGATATGCCTTCGACCACATCATCAATATAGGTAAAATCGCGGCGCATCTGGCCCTGATTATAAACATCAATGGCATCGCCCGCCAAAATGGCGCGGGTGAATTTGAAATACGCCATATCGGGCCGTCCCCACGGCCCATAAACGGTAAAAAACCGCAGGCCCGTGCATGGCAATCCATAGGTGTGGGCATAGGCATGGGCCATGGCCTCGTTCGCCCGTTTGGTGGCAGCATAAAAACTGACCTGATGAGAAACCCCGTCGCTTTCGCGAAACGGCATGACCGGATTGGCCCCGTAAACCGAACTGGAGGACGCATAAACCAGATGCTTTACCTGCGCATGGCGGCACCCCTCGAGCACATTCAAAAACCCCTGCAGATTGCTGTTCAGATAAGCTTGCGGATTTTCCAGCGAGTAGCGCACCCCGGCCTGTGCCGCCAGATGGATCACCCGGTCGGGCGCACAATCTGCAAACACCTTGCCAAGAGCTTGGCTATCGGCAAGGTCAAGGCGCGCCTCAGTAAAGCTATCTTGGGCGTTCAATATGGCCAAACGCGCTTCTTTTAAGGCCGTATCGTAATAGTCATTGACCACATCCACCCCGACAATTTCGTGCCCGGCGGCCAGCATGGCCTGTGCCGTATGAAAGCCGATAAACCCGGCGGTGCCTGTGATCAGAATACGCAAATGCTATGACCTTTCTTTAGATGCACTGTGCCGGGATTTTATCTTTATGCAAACCCCGAGACCAGGAATACTGGCGATATCTGTTTGACCAGCCACCATTCGTTTTACGAATTAAAATGGATAATCGCGCCTTAAATTGGGATAATCCCCCATATCAAAGATGCCTCACCACAGACCCTTAACTGTATAAAATGCTCACTTTGAGGGACATTTTCGTTCATAAGCACTCACGATCTTTTTGGGCACACCACAGCGAAGGATCTTGCGCGATATGGATAAACTATTTTCCCGGCCCGTCGGCGTGGTGTTTGCCTCGACCATTGGCACCGCCATTGGCATCACCTCGACCATTGTGGCGATCCTGGGCCTGGTGCTGGTACCCATCGCGGACGAGTTTAATCTGCCCCGCTCCAGCATATCTTTGGTATTTTTCATCCTCGCCATTTGCAGTGCCCTGATTTATCCGGTGATTGGCCATCTGGCTGATAAATACGGGGCCCGTATTGTGATCATGATTGGTCACCTGTTATTTGTCGCCTCTTTGTTTGCGGTTTCGCTGGCCCGCAATATTGGCGAATTTTATACTGCCTTTGTGTTTATTGGCCTTAGCGGCTCTGTCCTTGGCCCCATTCTTTTTACCAAGATCATTGCTGGCTGGTTCGACCGCTATCGCGGTTTCTTTTTGGGCATTATCAGCGGCGTTGGTTATGGCATAGGCAGCACACTAATGCCGATCTTTGCCGTATTTGTGCTCTCCGATCATACTTGGCGTACTACCTATCAGGCCATTGCTGTTCTGGTGCTGGTCATTGGCTTTCCCGCAATTTTCTTCTTTTTGCGCAATCCACCAGATCCTTTGCCAGAAAAAACCCATATGCGCTTAAAAGGCGTGGCCGAAATCCCCGGACTGACCCTGGGTCAGGCGGTTAAAACCCGGGCCTTCTGGATGGTGATGCTGGCCATTTCGATCTGCTCGGGATGTATGCTGGCGGTCTTCACCCACACAGTCCCCATATTGATGGATCGTGGCCTGCCGGTGGTCGAGGCTACCAGCGTGCTTTCCACTTTTGCGCTTTTCACCGTGTTTGGTCAGATCGGCACCGGGTTTTTGCTGGACCATTTTCGTCGCCCCAATTTGATAGCCCCCTTCTTCTTTATCCCGGTTATTGGCCTGCCTTTGCTGATGACCGCCACGCAAACACCATTTTTACTCTTGTCCGGGGCCCTGATGGGCCTGGGCATGGGTACCGAGTTTGGCCTGTTGCCGTTTTGCCTGTCCCGTTATTTTGGCCTGAAGGCCTATGGCAGAATATCCGGGCTGGTCTATGGCATCATCGCTCTGACCAACGGGTTTTTTCCGGTCCTGATGGATGTGGGCTTTGACCTGCGCGGCAGCTATGTCAGCGCCATCAATATTGTGGTCGGCGTCATGGTGATCGGCACCTTGCTGATTGCGCTTCTGCCTGACTTTAAAACCGTATCCAGACTTTACCTGGACCCGGTCAAACCGGCACAAAGCGCTGAATAGACGGGTTTTCTGCAAAAAAGCTGTATTAAAATGTGCTTTGTGACATAAAAGTGAACGCCGTTCACTTTTCAAACGCCGTTTAAGTCCCTATATGCACATCTGACATGCGCAGTTGAACAGTCTCTATAAGGTTTTGGCGCTGCTCAACAGAATAAGCGTATGGTACATCAAAACCTGGAGAGTCACAAGACGAATGCCGGGTAAGGAAAAGAAAAGCGAAATGTTTAAAGTTCGTGCCATAGTATATACCGGGCTGGCCCTGATGGCGGCACTATTGCTGGGGGCCGTGTTTTTAAGTGCGCAGGCCCAGGATGAAACCCGCGAAGCCACCCCGTTTGGCGTACCGGTTCAAAGAATTGAACAAAACCAGAGCACCAAAATCACCACCAGTTATGCCGGGGTTATTCGCGCACGCCGCACCAGCCAGCTGGGCTTTGAGCGTGGCGGCCTGGTCGTCTCGGTCAGTGCCGATCTTGGCAAGCATGTACGCAAGGGCGATGTGTTGGCCCGTCTCGACAGTGAAGCCCTGCGCGCCGATCTGGCGGCAGCTAGGGCCAGTGTCAATCAGGTAGAGGCACAACGCCGGATTGCCCAATCCACCTATACCCGCCAAAAGGCCCTGTTGGCCAAGGGGCATATTTCGGCCCAGCGTCTGGAAGAAATTGATGCCACACTGCTGGCTGCTGATGCAGCACAGCGCGTTGCCGAAGCCCAGGTTAAAACCTTGCAGGCACGCCTGGCACGCTTAGAGATTATCGCCCCCTATGACGGGGTCATTGCCGAACGTTATATTGATGAAGGCTCCATTGCCGCCTCGGGCGCGCCGGTATTCACCCTGGTCGAAGACGACGTATTGGAGGTGCGCGTCGGTCTGCCCACCTCCCGTTTGGCGGATATAAAGATCGGCGAAGTTTTTGATTTCGCCACGGCTGGTACAAAATTCAAAGCCAAATTACGCGGCCTTAGTGGTAAGGTGGATACCGCTACCCAGACCGTCAGTGCCCTGTTTGATGTCGAGCCGGGAGCTGGCACGCTGGTACCTGGACAAAGTGCACGGTTGATGCTGGATGTGCCTTTGGAGCAGGCTGGCTTCTGGGTGCCGCTGAGCGCGCTACGTGAAGACCGGCGTGGCCTGTGGTCATTATTTGCACTGGACAACAGCCCCGCCAATGATGGCCGCTATATCCTGACCCCACGCCTGGTCGAAGTGCTTTATGCCGGAGCAGAGCGGGTTTATGTGCGCGGGCCGGTCAAAGACGGCACATTGATCCTGGCTGGTGGCAATCAAAGTGTCAGTGCCGGCATGGCGGTGGTTCCCGCCAGCGCGAATAATTCTGGCCAGCCATGAGCAAGCTGTTTTACGACAACCCCCGTCTGGCAATCCTGACGGTCTTCCTGGTACTGGCTGCCGGGATCGGCGCTTTGCTGACTCTGGGGCGTCAGGAAGACCCAACCCTGTCTGAACGCTTTGCCGTTCTGGTTACCGCCTTTCCCGGGGCTTCGGCGGAACGCACCGAAGCCTTGATCACAGAGCCATTGGAGCGATCATTACAGGAACTGGTTGAGGTCAGAAAACTTAATTCCACCAGCCGTAACGGCCAGTCCGTGATCTCGATCGAACTGAAAGAACGGTTTCGCGGGGAAAAGGTGGAACCGGCCTGGACGCTGGTACGCGAACAGATCAACAAGGCCAAACTGTTTATGCCGCCAGGGGCAAGCGAGCCGGATTTACGCCGCCAGCATATTGGAGCCGATACCATCATTGTGGCGTTTTCGGTTGAAGATGAAGACCTGAGCGCCATGCCCATCCTGTCGCGGTTGGCCCGGGATCTGGAACAACGCTTTCAGATCATGGCCGGTACTGACGAAACCAAAGTGTTTGGGGCAGTTGAAGAAGAAATCCGCGTTCAGGCCAATCAGGACACCCTGACGGCACTGGGCCTGGACACCGCCGGTTTGTCGCGCCTGATCGCGGCCGCCGATGCCAAAACCCCCGCCGGGCGCGTGCGCAGTTCGGGGCATAATTTGTCGGTTGAAATTGCCGGTGAATTTGACGGCGTTTCCCGCATTCGCTCCATACCGGTACGTACCGGCGCGGACGGCAGTGTTACCCGCGTTGGTGACATTGCTCTGGTCACCAAAAGCATTCGTACGCCCGAAGAATCCCGTGCCTATAGCGACGGCAAACGGGTGGTGATGGTATCGGCCTATGCCACCCCCAACCAACGGGTGGATTTATGGACCAAAAGCGCCCTGGAAATTATCAATGACATCAGCGCTGCCTTGCCCCCCGGCATCAATCTGGACGTCATTTTTCAACAAGAGCATTACGTCAACAAGCGCCTGATCGGGCTTTCCATCAACCTGGCCTTTTCTGCCCTGATTGTCTTCCTGATTACGTTTCTGGCTATGGGCTGGCGCGCTTCGCTGATTGTGGGCAGTGCGCTCCCTCTGACGGTACTGATGCTGTTGGCATTATTTAAGTTCACCGGCGCACCTTTGCATCAGATGTCGGTAACCGGCATTGTCATTGCGTTGGGCCTATTGATCGATACCGCCATTGTAATGGTGGACGAATACGAGCTGATGCGGCGGCGCGGCCTTGGCCCTTCGGACGCCATCGCCAAGGCTTCCAAACAATTGTTTGTGCCGTTGCTGGCCTCCACCCTGACAACCATGTTTGCGTTTGCCCCCATTGCCCTGATGCCCGGTGGCGCGGGGGAGTTCATCGGTATGATGGGCGTTTCGGTGATCTTTGCGGTTGGGTCATCCTTTGTCCTGGCCATGACCTTGATCCCCGCCTTTGCCGCCTGGTTTGATTATGAGCCAGACCCCGATGCTCCGCATCAGTTCTGGCGTTCTGGCTTAACCTCTAAAACCGTCGCCAACGCTTATCGCGCGGTACTGGACTTTATTATCAAACACCCGTGGAGCGGGATTATTGCCGGATCGATTGTACCGTTGGTGGGTTTTGTGGCGGTAACCACCTTGCCCATGCAGTTCTTTCCGCCCGTGGACCGGGACATGTTCCAATTACAAGTGGTCATGGCGCCCGGCAGCTCCATTGATCTGACCACAAAACGCACCAAGCAAATTCGTCAGCTCATACTGGAAGAACCCGATATTCTGCACGTCAGCTGGGTAATCGGCAGTGCGGCGCCCAAGGTTTATTACAATGTCTTTTCCGCCGGAGCCGTCAGCCCGGATCGGGCGACCGGCTTTGTCAGCACCACTTCGGCCGATGCCACCCACAAGGCGGTAATCGACATTCAGGAGAAAGTGCGAACCGCCTTTCCCGATGCGCGGGTGCTAGCCCTGCCTTTTGAACAGGGACCACCAAATGAGGCACCGATCGAGCTGACCATATCAGGGCCGAACTTCGCCACGCTGGACCGCATTGGGTCACAATTGCGTGCAATTCTGTCCCGTACGCCCGGCATCACCTATACCGCCTCGGATTTGCAAATGGGCGAGCCTGTGGCCCAGATCAACGCCGACGAAACCGCCGCCCGGCGCGCCGGCATGGCGCTGACCGAAATGGCGCGGCAAATCAATGATGCCTTCGAAGGGGTTACTGGCGGCAGTGTACAGGAAGGCGTAGAACGCATTCCTGTGCGTGTGATTGCCAGCGACACTTTACGCAGCGACCTGGCCAATGCCGGTTCTTTAGCTCTGCCTTCGGCCCGCAATCTGGGCACATTGGGCACCCCCAGTGACGCCCTGGGCGAGGTAGTTCTGGTCCCCAAGATTTCGGTGATCAAGCGTCTGAACGGACGACGGATCAACAAGATCAGTGCCTATCTGGAGCCCTATTTGCTGCCTGATACTGTGCAGCAGGACTTCAATCGGCGCTTGGCGGCTAGTGGTTTTGTGCTGCCCGATGGTTATCAGCTTAGCATTGGTGGCGAGGCCGAAGAACGCAATGATGCCATGGGCAATCTGTTATCCTCAGCCTTACCCTTGCTAATCCTGATTGTCGGGGCGGTGGTGTTGGCGTTTAATTCCTTTTCCTATGCAGGCATAGTCGGCATGAATGGGTTTTTATCCGTCGGGCTGGCGCTTTTTGGGGTCTGGTTTTTTGGCCAGACCATGGGTTTTATGGCCATTGTCGGGGTGATGGGTCTGGTGGGGCTGGCCATTAATGGCACCATTGTGGTGCTCTCGGCACTCAAAGCCAATGAAAAGGCCAAGGCCGGCTGTCCCGTGCAAACCCGCGAAACCGTGGTGGATGCCACCCGCCATATCATCGCCACCACCCTGACTACCATTGGCGGCTTCATTCCGCTTTTGATATTTGGTGACAGTTTTTGGGGCCCCCTGGCCACGGCCATTGCCGGCGGCGTAGCCGGATCGGCGGTGCTGGCTCTGATTACTGCCCCGGCGGCCTTTGTCCTGTTGGCGCGGGCTCGTCATAAAAACAAGGTCCGGGTGGCCAAGATCAAAGAGAGTAAAAAACTGGCGGTTGCCAAAATGCGCGAAGCCTTAAAGGCCGCCCATGCCAGAAGCCGTGGCTAGAATCATCAACTGGCAGTAAACACTTTGTGAGTGCCTCCCTGATGCAATCTATGCACAGAAGGCTTATATGGGCAGCATACGGCCAGATTGGAGAACATAATGGCGCACCTTGTTGACGTATCCAACGACCCAAGCAGCAGTTCTGTCTGGTCACGATTGCGGGTAGAGGCAGCCACCGTGGCTGCTGGCGAGCCGATCCTGGCCTCCATGCTGCATGCGGTTATCCTCAACCATGACCGGCTGGAGGATGCTCTTTCTTATCTGCTGGCCTCTAAAATCGGCGGCGAGAACATGAATGTCATGCAGGTGCGTGAGATTTGCGATCACGCCCTTCGTGAAGATCCCACCATCATCACCAAGGTGGAGGCTGATGCCCTGGCGGTGCTGGAACGCGATCCCGCCTGCAAGGGATTTTTACAAACCTTTTTGTACTATAAGGGATTTCTGGCGCTGCAGGCACAACGCATTTCCCATCAGCTCTGGCATGATGAACGTCAAACCCTGGCGCTGTATATGCAAAGCCGGGTCTCGGAACTGTTTGCCATTGATATTCACCCAGCCACCCGCATTGGCTCGGGCATTATGATGGACCATGCCACCGGCATCGTCATTGGCGAAACTGCACAAGTAGGTAATGATGTTTCCATCATGCAAGATGTTACCCTGGGCGGAACCGGATCCCATCGCGGCGATCGCCATCCCAAGATTATGGACGGTGTTCTGGTTGGTGCAGGGGCCAAGGTGTTGGGCAATATTACCGTGGGCGATCATGCGCGCATTGCCGCCTGTTCGGTGGTGCTCAAAGATGTCCCTCCCGGCTGCACTGTGGCTGGCATTCCGGCTAAACCCGTGGGCGAGTGCTGTCCGGAACCAGCCAAAAGCATGAATCATATGCTGGAAGAGGATTGAAGCACCAAGACGGAAGCTTTAGCCTGTATGTGATTCAAAACCGCACCCTTTGGCGCCGGAGAGACCTATGACCAACGAAGAAATTGCCCGCCTGCAGAATTACCTGTGCAAAAAGGTAAATCCGGCCATCACCTTGCGCCGTCGCGGCAAAAAGGACGATTCGGTTGAGGCCTATATTGGAGAAGAATTTTTCGCCCTCCTGTTCAAGGATGACGAAGACCCGTCCGATATTTCCTATAATCTGGATATGGCCATCCTGGCGATGGACCTGGACGAAGCCTGAGGATATTCTTTTTGCGAGGGACGTAGACGGCTTAGGCCGTAAACGTGGAGGCATGTGTGCCCGCCAAAAAGATAAATTGGTTCTTTGCACTTGGAATCGCCCTGATGTGCGCCAACACGACCGCCGGTTATGCCTTTCAGGGAAAAAGAAGCGGTGGTGGTCCTGTAAAGGTCTGGGAACAAACTCCGGCGTTTAATCAAACCCTGAAAACCCGACCCTTTTTTTATGGTTTTACCACCTGGCCCTTTGCCACCACCGTCCAGGCCCAGAGCGATCTGATGAATCTGATCCGGGCCAATGGCACCTTCTATGTAGAGCATGTTGACGATGCCCTACCCTGGGGCGCGGCCCTGTATAACCAGCCTTTTCCGACCGAATTTGTACGTAATATAGAGGCCAAGCGCGCCCGCAGACTGGCCGACAGGCCGTTATTGTTATCCCTTAACCCCTTAAACACATACCGTTCTGCCTTTGTCGACGATGTTGAAGGTGCACTGCCCTCTGCCCTTGTTGGCAAGCCCATGGACGATCCGGCCTATATTCAGGCCTATACCAATTATTGCATCTGGATGATTGACCGTTTTGCGCCCACCTATGTGCTAAGCGCGATCGAAAGTAATGACCTGCTAAAACAAAGTCCCAATGACTGGCCGGCTTTTGACCGTTTCTCCCGCGCCGTGATGGGCGCACTCAAAACGCGCTATCCCAACATACAGTTCGGTGAATCACTGGCATTACATACCTTTACCAACACGAACGGCCCCGGTGTGACCCAGAGCTTTCGTGATACCATCAAAGCCCATATTGAAAACTTTGATTTTGTCGGCATTAGTTATTATCCCCTGTTTGGAGGGGATTTTAGCCAGGCCCAATGGGATGCTGCCTTTGACTTCATCCGCGCCTGGACGGACAAGCCATTGGCAATCACCGAAAGCGGCCACCCGGCAGAACCTTTGGTGGTTGATGAATTTAAACTCAACATTCCTTTCAGCCCTCATGACCAGGCTGACTTTTTATGCACCCTTCTGCGCCACGCCACCCAGGACAATTACCAGTTTGCGGTCTGGTGGGAAGCCCGCGATTTTGACAAATTATTACCTGCCCTTCCCGCAAGTTCTCAATCTCTGGCAAAAATTTTCCGCGATATGGGGTTATGGGACGGACAAGGCAAAGGACGGCTCTCTCTTGAGATATGGCGTGGGCATTCCAGCCAGTGCTCTTGGTAAGGTTTTAGATCATACCCCATAAACGGGGTCACGACCTAACCACGCCCTCTGTATGTTGCCACCCCCTGTTCCGGCACCCACAGACCATCCGGTACGCTGCCATGCTGGTAGAATACATCAATGGGGATGCCGCCGCGCGGATACCAGTATCCGCCTATACGCAACCATTGAGGCTTGATCTCATCCACCAGCCTTTGGCCGATCATCACCGTACAGGCCTCGTGAAAGGCACCGTGATTACGAAAAGACCCCAGATAAAGTTTCAGAGATTTGCTCTCGACGATCCATTCGGCCGGCGCATAATCAATCACCAGATGGGCAAAGTCTGGCTGGCCGGTAACCGGACATAGTGAGGTAAATTCCGGTACAGTAAAGCGCACCAGATACGGAGCACCTGGCACCGGGTTGGCCACTTTTTCCAATACTGCCTCATCTGGCGATGCTGGCAGGGCACTCGCCCCGCCAAGCTGCGTCAGATTTTCGGTTTCCGGCCCACCCATAACGGATCAGGTAAACAGGGAAATACCGAAGTATTTCTCTAGAATACCGGAAATCAGAATGACACTTACCGCCACCGGCGCAACAAAACGCACTAGGAACATAAGCAGGAAGATGGTGAGAGTAGAGGTGCCTTCCAGTTCTTTGGCCAACACCGCCTTGTTCAATCGCCAGCCAACAAACAGCACCACCATCAGCCCTGACATCGGCAACATCAGCGTCCCCGTTGTGGTGTCCAGAAAGCCGAAGAATTTTTGGGAAAACACGGTGCCAAGACCTATGCCCCACATCAGCAGGCCCAGTGACCAAGCGGCAACGGGACGCGAAAGGCCCGTTTTATCAATTACCCAAGCGGCACTCACTTCCAGCAGGGAAATCGAAGACGTCACCGCCGCAAAAATGGCCAGCAGAAAAAATGCCGTGCCGATAAACTGCCCCCCCGGGGCGCTAACCAATGCCACTGGCAAGGTTTGGAAAAACAGGCCTGCCCCCGCGGTTGCCGAAAGGCCGTGAGAAAACACAATGGGGAAAATGGCCATGCCGGCAATCAGCGCCACGCCAGTGTCCGTCAAGGCGACAATAGCGGCAGAGCGCGGAATATTCACACCATGCTTCAGATAAGAGCCATAGGTAATCATGATGGCACTGCCAATCCCAATTGAGAAGAAGGCCTGCCCCAGAGCGCGGGTCGCCACCTCAAGATTTATCTTGCTGAAATCCGGTTGGAACAACCAGGTCAGCGCATAACCGGTGGCATTGACCGTTTTCCCGTCAATTTCCACCTGAGTGCCAGCACCGGAAACTAGACTATATACCGCCAGGCTGGCCAACAGCACAAAGAACAGAGGCATCAGGAATTTAGAAGCCCATTCAATCCCCCGGTTTACCCCGCGCGATACCAGCCAAGTGGTCAACACCACGAAGGCTGTAAAATAAGGGATCACGGTCTTGGGGTCATTAATTAACGCACCAAATTGGGCGGCAATTTCCTTTGGATCTTCCCCATCAAATGCCCCCATCACAAATTTGGGGATATAGGCCAGTACCCAACCGGCAACAGAGCTATAAAAACAGACCACCATAAAGGCGGCGAGCATGCCGATCCAGGCGAGCAAGCTCCAGTTTTTACTGACCCCGGACTGCCCCGCCAGATCCTGTACAGACTGCACGGCGCTGGCTTTGGTACTGCCCCGCCCAATTACATATTCGCTCATCAACACCGGAATGCCGATAAACACCACGCACAGAAGATAGACCAGCACAAAGGCCCCACCGCCGTTTTGACCGGCTTCGGCGGAAAAGCGCCAAAGATTACCCAGCCCAACCGACGAGCCAACCGCCGCCATTAAAAACCCGATCCGTGAAGACCACTGTTCGTGCCCTCCGTCTCCTGCCATAGGTGCGACCATTCTTCCCTCCCGATGAATTAGCGGATAGCCCGCCTTATTAGGGTTTGGTCCCAAATTGGTTGTCCAATTGAGTCCAGTCCCCGGTTGCGCGGATGCTGGCCGATGCGCCGATCCGGGTCAAGCACTGGCAAGGAAATTGGGCATGAAAAAACCGCCACTTTTCTGCTTGTTGTCAAAAAAACAGCGAAAAAACGCCGCCGATAACCCATTTGAAAGCAAACCGGCGCTACAAGGAACAAGGGTGGAGCGAGGTAAGGCGATGACAGCCATAGAAAACAATGTCGCAGACGAGGCATTTTTAAACGAATGCGGCGTTGCCATTATGGTTGCCAAAGTAGAAGCCGATGGCTTACGCGTGGTCGCCTGCAATGAAGCCAACGCAAAGATGACTGGCTTTACCCGTGAAGAGCTTATCGGCAAACGGCCGGATGAGACCACGCTGAGCAAGGATACCGATCTGCAATTCATGCACCGGGCCATGCGCTCTGCCAAAGCCGGTGAGCCTGGCTATTTTTCCAGTCGATTCAAGCGCAAGGATGGCCGTGATTTTGCCGTACGTTGTATTATTACTGGCCGTTTTGATAATCACGGCACTCTGACCCATTATGTTTTTGTATCCACACCCATCAATCCGGGTAATCCCTCCTTGCACTGGTTTGGTCCCCAGGGCCTGTTGGCTCAGGCCGAACAGGTCGGCAATACCGGGGCCTGGCGCTATGATTTTGAAACCCAGGAAATGATCTGTTCGGACAATTGCTATGCCCTGCATGGCTTGTCTTCGCAAACCGACACGGTGAGCCGTCTTTTGGAGCTCATCCCCAAATCCGAACGGGCAAAATTATACAAGGCCTCGGACCAATGTCGCAAAGACGGCCAGCCTTTTGAAATTGATTGCACGTATTATCGCGAAGATGGCTCCCGGCGCGATGGCATATGGGCGGCACAACCGGAATTTAATGAAAATGGGGAGGTCATTGCACTCATTGGGGTCCTGCGCGACGAAACCGAAGTGCGGGCCTTGCGGCGCAAGCAAGAGTTGTTCATGCATGCCGCCAAAATCGGTTTTATTGAGATTGATGTTGACGGCAAAACCGTATCCTTCTCCGCCGAAGCCGGCGTTATTATCGGAATTGGCAGAACCCCGGGTAAAATCCCGTTGGAAGAATGGAAAAAACGGGTTCACCCCGACGATTATGAAGGGGCCTTAAAAAATTATCATGATGGCCTGAAAAGCAAAAAAAGTTTTTCGCGCCGTTATCGCTTTAAAACGGAAAGCGGCGAATATCGCTGGATTGAAATACGCGCCACCACCCGCACCTTGCCCGGTACTGACACCATCGCTGTTTTTGGCACCATTGCGGATGTGGATGCACAGGTTCGTGCCGATCAGGAACTGTCCACCATACGGGAGCACCTGGACCTGGCCGTCGACTCGGCCGCTGTTGGTCTGTGGAGCTGGGATTTGCGGGATAAAAACGGCAGTGGCAAAATGTCATGGTCGCCGCATATGCAACAAATCCTGGGGCTAGGCGAAGAGGATGAGGCCAGTTGGAAAACACTGGAATCCTTGATCCATCCCGACGAGCGTGACGAGGTGGCTGAAAAAATCCTTGCCTACGCCAAACAGGAAAATAGTGGCAAATTCAAACTGGAATACCGCTGTATCCGTCCTGATGGCCGCCTGATCTGGGTGGAAAACCGAGGTTTGGCCCGCCATGATGAACATGGAAATGCCATTGGCATTGCCGGTGCCTTGCAGGACATTACCGAGCGCAAACGCGCAGAAACCGACCTGAAAAACAGCGAACAACGTTTTCACGATGTTGCCGCCATCACAGGCGAATGCATTTTTGAGACCGATGCCAAAGGGCGCATTGTCTATCTTTCCGACGCGGTCAGACAGATTTATGGCTACGAGCCTATAGAGCTGATTGGCAAAATGCCCTTTGGGGTTACCCGGGACATTGGCGACAATGAGGAAGAATGGCTAAATGAAATATATCGCAATGGCGGCTGGCAGGATGTTGAACGCGAAATTGAACGCAAGGATGGCTCCACCGGCTGGGTAACCATTAATGGCCGACCCATCGAGGATTCCAACGGCAATATCATCGGTTTTCGCGGGGCCGTTACCGACACCACCAAACGTCATATTACCATGTCTCAACTGGTGCAGAGCGAACGACGCGTCAATGACGTGGTGCGCATTGCCGGAGGGTGTATTTTCGATCTCGATACCGATGGTCATATTGTCTATATGTCTGACAATGCCAAAAGCCTGTTCGGTGTGGATCCCGCAGACCTGATTGGCAAACCTACCTATCTTCTGGCCCCGGATCTGGAACCACGCCATCAGGAATGGCTGGCCGCCATGCGCCAGAATGATGGCAGTCTGGAAAGCGAAATCCGTATGACGCCCCTGAACGGCGATCCGGATCGCTGGATGCAGACCACAGGCCGGGCCTTGACCGATGAAAAGGGTGAGGTGATCGGTTATCGCGGCATTGCGTTTGATGTCACGGCCCGCAAACAAGCTGCCCTGGAAATCATCAAGGCCAAGAAGGCTGCCGAGGCCGCCGCCGAAGAACGCGCCCGTTTCCTCTCGACCATGAGCCATGAAATCCGCACCCCATTGAATGCCATGATCGGCATGACCGATTTGTTGCTGGAAATGCCCCAAAGCGATGAACAAAAGCGCCTGACAAGCAGCGCCAATACGGCTGGGCGGCATTTGCTGGGCCTGGTCAATGATATTCTGGACTTTTCCAAACTGGATGCGGGCAAGCTGGTGGTGGAACAAACCCCCTTCGCCCTGGAAAGCGAAATCATGGTTGTTCATGATATGCTGATCAGCAGTGCACAGGAAAAAGGCTTGGCCTTGAAACTGCAACTGGAAGACAACATCAAAGGCAGCTACATCGGCGATCCTTCGCGCATTCGCCAAATTTTGGTCAATCTGATCAGCAATGCCATTAAATTTACGACCGAGGGCCAGGTCTCGATACGTATTGATAAAGCCAAAGGTCAGCGTGTGCGCTTTTGCGTTACCGACACCGGCACCGGCATTGATGAAAAGGTGTTGCCAACCCTGTTTTCAGACTTTTCCCAGGCTGACAGTTCGATTACCCGTAAATTTGGTGGCACAGGTCTGGGTCTGGCCATTTGTAAACGCCTGACCGATGTCATGGGCGGAGAAATCGGGGCCAACAGCACCCTTGGCCAGGGCAGTGAATTTTGGTTTGAAATCCCTCTGGAACGCACCAAAGACATTCAGTCAGAGCCAACAGATCAAGAGATGGCAACCAAGGCAAAGCCCACCAAAAAGTGGAGCCTGAATGTTCTGGTGGCCGAAGATAATCCAGCCAATCAATTATTGATTAAAACCATCATGAAGCGGATGGGGCACACATTGGTAATGGCCAATAATGGCCTGGAAGCGGTAGAGGCCGCGCTGGCCGAGAAATTCGACCTGATCCTGATGGATGTGCAAATGCCGAAACTGGATGGTGTTTCCGCCACCCGCCGGCTGCGCGAGGCCGGCTGCGATACGCCAGTAATTGCGCTGACAGCACACATCCTGGCCGATGAAAAAAGTCGCTTTAGCGCCGCGGGAATGGACGCCTGGGTATCCAAACCCTTTGATGCCCGTAAACTGGCCGAAACCATGTATTATTGGGCAAAAAAGGGGCCCCAGCCGCATATGCTGAAAGAGCAAAAAACAGGCTAGAGCAAAAAACCGTGACCGGCGGGTAATTCCGCATTGCGGTGAATATGAATATTCATCACCAGCGCAAAACCTATCATCACGGTCAGCATCACCGTGCCCCCATAGGAAATCAACGGTAATGGTACCCCGACCACCGGAATCAAACCCATCACCATGGAAATATTGACCAGTACATAAAGCGCGAACGTTACACAAACCCCGGCGGCGGCCAACCGACCAAAGGAATGTCGCGCCCGCCCGGCAATCATCATGCCGGTAAAAAGGATCAGCATAAACAGAACTAACACGCTTAACGTGCCAATAAAGCCAAATTCTTCGCCCAGAGCCGTAAAGACAAAATCGGTCTGTTTTTCAGGCAGGAAATTCAAATGAGACTGCGTACCGCCCAAAAACCCTTTACCCACCAGACCGCCCGAACCCAGCGCGATTTTGGATTGTAAAATGTGATAGCCTGCGCCCAATGGATCCTGTTCCGGGTTCAAAAAGGTTTCGATTCGGGCGCGCTGATAATCGTGCAAACCAAAGATTAAAAAGGCTACGCCACCAATCAGACCGGTGATGGCTCCAATGGTAATGATGCGCCAGCTAAGCCCGGCCAGGAACACAATAACCGCCCCGGTGGCCCCGACCAGCATGGCTGTACCCAGATCGGGCTGATGCAGGATCAAAAGAACCGGCGCGGCAATCATGACCGCCGGTAGAGCGATATGACGCAAAGAGGTGGCCCGCTCGACCGCCAGCCCATGATAATAACGGGCCAACGCCAGTACCAGGGCCAGTTTCATGATCTCCGCCGGTTGAATGCGAATGGGGCCTACATCCAGCCACCGCTGTGCCCCCATAACCTTTACGCCAAAAAGCTCCACCCCGATCAGCAATAACAAAGCCACCAGATAGGTTGGATAGGCCAACGCCATCCACCAGCGAATATCGATCAGCGCCAGCCCCAGCATAAGCAGCAAGAACACGCCAAAGCGCGTTGCATGTTGCGCGGCACGTGGGGTCCAGGATCCATCAGCGATCGAATATAACACCGCTACTCCGATCATCGCAGCCAGACATAACAAGACCACCAGCAGCCAGTTTATGCGCGCCACTTTTGCACTTAACGACAAAGTTCGTTCTATCCTGGCAACTCGAAATTCGTTCATGTTGCCGGGCCTTTGGTTGCCGCACCGGTACCCGATAAACGGGCCAGCGTTATCGGATCGTCCTTTAATAATTCGCGCAATATGTCCCGCGCCGGCGGCGCCGCGGCCACCGAACCACCGCCGCCATGTTCAACCACCACCGCCACCGCATAACGCGGGGCATCGGCCGGGGCATAGGTAACAAACAAGGCATGATCGCGCAGCACCCATGGCAACTCATTGTTCTTTCGCACCCGGTCATCGCGCTCGACCTTGGTAATGCGGCGCACCTGACCGGTACCGGTCTTGCCGGCCATTTTCAGATCCCCCAGCCCCAGGCCTCCCATACGGTGCGCCGTGCCCCACGGGGCCTCGCATACCGCAATCATACCAGCACGGGCCGCCCCCAGCCCAGCGGTGGAAAAGCCAAGCTCATCAAAGGGGGGGTGCTCTTGTCCCTTGATCAGATACGGTTTTACCATGCGCCCACTGGCCAGCCGCGCCGTCATCACGGCAAGCTGGATTGGCGTAGTGGCCAGATAGCCCTGTCCAATACCAGCAATCAGGGTTTCCCCCTGTGACCAGGAGGTGCCAAAACGGGCCCGTTTCCATGCCTGATCCGGGACCAGTCCGGTACTGCCACCACCGATCCCAAGATCAAAGTTTTCGCCATAGCCGAACTCGTGTACCGCATCACGAATATTATCGATGCCAAGACGGCGCGCCATTTCATAAAAATAAATATCGCAGGATTTACCAATGGCCCCCAGCATGTTGACCGGACCATGCCCCCGGCGTTTCCAACAGTGGAACTCACGATCCCCCAGCTTGATCTTGCCGGTACAGCGCACCCGTTCATGGCTGTCGGTCACCCCCTGACGCAAGGCCGCCAGCGCAATCACCGGCTTGACACACGAAGCCGGCGGATAGGTGCCCCCCAGAGCCTTGTTGAACAACGGCTTGAACTCGTCTTCCAGCAAGGCCCGATAATCCGGCCCGGATATGCCCTTGGCAAACAGGTTGGGATCAAACCCGGGGGTGGACAGCAAAACCGGCACCGCCCCGGTTTCAATATCAATGGCACAGACGGCCGCACTCTGACCTTTAAGACGTTCAGCTGCAAAGCTCTGAATGTGTTGATCCAGGGTCAATACAACATCATCACCAGGCCGGGCCAGGGTCGCAGGATCTGGCAATTCGCGCACCACACGTCCCAGGGCGCTAACCTCGACCTTTAACGCGCCGGCCTGGCCACGCAGTTTTTTATCAAGAGCCTTTTCCGCCCCGGTGCGGCCAATACGAAAGCCGGGGTGGCGCAAAAGCGGTTCATCTTCGGTGTCCATGCTTTCCGGCACGCGCCCGACATATCCAATGACATGGGCCATGGAAGGCCCATCTGGGTAAACGCGCAATTCCCCCACCTCGGGGCGAACACCGGGCAGCTCCGGCAAATGCAGATTGGCCGCCGCAAATTGTGCCCAATCGAGATTTTCCGCCAACACCACCGCCGAAGATTTTGAACGCCTTTTCAGGGATTTTCGTATCCGTTCATGCATATCCTCGCGAAGAGGAATGATTTTGGATAGCCGCGCCAGTAGGTCATCCAGATCCGGCACTTGCTCCGGTTCCAACAGCAAGCGAAAATTATCTGCATTTTTGGCCAGAGGCACCCCATCACGATCCAGTATTTGTCCGCGACTTGGGGGTAGGAGCTGGTAGTTGAACTGATTTTTATCAGATAAGCCGCGATAACGGTCTGATTCCAGAATTTGCAATTTATACAATCTGGCCGTCAGCGCCCCAAAGGCGGCAACACCGGCACCACTGAGAACCAGCGCCCGCCGGGTAAACAGTCCACTGGCATCTTCATTACGGCGCGCCATCAGATATCCACCATTGTGCTGGTAACTGTCAGTCGTCGCGCCTGATTGGTGGCCCGTTGCACCAGGGCAAAAAGACGACCCACCAACGGGTATGTCAGTACCGACAATAACATTTCAGAGCCAAGCCGCCCCCCCGCCGGGTCTGGACCAAGGGCAATGCGGGCAATTGTCCAAACCAGCACGGTGGCCACGATGGCCGCCAGTATAAACCCGGCCCACAACGCCGAACGCCCTCGCCCGGCAATCACATCGATCTGGGTGGAAACAATAACCACCGTCAATAAATAACTCAGCGCCCACAGTCCCACCGGACCACCGGTCAGGACGTCCTGGAACAATCCGATCAAAAATATGGCGACGTAAGGCATATAGTCCGGACGGGTCATCGACCAGAAATAAACGGCCATAAAGGGAAAAAGCGGCATGGGAATGGTAAAATTACCAACCCGCAATGGCGCCACATAAAGCATGACACACAGCAAAGAGAGCACAAACGGTAATCCTGCCCAGACAATAGCACTCAAGCGCTGAAAAAAAACGGAATTACCCATTACGGTCCTCCCGAAGCCGGGACGGCCAGTTCAGCGACGGGGGCACTGTCTGTGCCTTCTTCAATCTTTGGGGCCGGGGCCTGTTCCTCATCGGCGGATGCCGGTGGTGTCTCTTCAAACTGAATGGCCGGCACCTCCAGAATACTGACAAAATCAACTCGTTCGGGGCGCGCAAACAAAGAGACACGCCATTCTTTTCCGCCGGTCGGCGCAATCTGGCCAATGGCAAGACCGCGTGGCAATACCCCATCTTCTCCTGAGGTAATAATGCGCATGCCGGCGTCCACCTGTACCCCGCGCTCTATATAAATCAGGCGCGGTGCCCCCGAATTATCACCAGCCAGAATTGCATGGGCACCAATATCAGTAATAAAAACCGGCACCCGGCTGTTCAGGTCGGTCAACAGTAAAACCCGGGCCGTGCGCTTGCCAACACTCATGATCCTGCCGATCAGGCCATTATAGGCCAGTACCGCCTGTCCTTCGGCCACACCATCATCGGAACCCACATTCACCAGCCGGGCACGCACAAACGGCCCACCTGCATCGGTGATCGCCCGGGCGGTTATAACAATGGGGGTGGGGGCCTGGGGGGCGCCCAGCAATTCTTCATAGCGGTTCATTTTTTCGTGCAAAGCCAGCGCCAGATCACGCCATTGCATCAGATTGCGATTATCGCGTTCCAGCTCACGTACCCGCTTGGCCGCCTGCCAGTTCGACGCAATCGCAGCGCTGACCTGATTGAGCGTGCGCAAGGGGGCGGACAATATGATCAGTGCCGGCCGGGTAGTATCGGCCACCGCCTGTTTGATATGGAAAAATGGCGATTGTTCTGGCCGGGCCCGGTCTATTGCCAGCAGGGCAATGGATAACAACACCAGGATAACCAGAAAACCTCTGGCCCACGGACCGCCCAGTCCGCTGATGATCCCTAATGAGCGCCGTTTTGCCATTGATCAGGGTTCAGCCTTTCCACGGGTTTTAATGTTCAATCCAATACTTTTTGCCGTCCGGCCTTGCCGACAGGTTAAACCGCCGACAATTGCCCCTTCATGACTTTCAGGTTTTCCAGCGCCTCGCCAGAACCCAGCACGACACAGGAAAGCGGCTCATCGGCCAGCATGACCGGCAGACCAGTACGCACACGCAATTCCATATCCAGATTGCGCAACAAGGCCCCACCTCCCGTCAGCATAATGCCCTTGTCGACGATATCTGCCGATAGTTCCGGCGGGGTGGATTCCAGCGCGATTTTCACCGCCTCAACAATTTGCTCCACTGGCTCGGACAGGGATTCAGCGATCATGGATTCGGTGATGCGCACTTCGCGCGGCACGCCGGCCATCAAATCACGGCCCTTGATATTCATCGACAGGCCATCACCGGTTTTGGGCGCGGCAGCACTGCCAATTTCTTTTTTGATCCGCTCGGCACTGGCCTCACCGATCAGCATATTGGTGGTACGGCGCACATAATTGATGATGGCGTTATCCATTTTATCGCCGCCAATACGAACCGAGCGCGAATACACAATGCCGCCAAGGGAGAGCACCGCCACTTCGGTCGTCCCCCCGCCAATATCTACCACCATGGAGCCAGTGGCCTCGTTAATGGGCAAACCCGCGCCCAGTGCAGCGGCCATGGGTTCTTCGATCAGATAAACCCGGCGCGCACCGGCGGCCATGGCCGAATCCTGAATGGCGCGCCGTTCCACCGCCGTAGCACCGGAAGGCACACAAATGACAATTTGCGGGCTGGTAAAGGTACGCCGGTTATGTACTTTTTGAATGAAGGACTTGATCATTTCCTCGGCGACTTCAAAGTCTGCGATGACCCCGTCTTTCATCGGGCGGATGGCCTCCATATGGCCGGGGGTTTTGCCCAGCATTTCCTTGGCCTTGGTGCCCACGGCGCGCACTACTTTGCGCCCGCCGTTAATCTCATAGGCCACCACCGATGGCTCGTTCAGAACCACGCCTCTGCCTTTGACATAAACCAGCGTATTAGCTGTTCCCAGATCAATGGCCATATCGGCCGACATTAAACCAAATAAACGCGCCAACATGGATGAGCGAACCTTTTCGCGAGTCGGATTTGTGCACAAATGTCACAGCCGAGAAAAACTTTACCCTTTTTGCGATGCCGCGCGTTTGATTTCAAGGCTTGAGGGCGCAATTTGCGATTGTTTTATCAGCCTTAGCACCATTCTCTTGCCAAATATGGCCAGAACCAGCCAAATCAGGGCTGTGATGGCCAGAATAACCATCATCATCTGGTAACGGCCATTGGCGGCCTGGGACAGACCAGCCCCGGTCATGGCGATTAATACGGTCTTGGGTAAAATACCAATACCAGTACCCCATAAAAACGGCATTACGCGCCCCTGGGCTGCCCCCAAGGTCAGATTAACCAGCGCAAACGGACCCGTAGGCAAAAACCGTATAAACAGGGCGCTTAAAAACCCATTGCGAGCTACAAAATCCATCATACGGTCCAGCATTGAATTGGAAAACCGCCGCGCCACCGCGCGACTGAACACCGGCCCGGCCATAAAGCCCAACCAGGCTGAGAGCATCGTGGCGCTCCAGGCAATTCCCAGCCCAGCAAGCGGTCCAAAAGTCACCACACACATGCTGATCAACACAAATTGCGGTACCGTGGCAAAGCTGAGCACCACAAACCCAGCCATGATCATCGGCACAGCCAATGGTGACGTACGCCAGGATTCAAGCCAGCCAATCACATTATTTATGCTGGGGATCTGGCCAGATTGTAACGCCCCAAACAACACTCCTCCGATCACCAATCCCAATACCAGTATTGGCAAGGATAAAGACATAGCCGGACGCCGACCGCCCAAGGCAGCGGCGCTCTGGTAATCATCAGTTGGATCAATAACCGTCATTTAATACTCTCACTATGCGGTCCAACCTTCAGGCCGGTTTGTCATTTTCAATTATGTACAGCGCCTTGCTTAGCGGCTCTGTCGGTGCATTGCCATTGATCACTGGCCAATGGGAAAACCGCCCACCCGCCCAGGTGTATTGCCGTTTGGCATAACGCCGTGTGTCACGCACTGCCTCTACCTTAGCATGCTCTAATGTAATTTGGCCATTTATGTGACCGATCAGTGCTTTTAGCCCTAATGCCTTCATAACGGGAAGATTATCCGGCAGATCTCGCTCGGCAAAGGCGCGGGCCTCGTCCAGCGCCCCCGCCGCCAACATTTCATCAAAACGCGCAGCAATGCGCGCATACAGACTTTCCCGCTCCGGATACAGTGACATGGCACACCATGAACCAGGGGGCAGCGCGGGCAGCGTATCTTTTTGAAAGGCACTAAGGGACTGGCCGGTTTCCAGATACACGCTATAGGCACGCAATAAACGCTGGCGATCATCGCCCAGAATACGGGTCGCCGCCGCCGGGTCAACGCGCGTCACCGCAGCGCGCAGCGCCTCTATTCCCTTGTTTTCCAGCAAAGAAACTGCCTGCGCACTGGCGGCCTCCCCCACGGGGGGGATTTTGGCTAGCCCCCGGGTCAGGGCCTCGAAATAAAGGCCCGTGCCGCCAACCAGTATAGGAACCTTACCCCTGGCACGAACTGCCTTTATGACCCCAAGGGCCTCGTCAAGCCAAAGACCGACGCTGTAATTACAGCGGGCATCCAGATGGCCATAAAGGTGATGGGCCACCCCATCCTGTTCGGTCAAACCAGGTTGCGCAGTCAGAATGGGCAGGCCGTGATATACCTGCATAGAGTCGGTATTGATGACTTCTCCGTCAAAATGATGCGCCAAATCAACGGCCAAAGCACTTTTACCACTTGCCGTCGGCCCATAAATGAGAAGGATAGGCGTTAATCCTGTTTGCAAAGCCTGAGACCCCATGACTGCCACGACGCTAATATTAGTATCTCGTCCCGATGACCCCGCCCTAGGAGAGGCCCGCACGCGCGCGGAAGCGCTGGGCTGGAAGCATATGTCATCTCTGTCGCCGGGTGAAGCACTGACCATGCGTGGCATGGCAGAGCACGATCAATTGGCCGAAGCGTTTGAAGACATTGCGGTGGATTGGTGCCTGCGCGATGAAAGTGCCTTGCGTATACGCCTGCTGATTTGCGATATGGACAGCACCATTATTGGCGAGGAATGCCTGGACGAACTGGCCGACCTGGCCGGGTTTGGCGACGAAGTCCGCGCCATCACGGCGGCGGCCATGGCGGGCGATCTGGATTTTGAAGAAGCCCTGCGCACCCGGGTGCGCCTGCTGAAGGGCAAGCCCAGCACCTTATTGCGCGAGTGTTTTGAGGAACGCATCCATCTAAACAAGGGCGTGCGCGTCCTGACCCGCACCATGCGTGCCAAGGGTGCCACCACGGCGCTGGTTTCTGGCGGCTTTACCTATTTCACCAGTCGGGTGGCCCAACTGGCCGGCTTTACCGAACACCAAGCCAACGAATTGTTGGAAGAAGACGGCCTATTGACCGGCGAAGTGGCTTCGCCAGTTCTGGGGCGCGATGCCAAGGCCGAAGCGCTTGTTCGATATTGCGATGCCCAGAACATTACCCCCGAGCAGGTGCTGGCCATTGGCGATGGCGCCAATGATATCGCCATGATCAAGGCCGCCGGCCTTGGCGTTGCCTATCATGCCAAGCCTATATTGGCAGAGGCCGCCGATGCACAAATCCGCCATACGGATCTGACCACAGCGCTTTTCTTTCAGGGGTTCCGTCGCCGCGAATTTACCGGGGCATCCTCGCGCTAAAGGCGATGCCCCCCGTTTTTTGACACCAATACAGACTAGAACTTCAACGCCCGCGGCAACAATTCACCATGGCGATTGATCAATAATGCCACCGGACCTTTGCCCGATTTTTCTAGTTCCGCCACCCGGGCCTGGGCATCCTCTACCGAGGCAACGGCTTTCCAGCCGATTTCCTCGACCACATCACCAACCCGGATTTTACTGGCCGCATCACTGCCCACGGCAATATCAGTCACCACCAGCCCGGCCACATCTGAACGGATATTATAGCGCCGGCGCAACGTATTATCGAGAACCGACAGGCTCATACCCATGACCTGCCCACTGGTTGGGGTGGCCGTGGTGGCGCGGGCATTGGCCTCTTCGTCATCGTCTTCCTGTAAACGGCCAATGGTCACACTGGTCACCCGGGGCTTTTTACCCCGAATATAGTGTACCTTTACCTTGCGACCGATTTCACTGTCGGCGGCAATGCGGGTCAGGGCACGAGAATCGGCAATATCCTGATCATCAAAGCGAATGATCAAATCGCCAACTTCCAGCCCCGCCTTTTGCGCCGGTCCACCAGAGGTCACACTGACCACCAGGGCGCCTGTGGCCTTATCCAGGCCAAAGGTCTGTGCCACTTCACGCGTGATAGAGCGCACCGATACCCCCAGCCAGCCCCGGCGGGTATGGCCATATTTCAGTAATTGATCGGCCACCTGACGCACCAGATTGGACGGGATGGCAAAACCGATCCCCACCGAGCCGCCCGAAGGCGATAAAATGGCCGAGTTCACACCAATGACCTCGCCATCCATGTTGAATAATGGCCCGCCGGAATTGCCCCGATTGATCGCCGCATCCGTTTGGATGAAATCATCATACTGGCCAGATTGAATATCACGATTACGGGCTGAAATAATGCCAACCGAAAGCGATCCACCCAGTCCAAATGGGTTGCCAATGGCCAGCACCCAATCACCGCTAAGTGCCGTATCGGAATCGCCCAGCGGCACGGCTGGTAATGGACTTTGGGGCTTTACCCGCAAAACCGCCAGATCGGTGGCTGCATCATGGCCCACCACCTCAGCCACCAAAGTGGTGCCATCGGGGAAGGTGACATCAATTTCATCAGCGCCTTTGATCACATGATCATTGGTGATGATGATGCCAGCTGGATCAATAACAAAGCCGGAGCCAAGCGAATTTTCAGTGCGCGGTCCGTTTCGCCCCAACGTGTCGTTAAAGCGTTCCAGCGGCGAGCCTTTGGGAAAAAGCGGCAGATCGCCCTCGACCTTCTGGCTGGTGGAAATATTGACCACCGATGGAGACAAACGCGCCGCCAGTTTGGCAAAGCCGTCCGGAGCCGGATGAGAAAATGCCGACGGGGCCAGCATCAGAGCCAGCCCCGCAAGTAGCCATGTCAAACTTTGTAATCGCAACATACAGGCCTGTTACTTTTGTTTGTCGAAATAGCGAAAAAAGTCACTGTCCGGGGATAGCACCATAGAGGTTTTGCCATCAACCAAAGCTTTTTCATAAGCTTCCATTGAACGATAAAAGGCAAAAAACTCTGGATCCTTGCTATAGGCCGCCGCGTATATGTCATTACGCTTGGCATCCCCGGCACCCCGAAGGATAGAGGCTTTTTCCCGCGCCTTGGCAATCGTCACTCGAACCGTTCGGGCGGCCTCGGCACGCACCGTACGGGCCCGTTCCTCGCCCTCGGCACGAATTTGCGACGCAGCCTGCTGGCGTTCGGACTGCATACGCGAATAGACCTTCTCGGCGTTTTGTTCGGGCAGGTCCGCACGGCGGATTTTCACATCCATGATCTCAACCCCAAGATTGGACTCAAGTGCCTGTGCATTCACCGCATCGCGAATGGCCACCATCAGCTCCGCCCGGTGACCAGAGACGATGTCATTGGATTTCACCCCACCCAAAACCCGGCGAAGCGAAGCCTCCATAAACGGGGCAAGGCGTGCCGTAGCCCCGCGCACATCGGTCACCGCCTTGTAAAACTGCAAGGGGTCGGAAATGCGAAAACGAGCAAAGGCATCGACAATCAGGCGTTCCTGATCCGAGGCCGTGATTTCCTGTGGTGGGATGTCCAGCATCAGATTACGCCGGTCAAACTTGACCACATCTTCCCAAGGGAAGGTTTTCATGTGCAGGCCGGGGTCCTCTTTCTTGGCATTCCACGGATTAACCACGCCGACCGGCTCGCCAAAGCGCAGGATCAGCGCCTGTTCGCGCTGGTCCACAGTGAACAACATGGTGCTGGCGAAAACCACGCCCAGCACCGCAACCAGAGTTCCCAGTATTGTGAGCAAGCGTCCCATTAGCGGCCTCCCTGTGTGTTGCTACGTTTTGGGTTGATCGGCAAGTATGGCACCACCTGGTTACCGGCATTTTTATCCAGCAACACCTTGTCGGTACCTTTTAGCACCCGTTCCATGGTTTCCAGATACATACGCTGGCGCGTTACCACGGGGGCTTTTTTATATTCTTTGTAGATGAGGTTAAAGCGTTCGGCCTCACCGGCCGCCTCAGCAATTACCGAATCACGATAGCCGATGGCTTCCTGTTCCAGCTTTGCCGCATCACCGCGGGCCTTGGGCACCACATCATTGGCATAGGCCGTGGCCTGGTTGACCTTGGTTTCCGCATCCTGACCGGCATTGACCACATCGCGGAAGGCTTCCAGAACCCGGCTCGGCGGATCAGCCTTTTGCAATTGCACCTGAGTGATGATCACCCCGGCACCATATTCATCCAGCGCCTTCTGGATCAGTTCACGGGTTGTGGTTTCCACAATCTGGCGACCTTGCGTGATGATCGGTTCAAGATCGTTCTTGCCGACCACTTCGCGCATGGCGCTTTCGGAGACGGATTTGACCGCCCCGACCGGATCATCAAGATTAAAAAGAAAATCACGAGCGTTTTTGATCTGCCAGATTACCGAGAAATTGATATCGACAATATTTTCATCGCCGGTCAGCATCAGGCTTTCATGAGGAATACTGGAAGAGGTGTTGCGACCACGGGACACCCGAAAGCCGATGTTTTCCTGGTGTACGCGGGCAACTTTTGGCTTTAGCGCCGTTTCAAATGGCACTGGTAGTTTCCAGTGAAAGCCCGGCAACTCGGTACGGTTATAAGCCCCAAAGCGCAAGACCACGCCTTGCTCTTCGGCTTTGACAATGTACCAGCCGGAACCGGGGGTGAAAAACCACACCCCGATCAGCACGATCACAATCACGCCTATGCCCAGTCCACCAAGACCTTTGCCACCGCGGCCACGGCCATTACCGCCACCACCGCCAAAGATACCACCGAAGCGGCGTTGCAGATTTCTCACAATTTCATCCACATCCACTTCGGGAGGTTCACCCCCCCCCTGAGGACCGTTGCCCCATGGGCTTTTTCCATTATCACCGGGCTTTTGCCCGCGCGTGTCGTTTCCGTTTGACTGATCATTCCAGGGCATGTTTCGCCTTTCTTCTTGAATCGTGTCAGCGTCTGACCGATATGTGGCCTTAAGTACCGCGCCAATCAAGGAGCAAGCGCATGACGGATGCTACAATTAATACCGTAAGCAAGGCCTTAGGTAAAATTAAAGACCCGCAAAGTGGGAAGGACATCCTGACTGCCGGGGTGGTTCAGGGATTAACGGTCAAGGATGGACGGGTTGGCTTTGCCATCCAGACCAGCCGGGAAATGGCCGAAGCCATGGAAAAAATTCGAGAGAAAGCAGAAAAAGCGGCGCGTAAAGTCAAAGGCGTTACCGCGGTGACCGCAGTATTGACGGCCCATTCGGATCAACCTGCCGAAGAACCCAAGAAAAGCGGTAAAATCGGCGGACATGGCGTGCCGCCGCCGCCAACGCCCAAGGCTCTGCCCGGCGTTGATGCCGTTATTGCCGTGGCCTCGGGCAAAGGCGGGGTGGGTAAATCCACCATTGCCACCAATCTGGCGGTGGCGCTGGCCCAACAGGGCAAGCGTGTTGGCCTGATGGATGCGGATATTTACGGCCCCTCGGCACCGATCCTCTTGGGCCTGCAGGGACAAAAACCCAAACTTTCCCCCGAAGAAAAAATCATTCCGCTGGAAGCTCACGGGGTTAAAACCCTTTCCATGGGCTTTATGGTTGGCGATGGCCAGGCGGTGATCTGGCGTGGGCCGATGATCATCGGGGCCTTGCAACAAATGTTTGCCGATACCGACTGGGGTGGTCTGGATGTGTTGATTGTCGACATGCCGCCAGGCACCGGGGACGCACAATTGACCCTGGTGCAGACGGTAAACCTCGCCGGGGCAGTGATTGCCGCCACCCCGCAAGAGGTGGCGCTGGCCGATGTGCGCCGCGGCGTGCATATGTTCCGCAAAGCCAATGTGCCCATTTTGGGTGTGGTGGAAAACATGGCGGGCTTTATCAACCCGGCCAATGGTGAACGCATTGATATTTTTGGTGCCGGTGGCGCCAAACGCACCGCCGACGAGCTGGATGTGGCCTTTCTGGGCGAAATTCCGCTGGACCCGGCCTTGCGTGAAGCCTCGGACAATGGCACCCCGCCGGCCACCGACCCGACATCACCATTGGGCAAGATTTTTGCGGATCTGGCTGACAAGGTCATGGCTCAGATCAGGTAAATGTGTTTTGAATGTTACTGCGAACGCTTTTATGAGCGTTCGCAGCTTCACCCTTTGTTGCATAATAGGGAAAATCCATGTCGCTTTTTCACCTTGCCATCAATGTTACTGACCTTGACGAGGCCCGGGCCTTTTATGGTGGCCTTTTGGGCTGTACCGAAGGGCGCGTTATGGACACCTGGGTTGATTTCAATTTTTTCGGTCACCAGCTTTCGCTGCATCTGGGCGAACCGTTCAAAACCGCGCGCACTGGAAAGGTGGCAGGCGCGCTGGTGCCCATGCCGCATCTGGGTGTGGTGCTACCCATGGATGAATGGCAGGCCATGGCCGACAAGCTGACCAAAGCGGGCATAGAGTTTGTATTGCCCCCCAGTAGCCGTTTTGAAGGTCAGCCCGGCGAGCAAAGCACCATGTTTTTCTATGACCCTTGTGGAAATCCCATCGAGATCAAGGGCGTGGAGAATATGGACGAGGTTTTTGCCGCGTGATCCAGGTGCTGTTTTGTGCCCCCATGGCCGATTGGCAGGAATACCAGGCCCCCTTGCGCCGCGCCCTGGATGAAACCGGACTGAACTATACCCTGTCACCAGAATGTACAGACCCGGCAAAGGTAGACTATCTGGTCTATGCCCCCGGTGGACCGGTGAAAGATTTTGCCCCCTTTACCCGTGCCAAGGCGGTCTTGAGCCTCTGGGCGGGGGTAGAGCGCATTGTGAGCAATGACACCCTGAACATCCCCTTGGCCCGCATGGTGGATCGTGGCCTGTCTGAGGGCATGCGCGAATGGGTGACCGGTCACGTGTTGCGCCATCATCTGGGCATGGATCGCCATATCCTGGGACAGAATGGACAATGGCAGCCCGACGTACCACCGCTGGCGCGAAACCGAACCGTAGGCATATTGGGGTTGGGCACCCTGGGCCAGACCTGCGCCGCGGCTTTGGCGGCCCTTAATTTTAACGTGCTGGGATGGAGCCGCCGGCCAAAAGATATTCCTGGCCTCACCAGTTTCAGCGGTGATGATGGCTTAACCCAGGTTCTGACCCGTTCTGAAATTCTGGTTTTATTGCTGCCGCAAACGGCACAAACCCGGCATGTTCTGAATTCTAAAACGCTCGCCCAACTGCCCAAAGGCGCGGTGATCATCAATCCCGGGCGCGGGCCGTTGATTGATGATGAAGCCTTGCTGGCTGCACTAGACAGCGCCCATATCCATCACGCGACCCTGGATGTGTTTGCGGTTGAGCCCCTGCCCGCCGATCATCCATACTGGGCGCATCCACGGGTTACAGTCACGCCGCACATTGCCTCGCAAACCCGGCCCGACACGGCCAGTGAAAGGATTGCGCAAAACATTGCCCGCCGTGAGGCCGGCGCGCCGCTCTTGCATTTGGTGGACCGCCAGGCGGGCTATTAATCCTCAGGCTCAATCCGCTCATCTTCGCTGATCTCACCATATTCAAGGGTGATTTTACGATCACAGTTTTTGGAAATAATTTTCGGGTTATGTGAGGCCAGCACCAGTATTGAGGATTGTTCCGCCAGCTCGGCCGTGCGCTCGGCCGCTTTGATCCGAAAAGCCGCATCCCCGGCACCGATCCACTCGTCCAACAGCAAAATATCATAGCGAAAAGCCGTTGCAATGGCCAAGCCCAGCCGCATCCGCATGCCCTGGCTGTAGGTATGAAATGGCTGATCAAGATAGGGGCCCAGCTCGGTAAAGGTTTCGATATCCGGGATCAGGGTATCAATTTCCCTGTGAGACAGGCCGGCAATCATGCCCTTGATATAAATATTGCGCCGCCCCGTGGCCTCGTTTCGAAACCCAAGGCTGAGGTTGAGCGCATTGCCTACCTTGCCTTCGGTAATGATCCGGCCCTCCTGGGGTTTGTAAATACCTGCCAGCACCTTCAACAGGGTGGACTTACCGGACCCGTTATGACCAACCAGCCCCAGGCGATCACCATTATTGAGTTCAAAGCTGACATTATGCAGGGCCCGCACATAAGAACGGCCATTGCGTTTGATAATTGCCCCACCGACTTTGGCCATGGCGGTTTGGGAATCCAGCGGTTTGCCGGAATAGGGAAAATACAGAGAAACACGATCAGCAATCAGACGAGTCATATTACACCCAAAAAGCGAGCCGGTCGCGCGTTATCGTATATGAAACCGCCGCTGCCAGAATACCCACCACCGTAATGGAGCCAACAATGATCCAGCTTTGCACCGGGATTATGCCATTTATCAACGGATCGCGCACAATTTCCAGATAATGCGTGAAGGGATTCCACAAAGCAATCAGGCCACGAGTGGTTCCCGGTTCCGGGGTCCAGATAATCGGCGTGGCAAAAAACATGATCCGCATCCCCGTCTGTAATGCATACAGAATATCCCGAAATCTGGCACACAGCGGCGCCAGCAAGGCTGATACCCAAATCCCCGTTACAAAATAAAGCGCAAATGCCGGTATGAGCGTAAACGCAGCACTGGTCAGAGACATTTTGGTGAAGACCAGAATGATAATGGCCGCAATGGCGACCAGCATGAAATTCAAGAACGAGCGAAACACGGCCTGCAAAATATAAATGGCATAGGAAAGAGAGCTGGACAGCACCCATTGCCGGGACCGTACCAGCGTGGCAGAGCCGTCAACCACCAGCATGTTGATCAACGTCCACAAGGCAAATCCAATGGTCAGGTATTGCGTAAAGGCAGCCATGCTCATGGCATTCATAGAACTAAAGACGAATGCCTTAATGCCAATAAACAACAGGAAGGTGGTGGTAACCCACAATATGCCCAGAACACTGCGCCGATAGCGATCACGGATATCTTCCAGAGCCAGCTGAACGCCTAGCTTCCAGTTTCTGAACCCTTCTATCCAGTCATACGCCGCTTGAGTGGTTTTTCTCATACCTAAATTCCGCAAAGCCCGTGCAAAAAGTGGATCACAGTTTTAGTTTTGCATAGCAGGCGATGGGGAAAATTCTCCAATCAGGGCAATCAAACGTGCTGCATAAACGTCCCAATTATCGCGGTCGATAAAGGCTTTACAACGCACCTTGGCGGCACTGAATTCTTCATCCGTGAGTTCTTGTATGATCATCGCAATTTGTTGTGGAGATGGATCGGGAGGCAATACCCAGCCAATGCCATCATGGGTTACAGCCTTGTACAATTCTGGCACCGGGCTAACGAGAATTGGTACGCCAGCATTAGGATATTCCCATAATTTATTCGGGGAACAGGCCCAATGGTTAAGGCCGTCATTGGGATATGGAATGGCACCCAAAGTTGCGCCCTGCGACCACAGAGGTAGTTGCTCCTGTACAGCTGGCGGAATCATGCGCACCTTTTCATAATTTTCAGGGTCAAGGCGCGGTATATTTTCCAGCAATACTTTTTTCAGGATGCCGACCTCTATCTCCGTACGCAAACCATTTCCGGCTTTGTCCCATTGTGTCAGCGTTTTTATGACCTTGTTGATATAGCGTTGTACCAACCGGTTACGCACTTTCATCGTATTTATAAGCTCAGGCCTGCTGGGTTTTTCCCCTATGCCTAACTGGGCTTCAATCCCGCCTTTCGACCATTGCGGATCCGTTTCTTCCAGCAACTGGTTAGTATTGTTTGATGCCTCACTGGCCTCAATAATATCATTTTCGGTCGGCGTCTGATTATAAATGGCCCTGATATTCTGTTCCAGTACAGCAACATCCGTAGCCGGAGAAAGGGATAAAAGAATGTCCCGCGCTTCGGATGTAATTTTTTCGCGGCCTTTTCTCTTCAACTCGCTGATAATATTGTCAATTGTTTTCTTGGTCCATTCCTCAGCCTGTTCCTCGATTAGCTCTTCCAGCTCTTCTTGAAGCCGCCCCCATCCCATCAGGACTACCGACCAGTCATCAGGCAGAAAAGGGGCCGCCTTAACGATGCTTTCAATTCCTCGATTGGGGGAATACCCCCCCTGGTACAACAATATTTTTCTGCCATATGGCAATTTGGCAGCTTCATGCAAACGCCCGTCATAGGGTTTTAGCTTTGCCTTTGGTGTCGCGTTTTTAATGATGACGGTTTTTTTGATTTCCGGATATGTTTCCTTGTAAATATCGGCAATGGTCTCATTAACGGTGACAAATGCGTCCACCTCTGAAAAATACTTTTCATGCAATTTCTTGTAACGCTTCAATATATGCGGAGCGCCCTGAACAAGAGCGTCATACATTTCATGGGCGTCATAAATCAAAGGAATCCCGAGCTTTTTCTTTACTATAACCCCTGCCTTTAAGGTGCCGACCTCATGACAATAAATCAATTCAGGTTCCAACTCCAAGGCCAGTTCAACCATGCGTTTGGTTTGTAATGTATGCACAGATCGGTATTGGATGAGAGCAGCAAGGTTTCGTAACTGATTAACGAAAAATGGCCATAACCCTTCATTGCCAATCATTTCGAACAAGAACTGGGTAGAGCCAAGGTGGATGCGCTCAATATCTGCAAAGTCCAGCGCAAAATTAGAAAAACTCTTGGCCGGCTCAAAGAAAACCGTAAACAAGGCTTTTACCTTGCGCAGCATGGACATCACGCCCGGTCGGACATAGCGCCAGCCAAACCAAGCCCCCGCAGCAAAAAAGATAAGCAGCACAAAAAAACCGAACAACAGAGCGAAACTGCCTATTAAGCCGATTTCGTCAAATCGCCCATTATACAGGTTTGTAAGGATTTCACTGCTAGTCCAGACCGCCAGTATAGAAGTCGTCACGCTGTTCCATAGCCCGACAATTCCATCGCTAATGCCCAGTGTCGCATTGATATAAAGCCCGAGTTTCACGAGCTGGTATATCAGATACAAACCCAGCATAGCCCCAAGAAAAGTGAGCAACAGCAAAATCAAGGTGGTACGCTGAAATGCTGAGGCTTGCCAGTTGACCCTATGTACGATCAGGTTTTCCTGTAAAATTGCAGCAATACTCGTGTGGTCAGGTTCCCGTATGCCGATCACATCAACACGATGCCCAGCATCAACCAGTGTGCGGGCCTCTTTGACTACTCTGACGTCGCGTGCGCCGGAGTTTGGTACCATGGCTACAATCTTCATGGACGTTCCTTCACATATATTTCTGGCGCTTCAGCTTCGGAAGCGGTCAAGAATTATCTTAACGATGATGTGGGCGGCATCCCCATTACCATAATCCGGTATTTGATCTCTACTACCAACCCAGTCGGGCATAGTCCACAATCGGTTCCAACCGGTTTGAATGGTTTCCACCCATTCTGTTTCATCTCGCATTGTGATGCAGGGGGTACGATGGAAATATGCCTCTTTTTGCACACCTCCTGAATCCGTAATGACCAGGTCACAATGACTGAGCAGAGTGTGAAGTTCAAAATAGCCAACCGGATCAATCATATTTATCCCGGACGGAGAAAACCCGCACTCTTGTAAGTGCTTTCGCGTTCGCGGATGCACTGAAAATACAATCTGTCTGGTTTTGGCCTCTTGCTCAAGAAAATCCAAAAGGCTTGCCAGTCTTTCAGGATCATCCGTATTTTCTGCCCGGTGCAGCGTGCAGAACGCATAGGGTTTGTCAGCCAGTGAGTATTTTTCCAGTATATTAGAATTGTTTTTGGTGCGCTCAATGGCGTGCAAGGTCGCGTCATACATTACATCTCCAACATGATGCACGCCGTCCGTGACTCCTTCTGTTTTAAGATTTTTCACGGATTCCCGTGTGGGGCAAAACAATAAATCCGATAATTGATCACTGAGAATGCGATTAATTTCCTCAGGCATTTTTCTGTTAAAAGAACGAAGCCCGGCCTCAACATGAATAATGGGAATATGTAACTTTACCGCCGCCAGTGCACCGGCAAGGGTGGAGTTTGTATCCCCATAGACCAAAACCGCGTCCGGTTTTTCTTTCATATAGATGGCCTCTAATCCTTCAAGCATTCGCCCGGTCATTTGGCCATGACTGCCGCCACCTAACGCCAGATTATAGACCGGTTCTGTGATATCTAATTCCCGAAAGAATATTGCAGACATATTTTCATCATAATGCTGTCCAGTATGAACCAAAATTTCGTCCACCCCTTCTTCACAGGCAAAAGCCCGGCTAACGCTGGCCGCCTTAATAAACTGAGGCCTAGCCCCTACTATAGTGATGATTTTGAGGGATTTAACTGCCATAAGAGCCCGTTCCATTACGAGGTACATAAAATAAAATAAATTGGGTTAGCGCTATGACATTATGTCTTTCCATACGCAATACGGTGGATGCGATAATGGTAAGGGAAAACGCTTTGGTTGCCTTATATTACATTCTTAACGCTTTTGTGGACGTATAAGGCGTACGCGCCCTATATTAAAGTCTTCAGGATAGAAATTTTAAGCCATGAAGGCATCTTTACAGATATTCGTTAAGTGGTGCCGTGATGATGTCATGCCATTTTGGCATCACCATGGCGTAGATCATAAATTGGGCGGATTTTACGAGCAATTACACTTTGATGGCACCCCGGATGGTCAGGTGGCTCGCCGGTTGCGGGTAACTTCGCGCCAAATTTATGCTTTTTCACAGGCCAGTATTTTGGGATGGATGGACGCGCGTGCCCTGGTCAATTGGGCCGTGGACTATCTGGTAAGCAAGCCCCGATATGGCGGTGATGAACCGGGATTTGTACACTTGCTGCACCCCGACGGCACGGTGGGCGATACCCGCCGTGACCTTTATGATCATGCCTTTCACATTCTGGCGCTCAGCTGGGCCTATCGGGCTACCAAAGATACCCAGATCCTTGCCCTGGCCCAGGAAACCCTGGCCTTTGTTGATGAGGCCATGGGCGCGCCCAATGGGGGCTGGCAGGAAGGCCTGCCTGTACAATTACCACGTCGGCAAAACCCGCACATGCACATGTTCGAGGCCCTGCTAGCTCTATATGAGGCCAGTAACGATCAGGCCATTCTGAAACGGCTTGATAACATTGCCGCCTTGTTGGCCGAACGTTTCATTGATCCGAAGACCGGCGCTTTATTTGAAGATTTCAATGCAGACCTTACCCCCATCCGCCCAGCCAGGGTCGAGCCCGGCCATATGGCCGAATGGTGCTGGTTGTTGCATAAGCACGTGGAAATACAGGATGGAAAACCAGATGGTCTTGCCAGAACCATGGGGCAAAATGCGGGCACCTATGCACCCCAGGGGCACGGGTTCTTACTGGATGGTTTTGACGAAAATGGCAACATCCTTACTCCCACACGGCGCCTGTGGGGGCAAACCGAATGGCTGAAATCCATGCTGGTGCGTTATGAGGCGGGAAATTTGCAAATGGCGGAGCCGGTTGCCACACTGTTGCACCGTTTGCATGGCTCATATTTTGATAGTTCACTAGCCGGATTGTGGGTTGATCAGTTTGACCTGGACGGCAACCCCATGTCAGAGCATGTTCCCGCCAGTATCGTTTACCATTTGGTCAGTGCGGCAGCCGAAGCCCAAAGCGTACTCGAGAATATGAAAGATATGGCCCCATGAGCAACTCCCCCGTAATTGTGCCGGTGATCATGTGTGGCGGCGCCGGTACGCGGCTATGGCCATTATCCACCCGGGCACATCCCAAACAATTACACGCGTTAACCGGGACATTGACCCTGTTGCAACAAACGATTTTACGCTGCCCACAGACCCAGGGGTTTGCCGCCCCCATTTTGGTGTGTGCCCAACGCCATGCCGACCAGGTACTGGCCCAGTGCCAACAGGTAAACACCCAGCCCACCACCATCATTACCGAACCATGTCCGCGCAATACCGCCCCCTGTGCGGTAAGCGCCGCCCTGGCCGTGCACCAGCTTTATGGCGAGGCGGCACAGATTCTGTTATTGGCGGCAGATCATTTTATGGCTGATGGCGGCGCGTTTATAGACGTCGTCAAACATGGCACCAAAGCCGCGGCAAAGGGCCATATTGTTACCTTTGGCGCACAGCCCACACGCCCGGCAACCGGTTATGGTTACATTCGCAAAGGTAAAACCCTGGACAAAACGACCTTTGGGGTTGCTGCCTTTGTGGAAAAACCTGATGAGGAAACCGCCAAGACCTATCTGCACAGCGGCGATTATCTTTGGAATGCCGGGATCTTTCTTTTTTCCGCCGGGGTGATGCTGGCCGAAATGAACCAGTATCGCCCTGATATTCTGCATGGCGCCACCCAGGCATGGGAAGCCGCCGGCAAGTCGCAAACCTTTGTGCATCTTGATGCCACGGCCTTTGCCACCTGCCCCGCCGAATCCGTTGATTATGCCGTTATGGAAAAAACAAAGTGCGCCGCCGTTGTGCCTTTGGATGTGGGGTGGAGCGATGTCGGGGCCTGGCCAGCCATTTATGATCTGGCCGACAAGGATGCTGACGGCAATACCCGTCATGGCCGCATTGTTTCGCTGAACGCAAAAAACAACCTGCTGTTTTCTGATAAAGATGCCCCAATGATCGCCGCTTTGGGCATTAATAATCTGGCGATTATCGCCACCAAAAAGGCGGTACTGGTAACGCCATTGGACCAGGCCGACAATATCAAGGTCCTGATCGCCAAATTGGGAGAAGATGATTTTTAGATCATCTGCTTAGCGCGGTTTGGCAATGCCATAGGAAACAAAGCCGGCAAAACGCGGGGCCTTGGGCACATACAGGCTCTCGGAACTTTCCAGCGCAAACCCGTTTTGTTCCAACAAGGTTAAAGGCTTGCGGGTCAAATGACAGCCGCCACCAATGCGTTTCCATACCGGCTCAATGCGCGATTGCCAGCGTGCCACATTGTCATCCGGCGCGGCGCCATGTTCGGCAAACAACAAACGTCCACTGGGTTTCAGCACCCGGCTCATTTCACCCAGCGCCTTTTCAACCAGCGGGATGGTGCACATGGTAAAGGTGATCAGTACCGTATCGGCGCTATCATCCTCCAACGGGATGGCCTCGGCCTCAAGCCCCAAAAACTCTGGACTAAGGGGCGAATCCTGCAAGCGTTTTTGT
>WFTT01000120.1 GCA_015485335.1 Robiginitomaculum sp.
GATCTGACCTTTGGAGAGAGCCTTGCCGGGGATGCCAAGATTATTCTGCCCCCCGGCAGCCTGATTATTCTGGAAGGTGTCGATGTTGCCGACCTGAGCGCGGATATTTTCAGTTTTGTCTAGGGCGATATTACGCGGTTTAATCTAGCGCAAAGACAACCTGCAAATCCTCGTCTAACATACCTGTGTTGCACAAGAGAACGCAGAGGCGTTCCAGTGTGTCACCTCCGAATTCTCAGGGCAACCGCGGCTCCTTTTACAGCCATGGTGGATGCAAAACGGGTCCAACACAGGAAAGCAGGGTGTGGTCGCTTTCGCCTGATTGCCCACATGCCCTGAACGGGAAGCTTATGACAGTAAATGCCGAATTTCAGGTTAACACCTTTGCGCAAGCCAGCCAGAACAACCCGACGCTGACAACCCTTAACGATGGGCGTTTTGTCATCACCTGGATGTCCAATGGTCAGGGTAGCGGGGGAAATTATTCGGGGATTTATGCCCAGATGTATGCCGCGGACGGGCAAACCATCGGGGATGAATTCCAGATCAACAGCGAAAACAATGGCGCACAGGCCTATCCAGCCATTACAGCCCTGTCCGACGGGGGCTTTGTGGTTGCCTGGGTGTCGGATTCCGATACCCAGGACGGCAGCAACAGCGGCATTTACGGCCAGATGTTCAAGGCAGACGGCAGCACGCGGGGCGGCGAGTTCCAGATCAACAGCTTTACCGGCAACAAGCAGTATGAACCCGCATTGACCGGCCTTAAGGGCGGCGGGTTTGTGGCAAGCTGGACATCCTATCAGGAAGACGGGGACGGCGACGGTGTCTTTGGCCAGATGTATGGCGCGGATGGGACGGCGTTGGGGGATGAATTTCGCATCGCCACCTATACCAGCGACAACCAGCGCACCCCCGATATTGCGGCGCTTGAAAATGGCGGCTTTGTGGCTGTCTGGGCTTCTGAAGCGCAGGTTGGCAATGTCTTTGGCGGCCATGGAACCTACAGCATTTTTGGCCAGCGTTTTCAGGCTGACGGCACGGCACAGGGGGCCGAGTTCCAGATCAACACATACATTCGCGACCAGCAACAGGCCCCCGCAGTAACCGGTTTGCAAAACGGGGATTTCGTCGTGAGCTGGACATCCAACAATCAGGACGGAGAAGGCTATGGTGTCTTTGGCCAGCTGTTCCATGCCAATGGTGCCCCTGTGGGACAGGAGTTCCGGCTCAACACAGAAACCGCCTCCGATCAGCAGGACGTTGACATAACCGCCTTAAAGGGGGGCGGGTTTGTGGCCACCTGGACGTCGTTAAACCAGGATGCCGGCCCTGCCGACCCGTCCGGGTTCTTTGGGTTTAGCGGTATCTTCGGGCAGAAATTCCATGCAGACGGCTCTTTGGATGGGGCTGAATTCCAGGTGAATGAATTCACGAAACTGGATCAGCAACACGCGTCTGTATCCAGCCTGAATGATGGGGGATTTGTGGTCAGCTGGCAATCAAATGACAATGACCGCGATTGGGATGGATACGGTGTTTATGGCCGTATGTTTGCCGGATCCAGCGACAAGATCCTGACCGGAACCATCAATGCCGATACCCTGACCGGGGGCACCGGCAATGACCAGCTGCGCGGATTGGGCGGCAATGACAAGCTGATCGGCGCGCAGGGCAATGATACGCTCCTTGGCGGGTTTGGCCATGACCGGCTGTTTGGCGGTTTGGGCGGCGATACTCTGAAAGGGGATAAAGGTTTTGACAAGCTGTTTGGCAATGGCGGGTCTGACCGGCTCGAGGGCGGTTTGGGCAAAGATGTTCTGTGGGGGGGCTTTGGCAATGACACGCTATTTGGCAACGGTTGGGCCGATACCCTGCAGGGTGGCAAGGGACGCGATGTTCTCTGGGGGGGCAAAGGTCACGATGTGCTGAATGGCGGTTTGGGAAATGACAAGCTGACCGGCGGAGTCGGGCAGGATGTCTTTGTCTTCCGCAACAAAGGCGGGCAGGACCGGATTCTGGATTTTCAGAATGACATCGACACCATCCGTCTGGACCATCATTTATGGGACACACAGCTGACAAAACAACAGGTTATCGACCAGTTCGCACAGGTCGTCGATCTGGATATTGTCTTTGATTTTGGCCCCGAGACCCTGACCCTGAAAGGGTTCAACGACCTGACGGAATTGAACGATGACTTGCAGATTGTCTAGCGGCAGGAGCTAATCCTTGCCAAAGATATCGCGGGTAAAGACCTTGTCGCGTATATCCTGCAGGGCGTCATCGACCCGATTGGACAGAATAATATCGGAATCTTCTTTGAATTCAGATAGATTCCGATAGTTCTTCGAGTTATAAAAGCTGTCTTCTGTCAGGCTCGGCTCATAGAGGATCACCTCGATGCCTTTGGCCTTGATCCGTTTCATCACCCCCTGAATAGAGCTGTCACGGAAATTGTCAGAGCCGGTTTTCATGGTCAGCCGGTAAATCCCCACCCGCCGCGGGTTTTGGGCGATAATATGGTCGGCGATAAAATCCTTGCGGGTCTGGTTAGCATCGACAATGGCGCGGATCAGGTTTTGCGGCACCGATTGATAGTTGTTCAACAGTTGTTTGGTATCTTTGGGCAGGCAATAGCCGCCATAGCCGAACGACGGGTTATTGTAATGGCCGCCAATGCGCGGATCCAGACTGACCCCTTCGATGACCTGACGTGAATCAATACCGTTGGCCAGGGCATAGCTGTCCAGTTCGTTAAAAAACGCCACCCGCATCGCCAGATAGGTATTGGCAAACAGCTTGATGGCCTCGGCTTCGGTGGAACCGGTCAACAGCAGCGGCGGGTTTTCATCCAGCGCGCCTTGCACCAGCAGATCCGCAAAAGCCTGTGCGCGGGCATCCGTGGCCCCGACCACAATCCGCGACGGATGCAGATTGTCATAAAGTGCGCGCCCTTCCCGCAGGAATTCCGGCGAAAAGAACAGCCCTGCTGCGCCATAGGTTTTTTGCAACGACGCTGTGTAACCAACCGGAATCGTGGATTTAATCACAATCGTGGCCTTGGGCGCAATTTCACGGGCCTGATAGACCACATCCTCAACGGAATCCGTGTCAAAAGCATTGGTCTGCGGATCATAACTGGTGGGCGTGGCAACAATAATGAAATCCGCGCCCTCAAAGGCCGTTCCCGGGTCGGTCGTCGCGCTCAGGTCCAGCTTGCGATTGGCAAGGTAATCCTCGATTTCCGGATCCGCCACCGGTGATTTGCGCGCCTCCAGCATCGCCACCCGTTCCGCTGAAATATCCATAGCCACAACACTGTTGTGCTGCGCCAAAAGCACCGCATTGGACAAACCGACATAGCCGATCCCGGCAACTGCAATTTTCATTTAAACACCCTAGGCTGAAACCCGATCTACACTTGCCGTTGATTTGAGCTGTGTTCTCGTCAAAAGGCAAACATTTACGCTGGTTTTTACATTTACCCCAAAAAAACACCACGACAAATATGCTCGGCAAACCTCTGATTTATCCGGCATATCCGGAATGCACGTAAAAAGTGGCTTCCCGCAGGCATGGCCATTGGGCAACACCCGATAGGTCCAAAAAATTTTCTATAGAAATTTCTTTTTATCACAGCCGGTTATGATAACTTCCTGATAAACGCGGGCACCATATGATCCGCAAGAGAGCAAAACCAGAGGCAGAACAATCATGCGACCAACAACCCCGCCGCCATCAAATGTTTTTGAAATCACAGATGCCTCGGCTGACCTGAATACGGATTATTTACTGGGGCCGGGGAACAGCTTTTTCGGCTCTCTGGACAGTGGCGACACCGATTGGATCGCTATTCGGCTGAATGTGGGGGCTATTTACAATTTTCAGGGCATCGGTACCGGCGTAAATGCCCTGTCGGATCTGGATACACATCTGAGCCTCTATACCTACAACGGCACCAAAGTCGTGACCGATGATGCCTTGGGGGATGATGGCGACGCCCTGCATTCCGAAATCTGGTTCAGGGCAGAATATACCGGTCTGTATTTTCTGGAAATCGACAGCAGCAATACCGGTGATTATGAAATTGTCACCGATGTGGCCAGCGCGCTGCCGCCTTTTTTTGTCACGGCGGATGAAATCGCCGGTCAGCTCACCCAAGGGTATTGGGCACAAACCGGAGACGGTGCACGGCGCTTTGATGTGAGTGCGGGGGAAACCCTTGCCGTCAGCATCACCGGCCTTACGGCAGCAGGGCAGACCCTCGCAACCAAGGCCCTTGCCGCCTGGACCAGTGTTACCGGTATCAATTTCAATTTTGTGGCCGTTCCCGAAGGCGCGCAAATTGTGTTTGATGATGAAGCCGACGGTGCTTTTTCCACGTCCGAGCTGACACCGGCACCCGATCTGGAAAAACCGGTCTATATCACCAAATCCGATGTCAATGTCTCTGCCAATTGGCTGGATACCTATGGAACCGGCGTGGATACCTATAGCTTTCAAACCTATATCCACGAAATCGGCCATGCGCTCGGGCTTGGCCATGCGGGCAATTACAACGGTGCGGCCACCTATACCGTCAACAACAAATTCACCAATGACAGCTGGCAAGCAACCGTGATGTCCTATTTCGATCAGGATGAAAATCCGGCAATAGATGGCGATTTTGCCGTCAGCCAAACCCCGATGCTGGCCGATATTCTGGCGATCCAAAGCCTCTATGATACCGCAACCGATCTGCGCACGGGGGACACGGTTTATGGCGTCAACTCCACCGCGGGGGCCTATCTGGATGATGTACTTTCGCTGCGCAATCCGGTTTCGTTCACCATTCTGGATCACGGCGGGCGCGATACCATCAACATGGTGCGTTTGCAGGCGGACCAACATATTGACCTGCGCTCAGAGGCGGTTTCCAGCACCAACGGGCTGACCGGCAATCTGGTGATTGCACGCGGCACGGTGATTGAAAATGCAACCGGCGGTGCCGGAAACGATACCTTGCAAGGAAATTTTGTTGGCAATGTCCTGAAAGGCAACAACGGCAATGATGCGCTGTATGGGGCCAAAGGCCGGGATATTTTGCGCGGCGGCAATGGCAACGATAGCCTGAATGGCAATCAGGGCCGTGATGTGCTGGACGGGGGCAAAGGCAATGATATCCTGAACGGCGGTTTGCACGGGGATTACTTTGTCTTCAAAACCAATTATGGCCACGACACCATTACAGATTTTCAGGACAACAAAGACACCATCCGCCTGGATGATGCCCTCTGGAGCAGCGCCGGCACCTTGACCGTACAGCAAGTGATCGACACATACGCCCGAATTTCCAACGGTAATGTTGTGCTTGATTTCGGGCCGGATGAATTGACTTTGGCAGGGGTTAACAATCTGGCAGTGCTGGCAGATGATATCGTGATTATCTAGGGTCAAGCGGCCTTTCAACGGCCCTGTTTTTCCCAAAACCGTGCCGTTGATCACGCATCCCCATTTGCACAGCACGAATTACCGGATAGCCTTGTTCGAAATGCAACAAGGGGATATTCATGCTTACTGTAAATTTTATTGGACCGGATACGGATTTTTTCAGCCACGCGTTTTTCACTTTTTCAAGTTTTCCCAATAGCCTGGCGGCCACAATAACCGCCTCTTCCAGCACGGAAATCACTATGGAGCTGGGCGGACGCAACACCACCCTTACCGGTACAGGGTTATCGATCAGTGCCAGCGGCGAAATCACCGGCGGCACCATTACCCGGATTGATTATTATGACAACACAACCTTGCTGGCCAATTACAAGGGCATCAGTTGGGACGGGGCAACATTTTATGACGGGTTACAACAGATTGCCGGCTTTACCGGTGCTGCTATTTATCACGGTCTGTTAAACCAGCAAGACATCCTGTTTGATGCACGTGCGGCCCTTGGCCCGCCCAATCCGGGGGGGGCTTTGCCCGGCTTTACCCATAAATTTACGGTTCTGGGGTCCCGTTTTCAGGATGATTTCACCGGTGGCAGCAATCAGGACAGTTTCAAGGGCTTCAAGGGAAATGACACATTCCACGGCAAAGGCGGCAATGACAAAGGCTTTGGCGGGCTTGGGGCCGATGAGCTGACCGGCAACAAAGGCAATGACCGGCTGTTTGGCGGTTTGGGGAATGATGTTCTGACCGGCAACCAGGGGCGTGACCGGTTGTTTGGCGGCAACGGCAATGACAATCTGGACGGCGGGCTGGGCAAAGACTTCCTTGTGGCCGGCAAGGGGCGCGATTTGCTCACCGGAGGCGGGCAGGCCGATGTGTTTTTCTTTGATAGCAATCAGGCCCAGGGGCGCAACCGGATCACCGATTTTCAGGATGGGCTGGATCTGATCCGCATCAAAGGCATGCAGTTTGATGATCTGGATATCCGCACGGCTCCGAATCCAAACCATACCAAGATTATTCTGAATGGGGCGGGCACAGAAATCATTCTGAACAATACCCAAGCAACCGATATTACAGCGGCAGATTTTGACTTCGTATAAAAACGCTTCTAAAACAGGCCCTGTTTAAATTCCAGACAGGGCCTTATCCATGCCAAGCCGCAACCATATTACCGCGAGCGCCCTGCTTGGGCGAAGCCCGAAGGCTTGGCATGATGGCCGTGAAACCCTGACCTATTCCTTTTTGGAAAATGTCATGCCGGATTACGTCAAAACCCGGGATACAGACCACGACGGAAAGGCCGATTTCTATCTGCCCCTGTCAACGGACCGGATCAGGGTCGGGGCGGATTTTTCCATGACAGACACGGAACGTGATCTGACCCGGCTGGCCGTTGCCGCCTGGAATGATGTGGCCAATATCAATCTGGTCGAAGGCACGGTTCAGGGCGGTTTTGGCGATATCACCTTTGGCAGTGCCGCCTTTGCCGATCAGGATACCTTTGGCTTTATCACCCGGTTTCCCCGCCCCGTATCCTTGGGACAGGCAGATAATCGCGGCGATTTATGGATCAACTCCAATAACCCGGATCAAGCCGTTAATGAAATCGGCCACACCAGCTGGAATACCTATTTGCACGAGATGGGCCATACACTCGGCTTGCATCATCCCAATGAGGATCCGGAAAATTATGACGGCCTTGCCCATAACAACAACCGGTATACGGTGATGTCCTATAATCCGCACCCCGGTGAACGCGGGGTCGCATACGAAGATCAGGCCTGGCCGCTGACACCGATGCTCTATGACATTCAGGCGCTTCAGAAGCTTTACGGGGCCAACACCGATACCCGCGCCCAAAACACTGTCTATTTTGGCGATGGCACCGGTCAGCGCGAACAGGTCTGGCAGTATGGAGCCGATGATATGACCCTGCTGGGGCGCCATGTGATCCTGACCATCTGGGACGGGGGCGGGCGCGATCTGATTGATGGGTCCGACCTGAGCATGGCGGTGAAAATCGACTTGCGACCCGCGCATTATTCCACCATCGGCGGACTGAACAACAATATCGCCATGGCCGCAGCCGTTCGGGTGGAAGGGCGGATTGTCAACTGGATTGAAAATGCCTGGGGCAGCCGGTTTGGCGATACACTACAGGGCAATGCGGTAAATAATTTCCTGCGCGGCGGCCAAGGCAATGATCACCTGTTTGGCCATCTGGGGCGGGATATCCTTGTTGGCAACAAGGGATCGGATACGCTGAATGGCGGGGGCGGCAATGACAAACTGGTTGGCGGACCGGGCCAGGATGTTTTTGTGTTCAACGCCAAAAGCGGCAAAGACGCTATTGCCGATTTTACAGACGACATCGACACGATCCGGCTGGATCACGCCCTGTGGCAAGGGTCTTTGAGCAAACAGCAGGTCATTGATACCTATGCCGATGTGGTCGGCCATGACATCGTGTTTGACTTTGGGCAGGACAGGCTCACCCTGAAGGGGATGACGGATCTGGCTGCCCTGACCAATGATTTGCAGATTATTTAACACGCTCCAAACGGTATAACGCGCCCGCTGCCAAAGGGCCTAGGTGGCTCTGGCTGCCATCCGGCCAATGCACCGTGGCATCGGTAATTTCGCGGGCCTCCCCCAATCCGAAATATAATACCGGCGCATCAAAAGACATAAACCCGCCGCCCAGTTGCAGCTCGCGGCTGGCGGTTTTGCCGCCGGCATAGGTAATGTCGATCCACGCTCCGATCCCGAAACGGTTGCCCTTTCTGTCATCAAAGGAAAACCCAATGCTGTTGCCGCTTTGGGTGTTGTTGCGAAATACCGTAATCGGGCCATTTACCGGATGGGTCACAATATCCAGATCGCCGTCCCCTTCCAGATCAAAGACACTTGCCGCCGCCGTCATCAGATAATCCTCAAGCCCGAAGGGACCGGATTTTTCCACAAACCCGCCCTGCCCCTGATTATGGAAAAACAGGTTTGACGGGCTGACCTCGTTTGGCACCCATGTGCCGTTGACGATATACACATCCAGCAGGCCGTCATTGTCAAAATCCGCGATCTTGGTGTCCCAGCTCCAGCCGCCAACATCCAGACCCTGCGCCAGCGCGACATCGGAATATGTTTCATTATCCGTGGTTTGCAACAGGACATTCGAGCGCAAAACCTGTGGCAAGGCCTCTGCCAGTTCTGCCGCATCCGGTTGATACACCGGCCAGAAATGGATCCGGCAATAGGCCGCGGCCTGCGGTTGCTGTTTGGGGATCAACGCGCAAATATCCGGATCATTTTGCTGGATCGCCAGATCCTTGATCAACATTGCCTTGCATTCGCTCCGATCCGGTTCTGTCAGGGTTTGGCATTTCCCCGCATAGGCAGGATTGAAATTATTGCCGGATTTATACCATGTCTTTACCGCCATATTCCGCTGACAGGTGGCACGGGCCGGTGCCTGTTTGATGCCGTCACAATAGCGCGCCAAGGGCTGCATTTTAAGGGTCTTGGACACGCCGGAAGACCGTCCGGCAATCTGTGCCAGATAGATTTCCGGCAGGCCGTCATTTTGCAGATCTGCGGTTTTGATTGCCATGGTGGTTGTGGTGGTGTGGGGAATAATCCCGTCCTGCCGGCGGATTTTGCGCAGGCCGGTTTCCCCGCCCAGATAATAGGCGTCCGGTACCTCGAAATCATTGCCCACCAGCAAATCCGGCCAGCCATCCCGATTGATATCGGAAAATAAAATTGACAGGGTTTCTCCGGGCTGGGCCGGTAAATCCAGATAGGCCTTGCCATCCGGCACCCCGTTTTGATTGAGCAAAATCCGGTTGCGGGATTCCTCCCCCGGAATGCGGCGATACCACCCTGCCGCCCAGTTTCCCAGGGCCACATCCAGATATCCGTTCCTGTCAATATCGGCAAAACTCAGCGCCAGGCTCAAAACGGCATTGGGCCGGTTGGGCACCGGCTTCAGATTGGCAAGGTCGAAATTCCCCTGATCACTGTGCCACAGGAAATTCCCCGACAGGTAGCCGGCGATGAACAGATCCAGCCAGCCGTCATTGTCCATATCCACCAGCACCGCATTGAACACCGGCACATCCGCCAAAGGTCCCAGCGGGATTTCACGGCGTTGGAAAACTCCGCCGGTGTTTTCGTAAAAATACAGGCCGGCACGGCTGGAAGCGATCACCAGATCAATGTCCCCGTCCCGATCAAAATCCCCGCTCGACAGGCTGCGGCCTTCCCAGAAAGGCGGCCACATATCCCGAAAGGAAAATTCAATCGGCTTATCAATCCCGATTTCCACCGCTTCCAGGCGGCTAAACGGTTTTTCAGCAGCGGGGGAACGGGGCTGAAACGGGATTTTGGTAATACGCAGATCCTCGGGCGTGGCCGCATGGGCCATCGGGATCAGGCCAAAGGGGGCTGCTTGTCCCAGCAACAGTTCAAGCGCGCGCTCGGTTTGCCATTGGTGATAGCGCTCGGCCCCGCTGCCCGCGACCACGCCAAGCACAACCACAACCAGGCTCATCAACACCGCCGCCCGCAACGATATGGCCCGCGCCACGATGAAAAACGAATAGACACTGAATATCCCGAGCGTGAACACCAGCGTCATCACAAACCCCGGTGCCAGCCCCGCGCTCAGCAAAGCCCCCGCCACCACCACATCAAAGGCAATCGGCACCGGCAGGAACACCCCGACAAGGGCCACCAGCAAAACCGTGAGCAAGCCAAAAGGCACCCCTTGCAACAGTTCCGGCGGGATCACCGTTGCCACCCCTGCCCCCAGAAAGCCGGCCAGCAACATCAAGGGAACCGTGGTTTTGACGATGAACCACAGGTTTTTGCCATAGGACACAATCACCGCCGCAAATGCCGTGAACACGGGGTCCGTGTCTGCGCCCGTGTCCCAGCCCTCACTGGCAACCGTCTGCGGGATTTGCAACTGCTCCCGGGGGAGTAAACGACAGATCAGAGGCACCGCAATCAGGATCACCACAAGGCTCAGCACAATTTTGGTGACCACCATGTAAAACGGCAGCAAGCTGAACAGCATGGTCAGCACCACCACATTCAACGTGGGCGAGGCAATCATCGCCGACAGCGTGGTTTCCGCCCGCATGCCCGCGCTGTACATGCCTTTGGCAATCGGGGCGGCGCAATTCACACAGACCCCGAGCGGCGCGCCGATAAACATGCCCAGCAGCGAATTGACAAACCCGCCCTGAAAGGCACGCTGCCGCAGATAGCCAAAAAACGTCAGAAACGCCGCCCCGAGCGCGAGGCCAAAGCTCATGCCCTTTTTGTTGGTATCCAGCCAGTTCAGGGTCGAATACCCCACCCGCTGCCACAAGGGCATATCCGGCGTGGTTGGAAAGGCGGCCTCGAAACTGATCGGGTCCTCAAGCTGGATCGCGCCGGACATCAGCATTTTATCATCCAGCGCCGGATAGCGTGACTGGGTCCAGAACAACACGGCCAGAACCGCAATCAGCAACAGCGAAAACAGGGCGCGTTTTTTATGGGTGGGGGTGATGAAGCTATTGAGCATGGTGTTTATGGCCATTCACACAAAGCATAGAAAAAACAATACAGTATAATTCATTCGCAATATGGTTCCAAATCAGCATATTAAGGCACATAGACACACCTGAAAGACCGCTGCATGTTATCCGAGAAATATAAATTTATCTACATCCATATCCCGAAAACAGGCGGGAACTCCATTCAGGATATTCTGCTTCCGTTGAGCGATGACAAGAAGCACGTGCATTCACATCAGGATGGCATTGATCGCTTTGGCATCACCGGTCCGATCACCCCTAAAAAACACGCCTGCTTGCAAGATTACGCGGATATTTTAGGGCCGGATTTAAAAAATTACCGGATCGTGACCTCGATCCGCCACCCTTTCGAGCGTGCAATTTCCGGATATTTTTCCCCTCACCGCTGGCATTCCAGGCTAAAAACCACAAATGAGGGGGCGATAGATTACTATTGGGACGAGGCCGAGTTTTGGGAAGTGATAAAACAACCAAGCTTCATCCCCATGACCGAGTACCTGCAAGTCAACGGCACCGCCCAAACACCGGATATCATTATCCGGAAAGAACAGTTTGAAACCTCTTTGAACACCTGCCTTGCGCTTTTGGGGCTACCCTTGCCGATACCGCTCTCGCTTCCACACCGGAATGCCTCCCATGTGCCGGCAGCATTACTGCATGATATTTTGAACAACACAGAATTACGCGAAAAGATCGAAGCCATGTACAAAACCGATATGGCGTTTTTCAACTATCTGCCTTACGGGTTTTCAGAGCGTTGAGAAGAGGGCGCACACGTCCAGTCAATTCCGGTAACGTCAAGGGTTTTCTGAAAAGCTGTATATATCTTGTCGCGCTGCGCAGGGGTTACATCTTCCTTGCGGATAAGCTGATTGCGGGAATACTCGGATTTTGCACGGCTGGTCAGGCGAAACTCCGGGAGGCCGCAGGCTTTCATCACCTCTGCCAATTCCACGGCCAATGCATCATATCGCAAAACCCGATCCACCAATAACCGGTATTGGCCATCAATCATTTCAGTATAAATCGGCAGATTGACAGGAAACCTACCTGCCTCGCAATACTCTTGCCAACTGGCACGGTATTCATTGCCGGGATTATGCAAATCGGAATTTCGAAGCATATGAAAATGGCTAATGCATTTTTCAACAGGTTCGCGTTCCACACAAAATTTAAACATCCGCTCAAACGGATCGGGACCAATCAGATTCCGGACTTTTTGAGCCGACATATGATTGTAAAAAACAGCTTCACCCGAGGAATCCTGATAATTCCGGGCAGTATGTTTGGACAACGGCGGCAGGATTGGCGTGACGATATCATTCTCATCAAGCAGAGAAGCCAGATCCGCCTCAATACTTGTTCCGGCCGTTTTCACCGTCTTCAAAAAAATAAAATTATACCGAAAACTGATAATAGCCATTGGGGCCGTATCCTCTACCGCGAAACCATAAACATCACCCGAAGCCCTCGCTCCGGATGATGTTTTCGCTTTCTGTCTTACCTCAACAAACGTGAGGGAAACAGAGTATATTTCCGGTATTTAGCCTTTTTCCGCCAAAAGCGCCGTTTCCAGCTTATCAATCCGTTTGTTCAACTGTTCGATATAGATATGCGCATACTCCAGCTCGTTCAGCATACGACCCATTTTATCGGAAATGTTGATCGGGCCATTTTCCTGCGTTGGACCCACATTCGGCAAATACCGGTTTTCCCACATTTCCCGGGCATGGTCCGCAATCGCGGGCAGTTCGTACTCCGCATCAAAAACCTTGTCACAGCCGCCACCACAGGTGCCGCCCGTTGTTGTAATCGAACCTGAAATGACCAGATTGCCATCCACATCCAGGGAAAACTCTTTCTCGCCAGCGCCGCCCGGGGCTGTTGTTATCAGGAAATCCCCCGCTGTATTTTTCATTTTCCAGATACGGCCGCTATTATTTCCTGCGGCAACAGACGTGTCTTCAAAGGTAAAATTGGCAGACCCGTTATTAACCAGAGCAAAAAGCGTGCGTGGCGCAACCGTGGCGTTGGTCTCTTCAACCAGAACCTTGGCCGTCCCGTCCGTGCGCTTCACATGCAAAGAGGCATTCGGGGTTGTCCCCGCACCGATTCCGACAGCACTATCGCCAGCAACCACCAGTGCCTGTGAAGCAGCCCCCGGCAGAACCCGAAACGGCAGGCTGCTGGCGTGTGTGACGTCCCGTACAAAAAAACCGGCCTCATTACCTGCAATATCCCAGGTTTGCAGCGTAAAGCCGCTTGATCCGTCCTGTTCCAGACGTATCGTCGGGGTGTTGCCTTTGACCATATGCAGCTTCACAGCCGGGACTGACGTTCCCAAACCCAGATCGCCGGTACTTCTTACATAAAGTGAATTAGTGGGGGCAGCGGCATCGACCCGAAAGGGGGTTGTATTCGCTGTTGCATCATGAACAGCGAAATAATTTGCCCCGCCATTGGCGGAATCATTGATCACAATACGCCAGTCATTTGCCGGAAAGCTTGCCGATGCACTGGTATCATCAAAATGAACCCGCATATTATTTTCCTTGATACGCAGCGTATCAAAGCCGAAATTTTCACCGTTCACGCAATCCAGGCCGGCACACAGGCTTCCGTTCACAATGACATCGTCCAGATGCATAATATCCGCCAGGGCGCTTGTCGCCATCAGAACGACCGAAGCGCCAAGCACCAAACCGCCCGCACGGGTCTTTTGAACAAGTTTCAACATATATTTCCCTCTCGTAATCTGACCCGCCAATATTCATTTTGACCCGCCAGTATCTATTCTTCCACCTGATTATCCTTGCGGGTAATCACACCACGTTTAACGATAAAAAAACCGTTCATCTGATACGGCTTTGCCATTTCTGTTTTGGCTGCTTTTCCCCGTCCGTTATCGACCGGGTTCCTGATCTTTATTTTTTCAGAACTGGCGGCGCGCAATTCATACGAATAGACCCCGTCCACCACAGAGGCCAGATCACGCAACCGGAATACCGGTGTGCCTCTGTCGTTTTGCACATCGACACGATCCCCTTCAGGGGAAACCACCGCCAAGGAAGCGTTGCTTAAATCGCCCCAGTTCTCAAACCAGAGAGCCGAAGAATTCGTGCGCTCAACAGGTTCGCTGGCTACAGCCGTTAGGGCACTAAACAGGCCAATAAACACAAATAAAACAAAATGAATTGCTCGAGATTTCACGAATACCACCCTTTACCCATACAATACCCCCGATTTTTTCGAGGCGTTCACGAGACACTAATGACTACATACAATTAATCAAACAAATTAATACAAAACTGTGACGAATATCACTCTTGCCCACTCAAGCCACAAATAAGCTTATCGTTTGATCCGTTTGCGCAGCCAGCCCAGAAAGGCCGCATCCGGTGCCCGCAAACGCCGGCGACCACTTTCGGCCCACCAGCTCAGCCATTCCGCCTCCAGCGCATATACATCAAAATCAGGGGCCATACCGCGTGCCTGTTCCAATGTTTCACTGCGCAGCACCGGCCGCTCGCCGGGTTCGAGCAGCACCGCCCGCGGGGTTACCCGAATGACGTCGTCGGGGTCTTCGTGCAACTGGTAATCGGGCAAATGGTCCGCTGCAATCATATCGCGGATCATTTTGCGAAATACACGGCGCGGACTGGCGGAGCCGGATTTCTTCAAAAGGGTTTCAAGCCCGATCCGCCATTCGCGCTGTCGGCCACAATGCTTGCGCGCAATTTCATAAATCCGCCGCTCGAGCGGTTTGCGCAGGCGGAAATAATCGCGGCTCAGCGTCAGGACTGATTTTGACAACACCGCCTGAAACAGCCACTCCGACAATTTCACCGACACACTCACCATGCGCCCGCGCCCCGTGCTGCGCACGATTTCCCAGCTTTCGATCAACCCGAAACCACGGGTGATTTGCCGCTCGCCGGTAACAATATTGGTGGTAATCCGCGTCCCCGCCAAACGTTCAAAGGCTTCGCGCAACCGCTTGTAGCCATCTCCGGAGGTTTCCCGATTGGTGGCCACCAGCAGATCATGGGCCTTCAGGTGCAAAACCTTGGACACCGGCCGCCCCCGGTTCACCGCCGCCATCAGCTGGCTGATACAATAGATCAGGATGTCTTTGTCATGCAGCGTCGCCAATCCTTTGACCGAAGGGGTGATTTCAATTTGCGTGCCCCCGTGTTCATATTTCAGAATCCGCCGGTCCGGTCGCGTGGAAAGGGAGAAAATCGGATGCTCCATAGAGGCAAGGTCATCCTTGGGCAATGCGTCAAACACATCGCACACAAAGAAATCCCGGGTTGGATACCGATCGGGTAACAGCCCCGCTGTTGTCATTACTGCCTGCCTTGCACCGGTTTTCCGGCGTTTGTCTGCTGCTGCTCACCACTCGCCTGGATGCGATTCTTATCGTGGTTTTAATGACGCCTAGGCTAGATGCCCCTGTGGATAAGTCAAGACAGGCGAACGTGGGATTGGAATCGCCTTATCGTGGGATCAGAGTCGCCCTATCGTGGGTTCAGAGTCACCTGCCCCATCCTTAAACCCATATTTATATTTTGAATCAGTCTTTTACCGAAAATCCAAAAAGGCGTAACGTATAAATAACAGAAAATTAACAGATAAAAAATCTGGAGAAACCGGAAAACCCCTTGTTTCTCCTGTTTTAACCCCTGGATTTGCTTAGAAAAGGCCCAGCTTATGGCGTTTTCTCTTTCATATGCTGTGTTTTTTGATATGTTACCTAAAACACAGCACATAGAGGCATAATCATGGGGCAGAGCACCCTTCCACCCTATTTCAACATTTCTCCCGACGCGGCTTTGACCGAATTGGGCAATCCGGTTTCCTCGGCCGATTTCGCCGAAATCGCAGAGGTCTGCACAAGAGGGCGTGAAGATCTCGCCTCTCGCGGACATCTGGAAAACGGGCAAAAAACCCTGCGTTTGTTTTCTACCTGGGAGATCACCAAATATCTGATTCCTGTGGCCACCCCGCATTTTCGTCGGGTGCTGAAAGCCAATCCGGATTTGCCCCAGGGCCGTTCTGAAACCGGCGCAGGGGCCAAGTGGTTTACCTTTGACGAGGTTTTACGCCTGCGCGCCCATTTTGCCAGCGAAGGCTCCAAGGCCAAAGAATATACTCCCTACCGCCCCGAAGGCCTGCCGGCGAAAATCACTGCTGTAGCCAACTTCAAGGGCGGCGTCGGCAAAACCTCGACAGCCGCGCATCTGGCCATGAGTGCGGCGCTGGACGGCTACAAGGTGCTGGTGATTGATCTGGACAGCCAGGGATCCATGACGTCGATTTTCGGGGGCAAAGTCGAAGATGAATGGGATACGGTATTTCCGCTGATCGCCCGTGATTATGCGGCTGCGCTGCAAGAGGAAAACCGCCGTCGGGCCGATCGCGGGGAAACACCCCAGCCACTGGATGAAACCCTGAATGCGGCTTTGGGGATTTCCGCGCAGGATGTTATCCAGAAAACCCATTGGCCCAACATCGATTTGATCGGTGCCCAGTTGAACCTCTATTGGGCGGAGTTCCAGATTCCGGTTTGGCGCATGGGGGTGCGCGGCTGGAAGCTCTGGGATGCGCTGACCAATGCGCTTGAACGGGACGGGGTGCTGGATGCCTATGATGTGATTTTCCTCGATACCCCCCCTGCCCTTGGCTATCTGACGATCAACGGGCTGAGTGCGGCGGATATTCTGCTGGTGCCCCTTGGTGCGAGCTTTCTGGAATTTGATTCCACGGGGCGGTTTTTCGATATGTTGCATTCCACATTCCAATCTATCGAGGACGGCGAGAACATGGCCGCCCGCGCTTTGGGGCGTCCGGAGATCCATTTCGAATGGGATGCGGTGCGCACGGTGATTACCCGTTTTGATACGGTCCAGCAAAGCGACCTTGCCGGATTGATGCAGGCTTACCTCGGGCGGTTCATGTCGCCTTTCCGTCAGGAATACACCGCATTGATCGGGCAGGCCGGTGAGCAGGTCAACGGCATCTACGAGGCCGATTATCGGGATTTCAACCGCGAGACCTATGCCCGCGGGCGCGAGACATTCGATATGACCTATGCAATGTTCAAGCGTTTGCTGATTGGCAGTTGGCGGCGGGATGTTTTGGAAAATGACAGCTAATTCACTTTAAGAAGACTCTTTTAAGGGTCTTTGGGTAAAGCAAATACTCTATTCCGGAGTGCCGGATCAAAGGGAGCAGAGACGATGGCGCGTAAACGGATATCAGGACCAAAACCCGAATTTCTGGGGGCGGCGGGGTTGGCAGATGCGGGCGGCATAGAGTCCAAGTCGATGTTTGGCTCGCCTTCATCCGCCCCTATTTCACAGGTCGTGGCTGATGGCGCTGCGCAAAACGCGCTGAATGAACTGGTAGAAGACATGGCCCGCCATCGGGCCGAAGGGCGGTTTGTTTTAAAAATTCCGCTGACGGATATTGTTCAGGATCACCTTGCCCGCGATCGGGTCAATGCGGATACACAGGACATGCAGGCCCTGATCGAGAGCCTGCGCGAGCATGGCCAGCGCACCCCGATCGAGGTAACGCTGTTGCCGGATGTGCCAAAGGGGGCACCGAAATACGGGTTGATTTCCGGTTGGCGCCGGTTGCTGGCGCTTGAACAGCTTTATCAGGAAACCGGCAATCCCGCGTTCCAGACCATTCTGGCATTGCAACGCGCGCCGGCAGATGCGGCGGCGGCCTATGTGTCGATGGTTGAAGAAAACGAAATCCGGGTCGGGCTGAGCTATTACGAACGGGCAAGGGTTGCGGCAGAAGCCACCAAGCGCGGGGTGTTCGAAACGGAAAAGCAGGCTTTGTTGACTCTGTTCGCCACAGCCAGCCGCGCCAAGAGATCACGGATCCGGTCCTTTATTACACTCTATCACGCGCTTGACGGGGTGTTGAAATACCCTGCAGCAATCCCCGAACGTTTGGGGCTGTCATTGGTGGAAGCTCTGCGAAAAGACCCTGATACCGCTGAGCAGATAGTCTTGGCGCTACAGCAAGACCCTGATCGGGATGCCGCGCGAGAGATCAAGACACTTGTTGCGGCCATTCAACCGGTAAAACCGCAGAATGTTCCGCGCGCGGAACATTCCGTTAAATGTGCCTCCAATGGTCTGAAGCTGGTGCTTCGCGGAAACCGGATCGAAATCACCGGTGAACAGGTATCCCCGGAATTGCTGACACGGCTTAAACAGATGCTTGAAGAAACGCTCTAGGGTTTGGGTTTTGGCGGGAGTTGCTGGCGGATCAATTCCCATTCACGGTTTCCGATAACCGCGGGAATGGTCAGGGGTATGCCGTCAATTACCGCCGTATAAAACCCGCCGCCTATATCGGTGATATCACTGACGATCGGGGCGGGTTCTGCTGGTTCATCGGGTTTTGCCATGGGGATCTCCTAAAATTCCGCGCTGTAATCATAAGGTCCGGCACCGCTGCTCGTGGGGGTGACGCGCATGCCATAAGCCAGATCATTAAGGTTTTGTGCTGTTTGCCACCGTTGGAAATAGTAGCGGCTCTGTGCCATGTCTTGTGCCGGGGATGATGGTTGGAACGGGGTTGCCTTGGTACCTTTTTCCAGCTTGATCCGGCGAATATCAAATTGCCCTTCTAGGCCTGGAGTACTCATCGAGAGGCCAATAATGATATTTAAATAATGACCGGTCCCGAGGGTTTTTCCCGCAATAGAAGGAATATAGGCGGTTGCGGAAATGCGGGTCCAACCGGTGGAAATCACCAAACTACCGACAAAGGGTGTGTAGACATGCGGTGATCCACCAGAACCGAATTCTTGGTAGGAATAAACCCTTGCAAGGGACTGGATGCTATCGCAGCGCGCATCAAAAGATAAAACCAGATTACTTCCGGCTGTTGTGGACACGTCTTCTATGGGGAGTTTTATGTTTTGGTATAGTCCGGTTTGCCCCGTGTTGTCATACCGCATGTAATATTCCCCTTGCACGGTTTCTGCTTCGGCCGAGGGAAGTGTTTCACGCGTAATCACGGGGCTTTTTCCCCCTGTGACAATTTTAAACCCATCAACGGTATAGCCGTTGGTTGAAAACGGGCCATCCCCACGCTGGGCGCAATAAAAAGACGGATTGCGGATCAGGTTCGGTGCCGAAAGATGGGGGGTCTTGGGGAAGCAGGCGGTCCCTGTTGTCCGATCAAGGCTGATAGCTTCATGCCAGCTGCTGCCATCCGGGCTGACTTTGACATGCAGGTCATCGTCCCCGCTCAGGCCGATTTCGGCGCGCCCTGACCAGTTGTCCTGAAACAACAGGGCGGCTGTGTCGCCACTGGTTGCCTTGTTGATCTTGAGTTGGTGGCCGCTACCGGCATGGGTCATCAGGGTGGCATCGGCAGAGAGAGCCAGTTTGTTGGTGGCATCCGAGGTTGTATTGATCCCGACGCCCGCCAGATTCTGCAAATCGAGCGTTTCCCCGCCCCATGTTGCCCCGTCAAAAACCAGTGTGGTGTTTTCGTCCTGAACATAGGCTTGCCAACCGGTGAGCGGGGCCTGAAATTCCCAGCCACTGCCGGACCAGAGCGCGAGGCTGTTTTCCTGCCCTGCCCAATCGCCGGTGGCTGCCGCCCCAATGATATGGCGCTCGCCGGTGCTCGGGCTGGCGGGGGGCGTGCCGGAACTCCGGCTTTGGACGGCAAGCTGAACCAGCAAATCCAGCTGTGTGATCGCCGTGTTGTGTGTAATGTGCTTTTGAGCCTGAGCCGGCAGGATATAGGGCAGTCCGAGAACCGGTGACTGATCGGGCATGGGGTGCTCCTCATGGGATTGTGGATTCGGTGCAGACCCTAGTCCTTGCAGATCAAGGGTTTCTGAATCATACGTGCGCGGGATTTAATCTTTTTTAGGATCTGGTCTCTTGGTGGCTTTACAGCGCAAACTTGCCGCGTATTCTGGTCAGGCGGGTTGACCTTAAGCAGGCAATATGAAACGGGTCTGCCAGTGCTTTTGTCCGTTGGGGGGCAGCAAAAGATAGGGCAGGACATTTTATGACCGAATTTAATGTGTTGATGGTTGGGGCCGGGATTTCCGGAGCGGTGATCGGGCGCAAGCTGGCCGAGGCAGGGCATCGGGTTACAATTCTTGAATCGCGGGATCATGTGGCGGGGAATTGTCATACAGAACGCGACAGCGATACGGATGTGATGGTGCACGTCTATGGACCGCATATTTTTCATACCAATGACGCAGAGGTCTGGGAGTATGTGAATTCATTTATGAATTTCATGCCCTATAAAAACCGGGTCAAAACCACCTCGCAAGGGCAGGTGTTTTCCTTGCCGGTGAACCTGCATACGATCAACCAGTATTTCAACCGCACAATGAGACCGGCCGAGGCTGAAAAATTCATTCGCGAAGAACAAGCCGACACAACAATCACGGATCCGCAAACCTTTGAGGAACAGGCCCTGCGGTTTGTCGGACGGGATTTATACGAGGCCTTTTTCAAGGGCTACACCATGAAGCAATGGGGCTGTCATCCCCGTGAGTTGCCGGCCAGCATCCTGAAACGCCTGCCGGTGCGGTTCAATTATGACGACAACTATTTTTTCCATAAGTTTCAGGGCATGCCGGAACACGGCTATACGGCGATGGTCGAGTCCATTCTGGACCATGAAAATATTACGGTGCATTTGAATACCCGGTTCGAGCGGGCTCAGGCCGATGACTATGACCACGTATTTTATGCGGGGCCGCTGGATGGCTATTACGATTTTGATCAGGGGCGTTTGCCCTATCGGACCCTCGATTTTGACCGCTTTAATTACGAGGGCGACTATCAGGGCTGTGCGGTGATGAATTATGGCGAAGTCTCCGTGCCCCACACCCGTATCACCGAACACAAGCATTTTTCGCCTTGGGAGGAGCATAGCGGATCTGTTTGTTATACGGAATTCAGCCGGGAATGCGGGCCGCAGGATATCCCCTATTATCCGGTGCATCTGATGGATGCCAACGCGATGCTGAAGACCTATGTCGAGCGCGGCAAAAAGGAAACCAGGGTGACCTTTGTCGGGCGTCTGGGGACTTATCGTTATCTTGATATGGATGTCACCATCCGCGAGGCTCTGGACACGGCCGAGGCCTTCCTGAACCGCTCCAAAGACACCCCCATGCCCGCCTTTATGAAGGCCCCTGTTTAGGTAATGGGGGCGGATGGGGCACATTTGTTGATTGACCAGCGTCTGGTGGCCGTTGTGGCCACCTATAACCGGCGTGCAGAGGTTCAGGAAACAGTGGCCCGCTTGCTGGATGAACCCTGCGTTGGCATCGTGGTGGTGGATAACGGGTCAACGGATGGTACGCGGGAATGGCTCAAAGCCCAGACATCGGCACGAGTGGTGCCGGTTTTTTCGCAAACCAATCTGGGCGGGGCCGGCGGGTTCGAACTGGGCATGCAGGTGGCGCAGGACACGTTTGATCCGGATTGGGTTGTGGTGATGGATGATGACGCCCGCCCGTACCCCGGGGCCTTTGGCGATTTTTCCGACGTAACGCAGGAACAATGGGATGTATTGGCGGCGGCTGTGTATTATCCGGATGGCCATATCTGCGAAATGAACCGCCCGTCCCGCAATCCGTTCTGGCATGGGGCCGAGTTTGCCAAAACCTGTTTGGGGGTTTGTCTGGGGCAGGGGCGCAAGGGGTTTCATGTGCCGGATCAGGCGTATGGTGTGCAAATGACCCTGCCGGTGGATGCGGCATCTTTTGTCGGTATGTTCATTTCGCGTCGGGTGATGGAACGTATCGGCAAGCCGGACGGGAAACTGTTTATTTATGGCGATGATGTTTCTTATTCCTTGCGGGCGCGCAAGGCGGGGTTTCGTATCGGCTTTGCCCCGAAAATCCGTTTTGAACATGCCTGTTCGACCTTTGCCCAAAAGAAAACCTACACGCCTTACTGGAAGGTTTATTATAACTATCGCAACGGCTTGATTACCTATCGTGAAGCAGCCGGCTGGCTGTTTCCGGTGGTGGTTCCGGTGTTTTTGCTCAAATGGGTGCTGAATGGGCGCCATTATGGCGCGGACAAAGGTATTTTTTATCGCCTGTTGTGGCGGGCGATCAAAGACGGATTTGCAAACCGGCGCGATCTGGAACATGCCGATTTGCTGGCCCTTGTTAAGGCGCTGGAACAGCGCCCCTAGGGTCCTGCCCCTAACTGTCCTTGTATACGTCCTGCCAATAGGCCTTGGAGGCAATTTCCGGATAGCTGTCCCGATACTGTTTGCGCAGCTCCGGATAGGCTTTGCGGAACTTGAAATAATACCGCAGGGCACGCGCCATCAGTTTCAAGCCGCGCATCCGGTCAAGTTCCGTTGTATAGCCCTTGCTGCGATCACCGGTTAGATAGGTAAGCCGCTTTGCCCCCCACGCCAGATACAGGTTGCCGCGCTCCTTGGCGGGCACGGTGAAATGTTTGGCCCATATTTTGTAAAACGGCAGAATATGCCCATTCAGCCCGAATGCCCCGATCAGGCGGCGCAGCTTGAGCCGGATGCTGCCGGCGGTGTTTTCCGGGGGCAGCTGGCTGGCATCGATTGGTTGAAATACCTCGTTTTTGACCATGCTTTTGATGGTGGCACGCCGCTCTGCCATGTCTTTGTTGTCCAGAAAAAACTGGGGTCCGCGCATCACGTCTTCCCAGCCGAGCAAAATGGTTTCCATGGTCTCGTATTGAAAGCGGACAAAGTTTCGCAACAGGAACCAGATCGCAATTTTAGACACTTGATGGGCACCGACCTCCATGCTCTCCAGAGACAGATGGTGTGCCATGTGGCTGCGCAAATCCAGATACCAGGTCATCGGGGATTCTTTTTCGGTGAAATCATCCTGAAAGGACAAAATCCCGTTCAACAGCACAATTTTGAAATCATTGGCAATGGAAAAACTGACGTCATCGCCGCGCACAAAAAACGGGTAGGGGTGGTATTTTGCATGCTGCACCGGAAAGGCGAAATACCACCAGCCGCCATAGAGCTTGGGGTGGTCAAGCGTGCTTGATTTCGCCTCCATTTCAAAAAAGGCGTTTCGGTCACGCAGATCGGTTCCACTGGAAAGCGGCATACATTTGCGATCAAAGATCGCCCCGTTTTCCCACATGGCCCATTTCGTGGTGTTGTTGATCATTGCCCCGGCGATTGTAACGTGGCTGTCTTTGGCCAGAGCCAGAAAGACATAGGTGCGATACAGGCTCTCCATCGGGAAAGAGGCGTCGTCATCGGTGAAGAGCACATGGCTGTATCCCGCCTTTTCGGCCTCTTGCAAACCGCGGGCAAATCCGCCGGCCCCGCCAAGGTTGTCATTCGGAATATAGGTCAGGTTATCCGCCTTTGGCACCTCTACGCTTTGGCCGTTATCGACCATAAATATATGGATGTTTCCTTTAAATTCAAAACCCTGCAGGAAGTTTTGCAAGCGTTTGGCCGTGTTTATAACCGCCTCTTCGCGCTTGAAGGTTGTGATGCTGACAGCAAGTTTGGGCAGGGTCTCCGGTTGGGTGCTGGTCTGAAATTCACCGCCGGAAAAATAGCCCCGGCTCAAGGCACGCAGTTCAAAGAAGATCACACCGGTTGTTGCATTTTCTGCATAATGCGACAGGTCAACCCGAGTTGAACTGTCCGGGGACAGCTCGATAATGTCAGCGCATATTTTTTCCCAGGACCGGTCCGGGATCGCGTGCCAGACCAGCAGTTCAAACCGCCCTTTGCCGCGTATATTCAGCCATAAATCATCCAGCCGGCAATTGCTGTGCCATTTTCCTATGCTCAGGGCATTGAAATAGGTATCAAACAAAACCATGTCGCCGGTGCGCATATGGATGGTATTATCCGCACCACGCAAGGCTGCAAGGCCGTTGAGGTGAAAATAGAGATCCTGCTCGGTGCAAATATTTTGTTCAGGAAAAACAATATGTTGAAGTGTGATCATAAATTGGTTGCTTTTTGGCAAGAGGAAGGGGATTGGGAAATGGGTTCGGGAGTGGCTTCAGCTGTCCGGTTCGGGGTTTTAGCAGGTCCGATATAAAGGTTTTGACAAACTTCGTCTTTCAGCCCCTTGCCGATGGTGTAGACCAGTCCGGACCAGACCTGAACCATTTGGGCATGCCACTGGGTCATATTGTCTGTGGGAACGAGTGACTGCGCCTTTTCTATGGCAGCCTCCCGAGAAGCCAAAAGGCTGGTTTCCATGGGCTTATTATGCTCGGGAAAGAATACCGCGTCCAGTGTTCGGGCATCGTCTTGATAGGTTTCGATAATGCTTTCGACCACCCGCTTGTGCAGGCGCAATTTCTGATGCTTTTTAACGGGGCGTGCGGACAGTTGACGGCCCAAATATTTACCCAGCTCCATTTTTAAAACCGGATCGGTTTTGTTAAGGGTCTGGATCCGCTGGAATTCCCGGATCATCGCAAGGTATTCCACAGACAAGCTGGGATTGCTGGCAATATGGGTCTGAAGCGTGAAAGGACTGCCTTTGAGCATGTAATCGGCAAAATCATCGACGACATCGTTGTTCCGGAGACGCTCGCGGACAAACGGGCGTAGTTCAAAAGCAGCACCAAAAACATCCCGCCAGGCTTGAAATTTGGCAGTGTAAAAGAGGCTGCCCCGCTCTGCGAGTTTTTTGTGAAAGCGTTCAAGGGGGCCATGGAATTGCCCGAGTTTGGTTTGTTCGGCAAAATTTGACAAAACCCGCTCTGCATGGGGGCGGACATAGGCAATAAGGCGGATTTTATCGCGGAATTCCGGTAAATAGTGATTAATGGCATCTTGCAGAAGGCGGGGGTCAACTTCTTCGAAAAACTCTGCCGAAACCACGGCAACATCGGCTTGTGACGCTTTCAGACGGGCGGCCAAAGTCTGGAAGCGCTTGTCTCTGTCTTTGATATCATGCCCCGGGGTCAGCGATTTTGCCAAGGGCAGGTGGTTGGTGGGCGCACTGTAATAAATGGATTTTTCAGCACAATGAATCAAATCTTGAGCAAGCGCATCCTGAATGGATGTGCTCCCGGTTTTGCGGTTCCCCAGATGAAAAACAAGGTCATTTATCATGCGTTATGGTTTCTATCTTCTGCCTATTGTTGTTTTTTGTACATTGTTATGAGCGCATCGACAAAGGGGGCCATCAGGGTTTGCATGGTCTCGTAGCTATCTTGTGGCAAAGCCAGCGTTGCAATTTCGGCACTTGCATCGGGAATTGGATCAAAAAACAGGTCTTCACGAGCAAAATAACGTTTTGCAACCCAGGCATTTCCCTCGGCGTGCTCTTGTAGGATTTTTTGGCGCTGTTCATGGCTGAGGATAAGGGAACTACCGGAATCGGGTATGGTTTCCCGGATGTGTTTATCAAGAAGACGCCCGGCCCGGTCAAAGACTGCCCGATAGTCATTCGGGGCTTTGTCCAGCGGCAGGCAGCGCATGAATTCGCTTACCATCGGGGTCAGGCTGGCGTTGTGGCTTGGAGGGATATGGAAACTGTCGTTGATCTCAAAGCCGACCTGATTGGCAAAGGCATGCAATGGTCCCTGGGGCATTTGCCCGCGCTCAAAAGGATACAGCAAGATGTTTTCCTGTCCGAACAGCTCCTCTAAGTGGGTGATATAGTGTTTGTAATCCGACCAGAAAAAATCAGACCGGCGTTCAAAGAATTCATCGAGTGTTAAATGGCATATAGCAGGCTGCCATTGCCATTTAACATTCTGGAAATACCAGCTTTCCAGCCATAAATCCTGCCGACGCAGACAAAAGATAATCTTTACCTTAAAGTATTTCTTAAACCCTGCCAGAAGGGTCAGGTCGGCACGGGTGGCGATGTCTTCGTCACTCAGGACAACCGAGTCAATCGGGTGCTTTTTGTTGTTGCAGCGATTGTTGATGTCCTTTGCAACCGTATCGATATTTCGTTTTCCGCTGAACAGGTCATTAATCAAAGTCAGATGTCTTTTGGCACCATAAGGGTACAGAACGCCTTGTTTGCGTAACTGTTCCCGGTTTTTGGCCATAAATGCTTGAATCGAACTGGTAGCCGTCCGGTGATTGCCGATGTGTAAATACAGGGTACGCATGAAAAATCCTGATGATGAATAGGGTGTTAATTCATTTAGCCAAATTGCAGAGGCGGGGGAAGCTTAAATATCATCAAAGGGGGAGGCCGGAATTCTGGATATCATTGTGATTGAACTTAACCGTGATAACTTAACCTTATCGGGATTGATTCAGGCAAAATAAAACTGTCTAGGTAGATTTCAAAACACAAATATTATGATCCTTAAGGTAAATATCTCGTTAAATAACAATAGAAAATTATAAGAATCCGTTTGAACGAATAGAGTCTCCTCAAATTATTATGGCTTGTGTCATTTGACGGCATTCGCAGACCCCTTGAAGCGGGGAGCCTACCGGCCTGATTGTTGCTTGAACCAGTAAAAAATGTCTGCTAGCAGAACGCCATATTGCAGGGATAGTATACAAACGCATAAGTCACTACGGAGCATGAAAATATGGCGCGCACCCAACCGGATCGGAAATTTTCCGAGTGTTTTGGGCACCAAAAACATCCATCTGGAAGTTTTCTTGTTATTGGCACCGGGTGCCGCACCTTAGTTTCGTTTCCTGTGGAAACAGATGCGACGAGAAGGAGTCTTTATGTACTGTAATAATATTCCACTCTCCAATGAAAACAGAGGTTATTCAAATGACGGGTAAATCAAACTTGGGTAAGGAAATCGCGACGTTTGATACCGTCTCCTTGGGAGAATGTGTGACCAAGGCCGGTTATGAACATCAAATAATTTCCTTTTCGGGGCTGCAGACCCGTCACCGGAAATGGTCTTGGGCCAAGGTTAAATTGCAAAAAATCGATGGAGAGTTTTTTGTTGAATTACGCCAGAAAGATGCCGAAAACGGCCTGTTAAAATTATGGCCAGACAACGCTCCTTCGGATGAACAAGGAAAGTTTTTACGTATAAACCTATCCCGGTTTGGCCCTGCTATTTCTGTTTACAGGGCTTTATCCACGTCACTTTCAAAAGAAGATACCGCTGTGTTATCGGCGGTATTGGGCGCGTTTCAAAATGCGGTGAAATCGATACCCGGCAGCAAAGAGAAGAGGGTGCCCTGGTGGGATCAGGCAATTTCTTTAGTGGATCGTTCCTTTGCAAATATAGGGGTTCCGAATACACCCCAGGCGGCCCCAAAAACACCGGAGAAGCGCAACAGCCCGTCTGCGCCACCGGCGGCGGGAACGCTTAAAGGCGTCATCGCCGAGACTGTTGCCGTTCGTGAGGAAAAAGAAGGAATCCGCGGGTTACGTAATGGTCAACTTCATGGCTGGCTTCCGGCTTCTGGTTCTGCCCGAATTGTCGGGTGCTGGATCGACTCCAAGCTGGTTGCGGTTGCTGAAGGAAAGCTGTGCAAATCGGAAAAGTCCGGAGCCGAACAGCTGCAGTATAGCATCACCATACCAACAGAACTACGGGATGGGGAAACTCACAGCTTTCAGGTGGGGCTGTTGGATGTTTCGACAGCAAAACGCAGCAAAGAAGTGAAACTGGAATGCCCTACCAATTTAACATTTGACCCGGCCAGCCCGGTTTTGACGACACCACCTTCCTGGACGCAGAAAGAATTTGGCATTATGGTATTTGGCCATACCCGCAAGGATGGCATATTGGCAATTCTCGAAAGTCTGAAACGCCAAGGTGTTCTGGGGATCACCCATGTTTGGCTCGATGGCCATCAGGGCAAACCTGCTCTGAAAAAAGAGGTTGAAGCCCTGACCGCCGCTGTAGCGGAGTATCCCGTTGCTAAAATACACAGTCATCGCGGACATTTTGGATTTCGAAAATCCATTCTGCAAGCCATTAGCTATATGACCGATGAATACAGAATGTTTGCCTTGCTGGAGGATGATTGTTTTCCGACCGCAAATATGGCCGAAGTGTTCTGGAAAGAACTCAAATTGATCGAGAATGACGATTCTATCTTTTCGGTTTACGGACACCCGTTCCTGATGCCGTCTGAAACGACGACTTGTAATCGCTTTCAAGGCTGGGGCTGGGGAACAACAGCACAGAAAATGCGACCGTTTTTGCGGCAATTGATCGAGTGTTATTCAATGCCTGAAGATAAATATCTTGAGTTTGTGAACCGTGTCATGACTGACGAAGTGCGCAAACGTATAGATGTTACAGCGCCACGCCAGCCAAGTCATACGCTCACAAAGTTCTTTGCCTGGGACGAGACCCTGAGCTTGCTGACCGGGTTGCAAGGAAAGGTTCATAAACCGACCAATCCGCGGACTGTTTATAATTTTGGGGCGGGCGGAGATTCCTCCCATTTTGAGAAGGTGGCCTGGTATCGAAAACCGCCTTTCAATATGATTACTTTGGATGAAGTTTGGGATAATTTCGAATAAGGCGTTAATCTTTCGCCGCCCTTTCATGCATTGGGAAAGGGCGGTTTAGGGGGGCGGGTCATCAGCATAACCGCCTGTAATAGCGCGCCAAGATAACCGGATAGAGGCTGATACGCTGCCCTTTAACTCTGCAAATTATCGCTCTATGCGTTATCTTTTCGGATTTTAACTTCTTCGCAAACCCTTTAAGCAGTGATGATATAAAGATGTTGGGGAAATGCCGTGAGTACAGAAAAAAACGTAACGACCGTGAGCTTGATGGATTACGCACCTCAAGACAGCTATTTTGCCGAAAAAACCCTGCCTGAATTGGTGGCACTATTTGATGCCAAGAGCGTAACCGTTGAGGTTTTACCCTCGATCCAGCCCCAAGGCGAATTGAAGCTGCCTGCAAGCCCGTCCGCCCAAGAGGGCAAAAACTATGTTGTCTTTTACGACAATGCTATCCAGAAGGTGCAACAAGCCCTGAAACTGGAGATGGCACCAACTGCCGCTCTGATGCAGTGGCAAAAAGAAATAAAAGCGCTGGTGCAATTTCACCGTGCCAATCGCCGCTGTGTTTTGCTGGTAGACCGTGCCGCCGCTGCTCGTGATCTGCGCGGTTTTGCCCAGACCCTTGCAACGCATCTGGAGTTGGGTGATTTGCTGCCCGGTACCCCCGTGGCCCCTCAGCAAGACACGGGTACCGTTGAGGCTGTAATTGCGGCACAGACACTGGCTCAGTCGACGCAAGCCAAGCGGCTGAGTAGTGAATTAGAGGCTCGTTCCCTGCCTCTGGGGGATACAGCGTCTCTTGCGCCCTGTGATCCTGACAAGGCCTATACGGAGATGGCACAGAATGCAGAATTGCAGGCAGAGCATGATTTGCTGTTATTGCAGCTTGAGGCTGTTCAAAACGAGCGGGAAGAGCACTATGCCGCGCAAGTAGCGCAAAGGGACCAGATTGCCGATCTACAAAAACAGATAACGGCGCTGAAACAAAAACAAACCCAAGAAGACCAGCGCCATGCGGCACAACTAAAAGAGGCTAAAGCCAAAAACGATTCTCTGATATCGCAACTTGAGAATGTCAAAAAAGTGCGGGATGCGCACCATGCCGCGCAAATAGTGCAAAAGGACCAGATTGCCGATCTGCAAAAACAGATAACGGCGTTGAAACAAAAACAAACCCAAGAAGACCAACGCCATGCGGCACAGCTAAAAGAGGCTAAAGCCAAAAACGATTCTCTGATATCGCAACTTGAGAATGTTAAAAAAGTGCGGGACGCACACCGTGCCGAAACAGCCACGCAAAAAAAACAAATCGCCAATCTACAGCAAGACCTATCCCGGGTCCAAGAGGACCAGCAATCGATCAGTGCCGAAAATAGCCTGCTCTTGCTACAATTGAACAATGTACAGGAAGAGCTGGAAACCTATTACCTAAAGGCTCAAAAACTTGAGAAATCTTGTCGCGAACATGAGAAAAGATTTCAGGCCCGCGAAGCGGAACTCACCAGCGCTGCGCAAACCCAACTGCAAGAGATAAGCGAACAGCTAAACTCTGCCAGGCAGGAACTGGAGACAGCTAAGCAGGAGCTGGAGACTGCCAAGGCAGATATAGTGGAACGTGACAAAAAGCTGGAAGAGGCCCATCAGCATTCTGCGCGGGTGGAAGATGAGTTGCACCAGATATTACAATCCAGCTCCTGGCGCGTGACCGGACCATTGCGGCGTATAAAAGACCGCATGCTACAGCCTCAGGACCCAGAATAGCAGAATTTGTATCCGGTCTGATACCGCTTCTATCGTAGTGGACCGGACCGGTTCACTGCGATGGAGAGTATTTGAATCAAAAATCTTTGCCGCTCATTTCGATTGTCACAAAACTATTCGACATGCGCACGGCAAGTTCAGAAAATGAACTCCAGGTACTGCCCAGAAGTTTTTGGCAGCTGCTCAACATCAAGATATCTGCAAGGGCATATTGAATTTGCAACTTAGAACGATCAAAAACATCGCGCTGAATAAAGGCAACCCTATCCCCGTAGCAGGCTGCAAACTCCTGGAATATTTCGGGGCGATCTGCCGCCAGAAAAATTCCGCCGGTCATACCCTCGGAGATCAGCTGATCAATACGCTTCATGAAGTGGGAATAGTGGCTTTTGTTGCGCCAATAATGCAGTAACTCGTGACCTTCTTTCGTCCAGTTTTCGGCTGAATCATAGGTATTGTGATCCAGACCGGCACCCGCTTCCATACGCACATGAACCCCTAGTGTATTGTCCTGGCGGACATTTTTCATCAAATTCAGGACATCATCAATGGGGCGCAACATTTGCAGGAATTTATTTTCAGCCCGCCTGTTGCTCAGAGAGCTGTTCAGAACATAGGCAGAGCGGATATAGGCATCCTTTTGAGGATCAAGAATAATCCGCGCGTCTTTTTCGGCACCCTTCTCGATTTCCATATAATTAAAAATTGTTGCACCACCGGATCGCGCATCATCGAGAAATGTTTTCTCAATGACGGTGCCGTTGTAGTGGAACAGATCGGACAATTTGCAATCGCAATGGTGATCCGGTTCCCAGATGACAACAAGTTCCCGATCACTTTTTTGGGCGATAACCGCGCCGGAAGCTATTGCCCGAAGCCGGTTTCCCAAACCATGCTGTGCATCCAGATATAATTTGGCCCGCGCCTTGTTTACCTGCGGGGCTTTGGGATTGAAATTTTCTTCAAGGGCTTCAAGATTGTTTGCTTCTATCCGGAGGGCCCGAGGGTGGGGGCTTTTCCTGGCAAGAGCCTTGCTGAAAGTGCTGGCTTCCAGAGGCTGCATTTTGCCAGGATCACAGGGTGCGGAGACAACGGGGAACTGGCTGATATTCGGGCAATATGCCTTGAGCCAGTCTTTTGTCGGTTCGGGCTTGTTTACGCAAAAGACAAGCTGCAGGTTTCGGGTTTTGGCATCGGCAATAATTCCGCCCAGTATTTTTTCAAGCATTGGTCCGGGACAGTCCTGAATATCCGGTCCAAAGCTGATCACAAGATATTCGGAGGCGTCCTGGCGCAGGTGTTCCGGGGCCGAGATTGCCAGCTCAATGTCAAGCCTGCTGATGGATTTGACCGTCTTTTTGAACAATAGCAAGCTGTTCAGGCTTTCGCGGTCCAACTCGAAAATACGCTGTCCGACACGCCATGACAGCATATGATAGGCTGCGAAATATCGCGCACTTACCTTGATGTGGTTGGGCACAACATGAGGAGGGAGGCCATTCCGTTTGATGCTGATATAGTCGGGCTGCTGCTTCTGAATGCAAAAGGGTTGTAAATTCCGCTTTGTATTCCAGACCGGCATAAGGGCTGCAATAAACCGGTTGGTCTGGATTTCGAGTTTAGTCCCAAGACCAAGGTCTTCCCATGCCGTGGCCGGTGCGGTGTCGGTTTTGCCCATACGGGTTTCTGTATCATGGGGCAGATGGTGGATAAATTCTGAGTCAATATTTTCGCGCCGCAAGCCGCTACGGCTCAGGCGGTCATAAAGATCATCATCATCCCACCCGTATGTTGTAATATATTCATTAAACCCGTTCACGGTCATTAAATCTGCGCGCGAAATATAGAAAAAGCCGTTAATAAACTCCTGCCCCTTTTTTGCGAGCCGCCAATTTCCGGCGATATAGCTGGCATTTTCCAAATGGATATTTTTAAAAAACGCCTTGTTCAGGACAATATCCGCATCCACCTTGATAATTTTGTCAAACCGGGCGACCTGAAATCCGACATTATAGGCATAGGATAATATCCAGCGTTCTTCTGCCTCTACGCGCACGATTTTTATGCGCGGGTCTTTGATCCCGTGCTCTTTAAGCGTGTCGGAGACGGGGCTGGCGGATGACCAGTCCACAATGATAATTTCTGAAATTTCAGTGCAGCCAAGCCAGGATGGAAGGGCGCGCAACAGATTTTCACTGCGGTTCCGGCTGCATGTCACAAGCGAGATGCCGGGCGTTATACTTGTGGTATAATCTTTCAGGTCCGGATTGAAACCCGAAGAAAGAATACCGTCTGTGATATCAATTTTATAGGTCGAGACCAGAGTATCCAACAGGTCTTTGCGCTTGCGGGCAGTCCGGTCTTCACAGTCTTTCAATTCATTATATAACCCCAGTACATAATTCCTTGCCCCGGGAAGGTCATTGCGCTTAACGCATTTTCTAATATGCTTTAATGTGGCCCAGAAAGTGATATTGTTTTCTGCTGACATAATATTTTTAAAGAATCCCAATTCATAATTTATCGGAGGTAAAGACTGTTTGACCTTGCTCAGGTACGGTTACCCAATTCGTTTACGCAGTCTTTCCATTGAAATCCAGTAGGCTTTTCCTGCCTGCTGACAAATGTTCGCGCCGTCGTCTGGCAAAATCCCGCTGGATTTTGATGGAAAGACTGCGTAAATGCTTTCTTGAAGTGACCCTAAAGCAGATAGGGCCAATCAGCCTTATAATTCATTCGGGACGAACCCGTTTAGAGGTATTCATATGAAAAAATCTAATTTGATAATACTGGACCAATCTCTGGTCAACAAACAAGGGCACCATTTTGAACTTGCGCATTTGTTGTCTCTGGCCGCCCAAAATACCGGCTTGGGCGTTAAATGGCTTACCCATATAGATTTCAGTGTTGATACTGTCCTGTCGGGGGTTCAAGTCTATCCGCATTTAAGTGCGACGATGTATGATCAATACAAAAAGGGCGGCAGTTCCGAAGCGCCGGCAACCTTGGCCGAGCAGATCAAAAGCGGCCTGGAGCGCTGTGAGGCAACGCCGGATGACTATCTTCTGATCCATACAGGGGACGGGAGCATGTACCGGGCTTTGGATGAAATCCTGACAAAATACGATTATCGCTCCTTGCCGCAAATCCATGTTTGTACACCGTATGACATAAAATCCATGCCGGGAAAAACGCCGAAAATACCGTTGCAGAAAACTTTTGCGGCATTGCGTAATCATGATGCCCTGAACCGGTCCTTGTTCTTTTGGGCCGAAACAGCACCATTGGCGCAGCACATGACGGACACGATGGGGATCGAGACCCTGCCGCTTGAAATCCCGCCGGCAGAAAAATATAGCAACGATATGTTGCCTCTGAACGGACCAGTGACATTCGTGTACATGGGGGCTGCCCGTGAAGAGAAAGGGTTTCACCTTCTTCCAAAATTGATCAAGGCGGTGTCCGAGCGTGTCGAGCCTGGAGATGTTTTTTTCGACATTCAGGCAAGCCCGCAAATTATCGGTTATTTGCCCATTATCAAAACCGCCATCGGCCAGTTGGAAAAATTTCCGGAAACTCTGGTGAATTTACGCCGGAAAAACCAGACAACCGAGGCCTATAAAAAGATGCTGATGGAATGCCACGGGGTTTTACTGATGTATGACCACGAGAAATACCGTATCAGAGGCTCCGGTATCGCTGTCGAGGCGGTTTCTTATGGCAAAATCCTGGTTGCAACACGGGATACATTCCCGGCTTCGCTGATTTCCCATAAAGGCGGCGTGATTGGCGACAGTATTGATGAATTCGCAGATGGAATTGTGGATGTCGTCAAAAACAAACAGAAATATATGAGGCGTGGTGCGCTCCAGCTTCTGGAGTTGAATTCAAGAAGTTCCTCGGATGGCTATATGGACAGGATCTTGAACAGAAAGCAGTATGCCAGCCATCTGGTTTCGTCGCCGTTTTGTATAATGGGGACCGAGTTTCCGTTGATGGTGTCCCATAGGTAACCCTATTTGATTGATGAAACACTCCCGACACAAAAAGCCCCGGCTCCCCTTTTAAAGGGAGGAGCCGGGGCAATTCTGGCGGGGGTGCTTTACAGTTCAGATACAGCTTTGGCGATCTGGTCCAGGACCAGTGCGCCATATTCCGGGGTCGGGTGAACAAAATCACCAATCATAAATTTGGCATCTGTAAAACCCGCTCCGTCTTCTGTTTGGGCTGGGTAATCAAGCAGTGTAAACCCGAATTCTTTTTCAAAAGACCTCAGGCTGGACTCTTTGGTATCCGTGAAAAAAGCATGGGCTCCGAGGTAGTTTTTATAAAGCTTCCGAAGTTCCCAGTCTTCTTGTTCCTGTATGGCGCTTGATATGTGTGGAAAGGGCTGCACAAAAACCGGCCCGTCAAAATTGTTTTTCAAGGATGCTGCCAGAATAAACCCCTGATGACCTGTTCGCCAGGCATTCATAAATAACTGCTGGTAGCAGTGATCTGAAACAAATTCTTCTTCTTGGAACGCGCCAATAGGGCCAAACTCCGGCAACACGGCTCTTCTTTGCATCAGGCTGTCATAGCACGCTCCGCCATCAACATAACCCAATGCGCTGATAACGATGGCATCAAAGCTGCTAATCGGCATCTCCGGAGTTTCGGGGGGGTCTGCATAAGGTGGGTTTTTGCTATTTGGTACCGTTTGAACAAATCTGTCATCTACGACTTTCAAATAAGGGCCGGTACCACCGGGAAGCACATAAAAATAGATTTCACCCACATCGCCAATGATACTTTTATGGGCATCATATGCTTTCTTCAAAGAGCCGGCTTGAGAGTTCCCCAGGATCAATATTTTCATTTGGCTGTCACCGCAAAAGCATCCAGCAGTTCCTCATCGCACTTGACCATCATATCCGCGTCTTCCTCTATATGTGTCTCGGTGTCGGTTTTGGTTGTTGCCGGTTGAGCTTCAATAGGCTTCTCGCTGCTGTCAGCTGGCCCATGGGCATTCATAAATGTGCGCATGACATTAGCCACCCCGGCTTCGCTGACCGAGCGCATATTGGATTGGTAAAAGCATTCTCCGGACCACGGGCTGGTAATTATTTCATAAGAGGGAAAATAATCGACATCCTCGAATGTATCGGAAAACTCGCCAGCAACAGCCCGTAAGACAGATTTTGAATAGACTGTGGATACCTGAACATTTCCGCCTGTCGCTGTGGCGGTTAGTGGGACCGGTGAAATAGTTAATAAAAACCGTAAGGGTTTGCCTTCGCGTTTGCCCTGCAGCATCGTTCTAAGCTTCTCGAGGTCTTTAAGGATTTCGCGGAATGTAAAATTCTTGAAAACATAGCGGGTCTCGTCAAACTCTCCCGCAACCGTACCCGGGCAAACCGGCAAGACTGTCCCGTTCCGGGTATCAATCCATGTTTCTGTCAGGCCCATGGTGAAAATGAACAAATCCATATCCAGCAACATCTGCCGTACACGTTCAAGATGGCGGGCTCGATGGGCAAGTACAGCTTGCGGGCTCGGAAGCCCGTCCGGTTCGATTGTCGGCCGTAATGGGTCCACATACCGATCGCCTTTTTGCCAAACCTCTGAACTGGTTTCACGGTCTCCAAAGGCTTCCTCGGCAAGCTGGAGCATCTGGCGCACCGTGTAGATATTTCCATAGCGTGCCGAATAAATTGAATATCCGAACTTCATATGAAGTTCGGTCGGTAATTTGGCCGGGGCAGGCTCTACATCCATAATTGTGAAGCCTGATGCCTTCATTTGGCGGCCAATATGTTGGGCAAAACAGCTCCCGGCAGTGGCGACATTCTCTGTGGGGGAAATGGCCCATTTCTGGTGGTAAATGGACGCTGGAACGGGCTTTTCAGCATCCGAAACAGCGGTTCTCCAGAATGATTTGCTCGGCAAGCAGGAATACGGGTTTTCGGACATTTTTTATTCCTATCTGCTGATATCGATGTTTGTTATTGTTACAGGTAAAACACCGGACCTGCAACCTGAGCACGCAAAGCCATGCTGTTTATGAGGCTCTCGCCGACCACAAAACGATCATGGCGTGATCCCGTTGCAGCCTCTGAAAACTCGGCCAAGCCCCGATTGAAGGGGCTTGGCCGATCTTGTGCTTATTTCCACAAGGAAACACACGGGATTTTCGTCAGATCACAACGATCCGCATATTTCCCGGCGATTTCCCGGACCTCTTGCAACAACCCTTTTTCCAGGGTGATCGGCTCCAGGCCAAGGTTCAAAAAACTGGCGTTTTCAACGTGAAGTTCGTTTTCGTCAGCTTCGTTGCGCGGGTTTTTCAAATTCTTGATTTCCACACCGGTCATGTTTGAAATCATACTTGCCAGATCACGGACCCGATGGGTTTCTGTCATCTGGTTCTGAATGTTCACCCGAGCGCCCTTTTTCGGTGGGCTGTCGATAACCATTTGAATGCAACGACAGGTGTCCTGGATGTGAATAAAGGCGCGTGTCTGGCCACCGGTACCATGTACCGTCAGTGGATAGTTAACCGCTGCTTGCATCAGGAACCGGTTCAAAACCGTGCCGTAGTCGCCATCATAGTCAAAACGGTTGATCAGACGCTCGTCCATTTCGGTTTCTGCTGTCTGGGTGCCCCAAACAATACCCTGATGCAAATCCGTAATCCGGACTTGATCATTCTTGTTGTAAAAATGGAAAAACAGCTGATCTTGCGTTTTGGTCATATGATAGATTGACCCGGGATTGGCGGGATACAGGATTTCCTGTTCAACCATTCCTTCTTCGGTTTTGACGCCGACAGTCAAATAACCCTCCGGAATTTTCATTCCGGCGGTTCCGTAGCCATAAACGCCCATTGTTCCCAGGTGAACAAGGTGGATATCTTGTCCGGACTCGACAATTGCGGCCAGAACATCATTTGTGGCATTCAGGTTATTATTGACAGTATACCGTTTGTGCTCTGCGCTTTTCATGGAATACGGTGCCGCACGTTGCTCGGCAAAGTGGACGATGACATCGGGCTTTGTGTCTTTTATCAAACCCAGAAATCTGTGGTATTGTTGCCCGATTGTAATGTTGTGGAACTGGATTTCATTACCTGTCAGCTCCTTCCATACTGCGATCCGCTCACCGATGGGCTTGATTGGCGTAAGAGAGTCAACCTCCAGCTCAATGTCGATTTTACGGCGCGACAGATTGTCAACAATGGTAATGTCATGGCCTGCACGTGAGAGATGAAGCGCTGTTGGCCAGCCGCAAAAACCATCTCCCCCTAAAATCATTATTTTCATTTAATAAAGCTTTCCGTCAAAAAACACCATTTTCATGTGGTGTACTTTCGTTTTACTGTCAGCAGACAGCGAGCGCATTCAACATCTAAATCCAATAAAAGAGCGGGTCAACAGGATATCCAATCAGGAAATAAACATTTTCCGCCACATAAATAAAGGAGTGTGGAGCCTGCCGGACAGAAGAATTCTCCAAGAGTAAATCTCCGCTATTGGTTGGCCAATTCACAGCCTGACAAGTGGATTGCTTCCTGTGTAAGCTGCATTACATAGGAGGCAGAATTGTGAGGGAATCTGGATGAATACTTGCGGAAGAATGCATCGCGTCGGGGTTGTCGGGGCCGGTGCATTCGGGAGTGCGCTGGCATGGACATTTTCGCAGGCCGGACATGATGTCGTGTTGTGGGGACGTGACCCGGATCAAATGGCACTGCTGCAGGCCCGCCGTGAAAATTGTCGTTATTTGCCTGATGTGCGGTTTTCCGAAAAGCTGAAAGCCACGTCGGCATTGGCGGATTTACAAGATGTGTCCGTGCTTTTGATGGTGGTGCCGGCGCAAACTCTGGCCGGGTTCTTGACAGCCTATGGGGCGGCATTGCCCGATTGCCCGCTGGTTTTATGTGCCAAAGGCATCGAGAGCAGCAGCGGCTTGTTGCAAAGCCAGATTGTGAAAAACCATGGCAGGGCGGGGGATGTGGCGGTTTTGTCCGGGCCGGGGTTTGCCGGTGAGATCGCCTCTGGCAAGCCGACAGCCCTGTCCTTTGCGTGTGCGTCCCCACTGGTTGGCCGCCTTTTGCAACGGCAATTATCTTCTGCCAGTTTGCGCTTGTATCTGACGCAGGATGTGACCGGTGTGCAATTGGGGGGGGCTTTGAAGAATGTCTATGCCATTGCCTGCGGATTGGCGGTCGGAGCGGATCTGGGCGAAAGCGCGCGGGCGGCATTGATGACGCGGGGGTTTGCCGAAATGTCGAAACTGGCGCTGAAGATGGGAGCCAAAGCCGACACATTGACCGGCCTGTCCGGTCTTGGGGATCTGGCGCTGACCTGCACATCGCGCCAGTCGCGCAACTTTGCTTTCGGCGAAGCTTTGGGCCGCCTTGGTGAATTCGGGCAGGGTAAAACGGTCGAAGGGATTGCTACCGCACAGGCCACTATTGCTTTGGCGCAACAGCAGGAGGTGGACATGCCAATCGCCCGAACCGTGGCAGATGTACTGGGCGGGGATGCAACGATTCCGGAGGCTCTGACCTCTCTGATGGCGCGGCCTTTGAGGCAGGAATGACGCTCTAGTTGTTCAACAAATCCCGATGAAACCGGTTCAAAAGCAAAAGCCCGAGAGCCATTGTGATCAGGGTAACCAGAACCAGATAAGGGATCGATACATAGGTGGCATCATAGCTGGGGTAAAACCCGGAACGCATCAATCCGATTACATGGCCTAGCGGATTGAACCAGAGGAGGTCTTGGAATTTGTTCGGGACGTCTTCAAAGATAAAGAATATGCAAGACATAATCAGCAGCGGCGTGTTCAGAATACCCCACAGGGTTCCCCAGACCGGGAAGCGCATGAACAGATAACAGTTCAGACAGCCGATCCCCAATCCCAAAAAACCGGCAAGGCTAAAGGCGAGAATAATCGTGGGAAAATCCAGAATGGTTTGGACGTCATAGGCGAAAATAATCAGGGTAATCAGCAAATAGAATACTATGATATGGGTCAGCAGATTGAGCAGAAAACGGGCGATGATGGCATCAATATAGCGCACACCCGGATATTGCAGTAACGGGCGGGAAAACCTCAAGGCCGAGGCAATCTTGTTACTGGTCTGTGTATAGAAAGAAAAAGGCAGGATACCCGTGGCATAAAACAGGGAAAAATTCGTGCCAAGCGAAGGGGTCCGCAGGGCTGCGGAAAAAACAAGTGTTAGCAATGCAATTGCGGCCACAGGGGCGATGATTGCCCAGATATACCCCCCCGCCGAACGACCATAGGTGGTAGACATTTCGCGCAACACCAATGCCGCTATGGTTCGAAAGGCACGAAACCGGCGCGGTTTTTGAGGCGGTAAATAGGCGTTGGAATGGGATTGTGACATTAGGCCAAGGGGGTTAGGGCAGGGGAATAGCGTATTTCCTCTTGGGTTTATGTCGCAGTCCAGATAAACAATCAAATATATTCTGTAGGTTAGTGGGGATAGCATTTGGAAGACCAAAAGGCTCAGGGCAATCCAGTAGATTTAGAGAGCGAGCCCAATACCAATGAAAAGACAAAAGGCCCTGGTCCTGAGGGCGGCCCGAGGCAAAAGGCCGGCTTTGGCGGAAAGATGCGCCTGAAACAGCAGCAGCAACGCCTGAAGCAGCTTCAGCGGGAATTGGCCGAAGCCAAAAAGGCTGTGCCCACCATTATCGTCGGGGAGGTTGCAGCCCCTGCACGCATGAAAACACGCCATTACGGTGTTTTGTTGAGCTTCCTGTTGTTTGTGGTGCTGCCTTCGGCTGCTGCGATGTGGTATTTGCAAGAGCGCGCTGCCGATCAATACGCCAGCTTTGTCGGGTTTTCGGTTCATACCGAAGATACCAC
>WFTT01000121.1 GCA_015485335.1 Robiginitomaculum sp.
GCCGGAGCCTTTTTAGCCGGGGCTTTCTTGGCAGCAGCCTTTTTAGGCGCCGCCTTCTTGGCAGCGGTTTTCTTCTTTGCTGCCGGTTTTTTCTTTTCGCCGCCCGGGGCATCGTCGTCGGCATAAAGCTCTTCGCGGGTTACGTCGACGTCTTTAACCTTGGCCAGTTCCAGAATGTAATCCACCACTTTTTCTTCAAAAATCGGGGCGCGCAGGCGGGCCTGTGCCTCGGGATTTTTCTGGAAGTATTCGGCGATTTGCTGTTCCTGACCGGGATAGCGCATGGCCTCGGCATTCACAGCCCGGGCCAGTTCTTCGGCGGCCACGGTAATGTTGGCTTCCTGACCGATTTCAGCCAGTACCAGACCAAGACGCACGCGGCGCTCGGCAATGGCGCGATATTCGGCTTTCAGATCATCTTCGGACTTGTCTTTGTCTTCTTCGTCAACATTACCGGCCTTCACGTCGGCTTCGACCTGTTGCCAGATGGCATTGAATTCGGCATCGACCATATTGGCTGGCAGATCAAAGTCATGTTCTGCATCCAGCGCATCCAGAAGGCGGCGTTTGGCGCGATTACGTGATTGTGATTTATGCTCTGATTCCAGGCTTTTCACGATGGCTTCGCGCAGTGCGTCCAACGAGTCCATGCCCAGCTTTTTGGCAAATTCGTCATCAATCTTGGTTTCGACCGGCTTTTTAACCGCTTTGACAGTGACGGCGAATTCTGCATCCTTGCCCGCCAGATTTTCCGCCTGGTATTCCGCCGGAAAGGTAACTTTCAGCACTTTTTCATCGCCGGTTTTCACACCGACCAGCTGTTCTTCAAAGCCGGGGATAAACTGGCCTGCGCCGATGATAACCTGTGCATCTTCGGCAGAACCGCCTTCAAACTCGACCCCATCAATGCTGCCGACAAAATCAATCACCACCGCGTCGCCATCGACGGCTTTGGCCTTGGCGCTTTTATCCTCATAGGATTTCTGGCTTTCAGCCAGATTGCTAAGGGATTTTTCAACTTCCTCGTCGCTCACCTTGGCAACCGGACGTTCAATGCTCAATTTGGCGGGGTCCACCGGGGTAAAGGTCGGCATAATGTCCACATGCATGTGAAACACCAGATCGGCCTTGCCGGCGATCACGTCCTCGGCCTCGTTTTCCAGATGAAAATGTGGCTGGCCGGCCGGCTTGATATTATTGTCATTCAGCGCTTTTTCGCTGGCTTCATTCATTGTGCCTTCGACAATTTCACCCATCATGGACTTGCCAAACATGCGTTTGATGTGGGCGGCGGGCACTTTGCCCGGGCGAAAGCCCTTGAGGCTCACCTGGGGCTGCACTTCAGCGATTTTGGCATCCAGGCGTTCGCTCAGTTCCTGGGCAGGAACCACAATGTCATAAGAATGGCTGAGGCCTTCGGCCTTGGTCTGGGTAACTTGCATAGTCTCTTCCGGTGCTTTGGCGTTGCCCTTGCGGGCGCTAAATTCATCATCGCTTGCGCGGCGCAGCGCGCCTTATGTCATGAGTGGTGCGCCCACGCAACGCCCTTGCGGGCTAAATTGCATTATAGCACGGCAAATCCGTGCTTAAAGCGGCCAAAGGCCGACACTCAAAATCGCTGGTGCGGATGAGAGGACTCGAACCTCCACGTCGCAAGACACTGGAACCTAAATCCAGCGCGTCTACCAATTCCGCCACATCCGCATTCCTGCGTTTTTGATTGCGGCACAGGGTCTAGCGTCTTGACGAATGAGAAGCAACGGAGCATCTCACAAGAATGAGCACACAAAATGACACCAATGCACCATTTCAGGGTGCCCCTGATTGGCAACAGCGCTATGATGAAAACTCCACCCGGTGGGAGCGCGGCGAACTGAACCCTGCCTTTGTACACTGGCAGGAAGCCGGGGCATTTGAAGGCATAAAGAGCGTGATTATTCCAGGCTGTGGACGCTCACCCGAACCGCTGGCCTTTGCCCGCCTTGGGGCCCAGGTCACGGCGCTGGATTTTGCTCCCACCGCGGTAACCGCCCAAAAAGATACTTTTCAAAAAGCCGGTCTGAATGCCCGCATAGAAGAGGCCGATGTTTTAGCCTGGCAACCACAGAAGCAGGTAGATGCCGTCTACGACCAGACCTGTCTTTGCGCCCTCACCCCAGCGGTATGGCCCGATTATGCCGATCAAATCCACCGCTGGTTAAACCCCGGCGGGCGGGCGTTCATGCTGTTTATGCAAACCGGCAAGGAAGGTGGTCCGCCATTTCACAGCCCGCTGGAAACCATGCACGGCCTGTTTGATGACGCGCGCTGGCAATGGCCGGATACGCCCCTTTACCGGTCCGATCATGCAAATGGAAAATACGAATTGGGGGCCGTGCTGATCCGGCGCTAGGGATCAGTCTTTATGGCTTTGCGGCGGCTGTTGCCGTTTTTTTTGGGCGCTGTTTGACCTCCATACTGGCCCGGCGCACCCAGAGCCAGACCGCCAGTCCCGAAACCAAATTGGATCTGTCTCTTATAC
>WFTT01000122.1 GCA_015485335.1 Robiginitomaculum sp.
AACCAATTGCGTGGCCGTACCGGGCGTCAGGGCGATCCGGGGCGTTCCAAGTTCTACGTTTCGGTCGAAGATGACCTTATGCGCATTTTCGCCCCCGAACGCATGGACGGGATCATGCGTACCCTGGGCCTTCAGGAAGGCGAGGCCATCGCCCACCCCTGGATGAACAAGGCGCTGGAAACCTCGCAGAAAAAGGTCGAAGGACGCAATTTTGAGATCCGCAAAAACGTTCTCAAATATGATGATGTGGTCAACGACCAGCGCAAGGCCATTTTTGAACAACGCCGCGATTTTATGACCTCCGATGATGTTTCCGATGTCATTGGCGATATGCGCGCCGAGGCCATAGAAGACCTGATTAATGAATACATGCCTGAAAAGGCCATGGCAGATCAATGGGATGTGCAGGGCCTGAAAGAAAAGCTTCAGGAATTGCTGAGCATGGACCTTCCCGTGGACGAGTGGGCCAAGGAAGAAGGCATCGCCAATGAGGAATTGCAGGAACGCATTATTGAACTGGCCGACAAGGCCTATGCGCAAATTGCCGCCAATCTGACCTCAGAACGCCTGCGTCATATTGAAAAACAGGTGTTGTTGCAGGTGGTGGACCAACACTGGCGCGAGCATTTGCAGAACATTGATCATTTGCGTTCGGTTGTGCATTTGCGCAGCTATGCCCAGCGCGATCCGCTCAATGAGTTCAAAACCGAGGCGTTCTCGCTGTTTGAAAACCTGTTGACCGAGTTGCGCGAAACCGTAACCAAAATCACCATGAGCTATCAGAACCTGCGTCTGGAGCCAGAAGACCTGCAATTGCAGGTGCCGGAAAATACGGTGGAAAGCCATTCGGATCTTGATGCCGAAGGCGGTGCCCTGGGGGTGCGGCTGGAGCCCACCCGTGGACGTCAGGCCGCAGCCGTGCTGAACCCGGAAGACCCGTCCACCTGGGGCCGGGTATCACGCAATGCAGCCTGTCCGTGCGGATCTGGCCGAAAATACAAGCATTGTCACGGTAAAGTGGCCTCTTGAGGCCGGTCGGCACATTTGCACATCAAATCGTAAGATTCTCTTGGCAGATAATACCCATTAGGATGAAACAAGTGATTCGTCCGTAATGGAGATTGTCATGCGCCGGATAATTTTAAGCGCCATCACCCTTTCCCTGTTTGCCGGCAGTGCCTTTGGCTCTGGTGCACCGGGCAAATTACGTAAAGACGCCGGTCCGGTGCATCCCCAATCCATGGCCGCTTCCTATGGTGCCTCCAGCAGTGATTACAGCCCGGCCTCATCACCGTTTGGGGATCGTGAGTTTAATTTCAAAGCAACGGCCTCTTTTACTTCGGAATATGTTTTTCGCGGCCAGCAACGGGCCAAACACAGCGCCCAGGGCGGCGTGGAGGTTTCCACCGGGGGACTTTATGCCGGGGCCTGGGCCATTTTACCAACCGAAGATGCGTTTAACGCCTATCAGACCGAAATTGATGTTTATGGCGGGTATGGCTTTGACCTGACCGACAGGGTTTATGCCGATGTTGGGGTCACCGGCTATCTTTATAATTCTCCGCAATTGCTTTTTGCCAAAAAGGATTCGGTCGAGGCCTATTTCGGGCTGGCCTTTGACACCTTTCTAAAGCCCAGCTTGTATGGGTTTTATGACTTTGAAACCAAAGATAAAACCGTTGAAACCTCGCTGGAATATTCTTTGCCGATTGGGCGCACGGATTTTCTTCTGGGGGCCACGGGCGGCTATACCAGCGGGCGCGGCTATGACTATCTCTATCTGCAGACCGATGCCGAAATTGTCTATAATTTCAATCGCCAGGCCTCGATTGGCGTGGGCGGTCACTGGGCCATATCAGAAGACCATCAATTCCTGAACGGACTGTCTTTTACCGGCAACGACTCCACCTGGTACGGCATTACCTTGAAGGCGCGTAACTAGATTTTTTCCGATAAGGCGATGGCGGTGCGGCATCCGGCCTTGATCAGGCCGGTCAACAGGGGATAGGCCGGGGCCTCGTGGGCACCATCTTCAATGGCCTTGTCGCGATGGCCCAGCTCATCTTCGCGAAACTGTTTGAATGTGGCGACCAGTTCCGGCTCAATTCCCGCCGCTTCCAGCTCGTTAATTTGCCCCTGATAGTGTTCTTCAATGACATCCTCTACCGCTTCGGTGCAGGCGTGGGCGCATTTCTCCCCCATGAGGGCGGTACCGGCCCCTAGGGCAAAGCTGAGGGGTTGCCACAGGCCAATCAGCGCTGTGGGGCGGGCCTTGCGCCTGCGCAATTCATCATTGAAAGTATTCAGATGGACGTGCTCGCCCATTTCCATCTCATGCAGGGTTTTGGTGATGGCGCGCTTGTGAGGCAAGGCACCAAATACCTTTTGCTGGGCCTGATAAATCGCCACCGCCGCGGTTTCACCGGCATGATCCACCCGGATCATGCTGTGCACCCGTTCTGTCATGGCATTGCCCGGCGGTATGGGCCGCGCCGCGCGTTTGTATTGCGTTTTAAGGGGCAATTTCGCGCTCCTTGCCTTGCATCAGGCTAAAGAAACTGGCCCCGGCCAGGGTCAGGGATAACAGCATATTCCACCCGGCCATGGATATGCCGGCAAAGCTCCAGGGGATCTGGTCGCACGATGGTGCCTTGGCCGCGGTGCCCAGGACGGCGCTCAGGTCAGAGGCACTCAGGCCATCCAGCCCACTGCCGCCACCGGTGCAGGTGGTCGGCCCTGGCCAGAAATGCCATTCCACACCGGCATGATAGCCGGCCACAATGGCCCCGGTCAGAAAGGTCAGACCCAATAGGGCAACCACACCCCGCCCTAGGCGCCATTCCGGTTTAAAACGCATCACCAGTATGCCCAGGATGGCAATGGTAAGGGCGAACCAGTACACCTCGCGCTGGCGCAGGCACAGGGCACAGGGTTGCAGCCCGCCAAAGGTTTCAAACGCATGGGCAATTCCCAAGGCGCTTAATGAGGCAATGGCGGCCATAACCGGCCAAAAGGAAGTTCGAAAAAACATGCGTATGATCATACCGACAGCTTAGCCAACTTCACCTGTCTGCCAAGGGGTTTTTGCGCGGCTTGTGGTCGCGCGTCATATGAATTTCAGTGCCACAAACCCCAGGATGACGGCTGCAAAAATGGCGGACACAATCAGGGCGAAATGCTGTTCAATCAATGCCTGGGCGCGATCCCCCATCAGACGCAACAGGGCCGCTTCCAGAAAAAACCGCCCACCGCGCGATACCACACTGGCGGTCATAAAAACCGCCAGATTGATGTGGGAAAAGCCGCTGGCAATGGTGATCACCTTATAGGGAAAGGGGGTTAGTCCAGCACCAAAAACCGCCATAAAGCCATATTTCTCAAACCACAGGCGAAAGGTTTCAAAACTGTCCTGCTTGCCATAAATTTCCAATAATGGTTGTCCGATGGTGTCCCAGGCAAAGGCCCCGATCACATAGCCAAGCAAACCGCCCGCCACCGAAGCAATGGTGCAGATGCCGGCAATGAGCCAGGCCTTGCGCCGGTCCGCCAGCACCATGGGAATGATCATGACATCGGGGGGAATGGGAAAAACCGAACTTTCAATAAAGGCCACCAGCGCCAAAGCGGGATAGGCATATTTACCACGAGCGAGGTTCAATAATCTGGATTTCATCAGGCCGGGTCTTTCATGAGCGTGGATTGGGACAAAACGACCCGTATGCGTACGGGTCATAGTGTGCCGTTTTGGGCGATCGCAGTAAAGGCATGTTTGCGCCGTTGACGATGGCGCGCGGGAAGCTATGCTGCGCGCCGCTTTATACGTTACACATGCCGGTGTGGCGGAACTGGTAGACGCGCGGGATTCAAAATCCCGTTTCCTTTAGGAAGTGTCGGTTCGATTCCGACCACCGGCACCATTCTTATATCTCGCGGCAAGGCGCTTCGCGCCTGCCTCCGATGGGGCGGCGAACGGTCGCCGGGGTGCAGTCGCACCCTGGGCTTGACCTCGAGTTTGCACCTCTCACCTTCAAACCTTTCTATGCGCCATCGCGATGCTAACGCCCGCTATATGGGCGCGTTTTCCTCACACGCCTCGTCCTGAGGTGCCGCAAAGCGGCCCCCAAGGATGCGACCGTTACGCGCACGGGTTATTCTATGGTGCTGGCCAGCCAAGCCTGAATGCGCATGACTGGCTGGAAAATCTTGAAAGCCTGACCGGATGAGTATTAAATCCGAACGACAAGTCCCAAAACCAAGAAACGGGAAGGCACAGGTGAGTGTATTTAGTAAACTGTCTCCGTAATTCTTAAATTTTTAAGCATTAGTGCGCTCTAGGAATT
>WFTT01000123.1 GCA_015485335.1 Robiginitomaculum sp.
AATCCCGTTTCCTTTAGGAAGTGTCGGTTCGATTCCGACCACCGGCACCATTCTTATATCTCGCGGCAAGGCGCTTCGCGCCTGCCTCCGATGGGGCGGCGAACGGTCGCCGGGGTGCAGTCGCACCCTGGATTTCCGTTCATGATTACCTCTCGAACTTTCACTCTCTTCTCTATGTATGCTATCGCCTTAGGCCTATTTGTGCACAGGTTACTTTATCGCACTGGCCAGCCAGACTTTGATCCGTCCGGCGCAAAAGTCAGAGGTGGCTTTGAAAGCCGGGATGATGCTTTTGGCGGTTTTTGGTTCTGCAAAATCGGCGCTTTGCGTGCTCTGAATGGTTTTTCGCAAAACCTGAGCCTCATAGGCATTACCAAGCCGGGCCTCGAACCCGCCTTCCAGACAGGCCTGAAAGCGTGGTTTGATGTCTTTTATGGCGGCGTCAAAATCGGTTTCAGATAAGGGCAGACCGTCTCGCATTTTGCGCTGGTTTTGGGCGGAAAAGGCGATGCCTGTATACAGGCTGGCCGCCTTGGCCACTTCGATCAGGCGCAGTTTTTCCAATTGTTCGGGGCTGAGCTGAACCGTGTGCTGGATGGCCTTTTGTTGAGCGGCCACAGAAATAGCGCTAATTGGCCAAAGCAATAAAGCCGCCGTCAGGGTGGATATGATGCCGCGCCGCATGGATGTTTTCATCATCAAATCTCCGCCGGTAATGGCCAGTCCATACGGGCGCAGGCGGCCAGCACCGTATTGCGCAACAAACAGGCAATGGTCATTGGGCCAACGCCGCCTGGCACCGGGGTGATCGCCCCGGCCGTTTGGCTGGCCGTATCAAAATCCACATCCCCGACCAGACGGGTTTTGCCTGCCCCGCGCTCTGGCGCGTCCACCCGGTTAATGCCCACATCAATCACCGTCGCGCCGGGTTTGATCCAGTCCCCTTTGATCATTTGCGCCCGCCCCACGGCGGCGATGAGAATATCGGCATCACGGCAGAGCGCCGGCAGATCATGAGTGCGCGAATGGGCAATCGTGACGGTGCAGTTTTGTTCCAAAAACAAAAACGCGGCCGGTTTGCCGACAAGGATGGAGCGCCCGACAATAACACAGGATTTGCCGCCAAGATCACCCAGCACGTCGCGGGCCAGAATGACACATCCGGTGGGCGTGCAGGGGCGCAGACCCGGCTTGCCCAAAACCAGACGCCCGGCGCTGGCTTCGGTCAGGCCGTCCACATCCTTGGCCGGGTCAATTTGTTCAATGATGGCTGCTTCGTCCAAATGAGCCGGCAACGGTAATTGTACCAATATGCCATCCACCGCCGGGTCGGCGTTCAGGCTTTGCACCAGCTTTCTAAGGTCTTCCTGAGAGGTCTTCTCGTCCAGACGGTGTTCGATGGACCGCATGCCGATCTCTTGGGTTTGGCGGGCCTTGTTGCGCACATAAACCTGACTGGCCGGATCATCACCCACCAGCACCACCGCCAGTGCCGGGGCGCGGCCATGGGCAGCTTGTAAGGCCCTGACCACACCGGTTAGGCGATCCCGTAGGGCGGCGGCATTGGCTTTGCCATCAATCAGGGTGGCGCTCATGACAAGGGTTCCTTTAATAAGGCGCGCAAGGCGGTTTGCGTGGTGTCGTCTGGCTGTTCAATGCGAACGGTTTTTATCCGGTTTGTATTGCCCTTGATCACACTCACCATCGACCGCGGCGATTTTATGGCCTTGGCGATGAGTTTTTCCAGCGCGGCATTGGCCTTGCCTTTTTCTGCAATGGCGCGCACGCGGGCCTTCAGATAGGCGCGCCCGTCCGCATCGCGGGCCAGCCCTTCTAACTGATCGATACTTGATTTTGGTTGCAGGCGGACGCGCAGGATCAGGGCGTCATTTTGGTGAATGAGAGCGCCTTGCGTCAAAATCCGCCAACCAGAATACGCCACAAAATCTTGCGCAAAAACTCCAGCCCCAACAGCAAAATAATCGGCGACAGATCAACGCCGCCAAACGCGGGAATAAAGCGGCGAATATGGCGCAATACGGGTTCGGTTACCGCATACGTAAATCGGCCAACCCCGGCGACAAACTGGTTTCTCGGGTTAACGACATTAAACGCCACCAGCCAGCTGAGGATGGCCCCGGCGATAATCACAAACTGGTAAAGAGAAATAATCTGGCCAAGCAGCCAAAAGATATCAGAACCCACGGGGAACCTCCTAATTGTTGTAAGCAGATGTAGCGATCTGTGCCGCCCTTCGCAAGCGCCCGGCTACATATGCTGCGCACCGCCATGCTTGACAGCGCCCGGCATGGACGCTTATAGGCTCGCCATCCTGTGAT
>WFTT01000124.1 GCA_015485335.1 Robiginitomaculum sp.
CTTCTCCGGGGGGGCGGGGCGCGCTGTCTCACCTTCATTGCCAGGCGGTGGCGAGGCAATTTGCGCCGCCGGGGCCAGGGTTGGCATTACCTGCGGCGTATCTGCGGGGGTGGTTTTGCTACGTGAAAAACGTCCCATTAGGATGCCATGCTGGCACTGGCCGGTGCACTGCCTTTACGGTTTTTGGGGTCCAGCGCCTTGATCAGGGCCCGAATGTCCTTGGAAATTCTGCTTTTGGGGCTGGCCTGACCAATGGGCAGACCATAATTGACCGCTTGGGCGGCCCCGTCCCAATCGGAACTGATGGAACCGGTGGCCTTTCTGCCCAGCGCCTTTTGTGCATCTGCCATGGAGATCGAATGCCCAAATACCCGTTTGGACATACGGTTCAGGATCAGATGCAAGCGATCTGAATTATGTGGAACAATCGTTTCTATATTGATGGCCAGATCACGGGCCGCATGCAAGGCGGGCACCGTCAGTTCGGACACCAGAACCAGCGCATCAGACCCGCCGATAACATCCATGGTCCAGTCCTGCATCCAGCGCGACATATCAATGATCACGTGATCATAAAGGGTGCAACAGACATCCAGTAACTGGCCAATGCTTTGGGCGTTAATATCCTGAAACCCAAGGGGGTTGCGCGCCGCCGCCAGTACATCAAACCCACAGGCATGGGGCGAGGCAAAGGCATCAATCAGCGCTTCGTCAATACGGTCCGGATCATCGGCCACATCACCAAGGCGTAAATTGGCGGGCACATCCAGATAAGCGGCACAGGCGCCATCGACAAAGTTCAGATCAATCAGGGCGACTTTTTTGCTCCCGGCACTGCTCGCCTGTAATTGCATGGTGGTTTCTATGGCCAGGGTGGTGGCCCCGGCGCCGCCCACCGCCGACATGAATGACCAGCATTGCGCCCCTGTGGAGGGGTCAGGCTCGCTGTGCATAACGTTGCGGATCTGCTCCAGAAAGGTTTTGTGGCAAAAGGGCAGGGAAACCATATTAGTGGAACGCAGGGCCAACAGGGCCTGAACCGCCGAAACCGACAGCAATTCACCAATCACCAGTACTGGGGTTTGCGGGCTCAGCGCCGCCAGTTCTTTCAGCCAGACGGTCAGCCGATCCTGTTCCCCCGTCGGGGGCTCCAGAAGAACAAGATCGGGCTGACGCTCTGCCTGCCACGGCAAACGGGTGCACTGGCTGGCCTCGTGGGCTTCCAGTGTAAAACGGCTTTCCCCTTGCACGGCGGCCTGCACCGCGGCTTTGCTGGACCCCAGCACCGCCAAAATATGGATGGCCGGGGTCGAGCGGGGGATGGAAAGAGAAGAAGAATTAGACATAAGGCGACCTAATCTGTGCTGACCGAGTCGGTGGTATGCATATTCACCGGCGGTTCGATCTTGTTTTTGTTGTATTTGCGGATGGCCAGCGTCATGCGGGCGGTCGAGGCCGGCAATGCCCCCTTGGCCAGGGTATGCGTGCGGACATTGGCGGCCACTGCCGAATGGGCCCCCATATCAGAGGGGGTGCTGGTGCAGGCAACCAGAGACAATAGGACGAGGGCAGGGCCGATATGGCGAAAGGCTTTCATCTTATTTCTCCTCGATTTGGGCCAATTGGCGGGGGAAGGCCCGCTTGGCCGAAGGGGTGCTGTGGGGGGCCGGTGAGGGCGCGTGATGACCACGGGTTTTCCCTTGCAGGAATAATTCGCCCTCACCGGGTTCGGGGGTGTTGCTAAGTGGGGTTTTCAACTCATTGATGTCGTCCACCGGCAGGACCAGATGCGGGGTGATCAGGATCACCAGCTCGGTCTCGTTTTTCTGAAACCGGGTGGAACGAAACAGCGCACCAAGGACCGGCACATCGCCCAGCCAAGGGGTCTGGCGCGCCATATTGGTATAGGCGGACTGGTACATGCCGGCGATGGCAAAGCTTTGTCCGTCGCGCAGCTCGACCGTGGTGTCTGCCCGGCGCACCGTCAGAGACGGGATTTCCACGCCCTTAATGCGAATGGAATTGCGCTGGTCAAGCTGGCTGACTTCGGGGATGACCTTCAGATTGATCACTCCATCGCCAAGTACCGTAGGGGTAAAAGCAAGGCCGATGCCGAACTGACGAAATTCGATACTGATATTGTCATTGCGATTGGCCACAGGGAAGGGGAACTCGCCACCAGCCAGAAAGCTTGCCGTATCACCGGAAAGGGCGATCAGGTTCGGCTGGGCCAGGGTGCGGATAATGCCTTTTTCCTCCAGCGCGTTGAGATACATATCAACATTGGTGCTGCCAATAGAGGTGTTAACCGAGCCATTGGTATTGGCAGCCATGCCGCCCACCAATGTGGCGCTGGTGGAAAAGGAGAACTTGCCAACTTTCTGGATCAGCGAGCCCAGGCCCATTTCCTTGATGGCCGAGCGAGAAGCCTCGATAAAGCGCACTTCCAGTAACACCTGTTGCTTGCCGGAAATATTGATGCCATTGGTCACTGCCTTGGGCGCATAACGTTCGGCCAGCTCGGCGGCGCGCTCGGCCACTGGGGCGCTGGAGGCGGTGCCGGAAAGATAGACGCCAAAGGCGGCGGCATAGGCCTTGATCTTTTCACCGGGCAGGACCAGTTCCAGATCCCGTTGCAGGCTGGCAATGTCATGCCCGACACGGACTTCGACAATGTCTACCAGGCGGCGTTTTTTGTCGTACAGCAATACATTGGTGGCGCCGATGGATTTGCCCTGCAAATAGAAGGTGTGATCCGTCATGGGGGACACATCGGCGATCTTGGGCCGCGAGACCACCATGGTGGCAAAGCTGGTCTTGGTGCGCAGCACCGTAGATTTTGAAACCGGCACGGAAATATAGGAATCGTTGTAGTTACCGGCTTCTATAGCGTGAACCTGGGCCAGGGAGGGCGAAACCCAGAGGGAAAATACGCCAATCACCATGGCCGCAAACTGGCTGATATTATTCATTTTCATGGCTGTAATCCCCCATCGAGATTGTCTTCCAGGCGGGCAAAGGCTTTTGCCCCTTCGTGATTATATTGATGGTCCGGAGCGCGCAGAACGCGCACCATTTCGCGCTTTTTAGGGCGAATGACCGCCACTTGCGCGGTGGTGGGATAGGCCTTGTGCCTGACCTTTGCGACCCGGCGCACCCGGTGTGATACCGAGGAGCCGCGCAAATCCGCAATGGTCACCTGGCGGGCCTGGGTAGTGGCCTCCGAGCCGGCGCGGCGCAGGGTCAGGCTCAGATCCCCAAGATCTGCGGCCAGGGCCAGGCGCTGGGCATCCCGGGCGCTGACCTCGACGGTAACAGTTTTGGCAACGCGGGTTTTTTCCGAAGTGGCATCGGCATTCTGATCAACGCCCAAAACCCGGACATTTTGTACAATCAGATCTGACACCCGTTTGTCCGTGCGGGTAACTTCGCCGCCCAGCTTGCGAACCAGCACCACATCGACACTGTCGCCGGGCAAAACAAATCCACCAACACCGCTGGCCTGATTGGTCCGGATGGCAAAGGCACGCATATTGACGCCGATTTGCAAAGAAAGCGATTGACGTTGCCCTTCGCCAGAAACCTTGAACGCCAATACCGGCTCGTTTTTGGCCATGCGCACCAGGGCCGAACGCCAGGTCTTGTTATTCTCCTTGAAAGGCTCCAGCGAGGTGAATGCACCCTTGGGCACGCTATCCTCTGGCCAGGGGACCAGTTTTAACTGATTGGCCTTTAAGGCATCGCCAAAACCAATTTCACGGGCGGCTACCACGATGGGTACGGTTTGCACGGTTTGCGCAGTGTCCTGGGCGGCACCAGAGGTTTCGGCATTATTGATCATGCTGCGGACCAGAAATACGGCCAGTATTCCCAATAGCGCCGATGCACCTATGCTGATAATGGTCATGAAACGCATATGATCCCCGCTTTGTTCTGTCGTCGCACAAGTGTACGAAATAAAATTACAATGCGGTTATAAGCAGGTAAGTTTCAAATTCTTGATAATGTATGTAAATGCAATTATTTAGTTGTTTATAACAAATCTATTCAAATAATTATATAATATAATAAAAAACCATGCCGTTGTCCTAAGGCTTTCTTAGGCATGATGCCTTGTGGAGACTGATTAGTATGCGGTTTCTAAAATTTGTCGCTAAACCGGTCTCATCAACAGTTTTTCTTTTGGGCCACGGGCCTGAAAACACAATGGAGACATGAACATGACAAAGACCAAAAAAGCGGCGGCGGCCAAAATCGGCGCGCAAATCGAGGCCCAGGGCAAGGATGTTGCTCACAAAATCTGGCTGGCTGGCGTGGGCGCCTATGGACGCGCTTATAGCGAAGCCCGCGATGGTGCTGTGAAGCTGAATGCCGGTACCAGTGAATTTTTTGAGGATCTGGTTAAACGCGGCGAAGCCATTGAAGGGGATGTTTTAAACCGTCTTTCCTCCAATGAGCGCCTTAGCAAAGCCGGTGCCCGGGTAACCAAGGTAGCCAGTGTTGCCAATCGCATTACCAAAAAACAACGCGAGCGTCTGGAAGAGCGTATGACTCGCATGCGTTCTGCTCTGGGGTTTGGCAAAAAGACCAGCAAGGTTGATGCCCTGCATGCCAAGATCGACCGTCTGGAAGAAGAAATCGAAGCTCTGCGCAACGATACCATTGCTTCCAAAGCCAAGGCCGCTGACAAAAGCGTTGCAGACCGTCTGGCTCAATTGACCGGCGAGATCGAAGCCATCGCCAAGGCTAATGCCCCCAAAACGGCGGCTAAAAAAGCGGCCCCCAAAAAGCGTACTGCGAAAAAACCGGCGGCCAAGAAGGCAGCCGCCAAAAAGCCTGTAGCCAAGAAAGCGGCGGCCCCTAAAAAGGCTGTGGCCAAAAAGACGGCTCCCAAGGCAGCTGACAAGCCGGCGGATAGCGCCCCCAAGGCAGCCTAAGGCAAGCGCGTGATCAGGCGGGAGGCCGGCGGCCTCCTGCCTAATGCTCTACCATCTTGTCATAATAGGCCATCATGGCCTGCATGATGTTGAACCCGTCCTCACCCATATGGGGCGCGACCAGCGCCATGGTTGAAAACACGGTTTTATGGATCAGGGCGCTGGGTTCGCCATGACCACCCTCGATGACATCCAGGCTGAGCCAGAAAGTCAGCGCGGACAGGATTTGATCGGTGATAACGTCGGCCATGCGCGGCCCGAGAAACAGAACCTCGCGTTTGTTCAAATCGTCCAAAAGGGTGTGAATGGTCTGTCTTTTTTCGGCTAGCAGAGCACGAAAACGCACCGCCAGATCAGGATAGCGGGCCAGTAATTCGCCCAGATTGCGATAGAAGAAGCGAAAGTCAAAAATCTCTTCGAGGATGATATAGTTATAGACCCAATTATCTTCGATCGAGGTGATCCGCCCACGGGAGCCCCGCAGGATGATCCGCATTTCGTGTTCAAAATTATCATACAAGGCCCGGATGATCGCGTCCTTGCCCTTGAAATGGTAATACAGATTGCCCGGCGACATCTCCAAAGCGTTGGCGATATCAACGGCAGACTGGTTGGCTTCGCCCTCTTCATTAAAGAGCGCCAGGCTGGTCTGCAAAATGCGATCACGGGTTTTCATCACGGGCTGATTTTACACGCTTGGTTTGACACTTAAACAACAACATGAAACGATTTTCTTTAATAACCATGGCACGCTGTTTATAACCGGACAAATAAAAGTATCGGCAAAAGTACCGGGCAGTTGGTGTTAAGGTATAAGGGGAGAGACTATAGGCATGGCAAAAGAGACAGGCAATATTGGCGCGGAGGCGGCTCAAAACACCACGGCGTTAAACCCGTTAATGGGCATTAACCGTCAGGAATTGCTGGGCGCGGTGGCAATGTTGCTGCGCCGTACCGGCACCAGCCCCAAAGCCACAGCCAAATATGCCGGCCGGATGGCCAAGGAAAGCGTTGAAATCGCTCTTGGCAAGTCAGAACGCGCCCCCGACGCCCGCGATCGTCGTTTTCAGGATCCGGCCTGGACATTTAACCCGTTTTATAAACGCGGGCTGCAGGCCTATCTGGCCATGCAGGATAATCTGCATACATGGGTTGAAGATCTGAAGCTGGACGAGCTGGAACACGCCCGGGCCCAGTTCGTTATGGGCATGATTGTGGATGCGTTGGCCCCCACCAACAGCCTTGCTGGCAATCCTATGGCGCAAAAGCGCGTGATTGATTCGGGTGGCCTGTCCCTGATCAAGGGCCTGAAAAATGCCTATGAGGACATGACCAAAAATGGCGGTATGCCGTCTCAGGTCGACAAGCGTCCGTTCAAGGTTGGTGAAAATCTGGCCAATACGCCGGGCAAAGTGGTCTGGAAAAACGAGATCATGGAATTGATCCAATATGTGCCGACCACCGAAAAAGTGCACAAAATTCCATTTTTACAGATCCCGCCGCAAATCAATAAATATTATGCCAGCGATCTTGCCCCGGAAAAAAGCGTGGTCAGGTTTTTGCTCTCGCAAGGGTTTCAGACCTTTATCGTCAGCTGGGCCAATCCCCAAAAAGAAAATGCCCATTGGGGATTGCAGGATTATGTTGATAGCCTGATTCAGGCATCCGAAGTGATTGCACAGATCACTGGCTCGAAAAAACTGAATGTTTCGGGCGCCTGCTCCGGTGGCATCACCACCGCCACCTTTGCCAGCACACTGGCCGCGGCGGGTGATAAGCGCATTAACGCCCTGACCTTTCAGGTCTGCGTTTTGGATCCGCGCCGTGATGACAGCGAGCTGGGGCAGATTGTTTCTGAAAAAAGCATCGAGATCGCCCGGTCCTGGTCGCGCAATAAAGGCATTTTGAAAGGCGATGATCTGGCCCGCATGTTTGCCTGGATGCGCCCCAATGATCTGGTCTGGAGCTATGTCATCAACAATTATCTGATGGGCCAGGACCCACCCCCATTTGATGTTTTGTTCTGGAATGCCGATACCACCAATTTACCGGCACAATTGCATTCCGACTATCTGGACATGAGTGTTTACGAGCCGTTTGCCAATCCGGGCGAAGTGGAATTTGCCGGTCATATTGCTGATCTGACCAAGGTGAAATGCGATACCTTCATTGTTGCGGGGATCAAGGACCATATCACCCCCTGGAAGGCGTGTTATCGGACCACCAAATTGCTGGGCAGCAAAAATATCAAATTTGTACTTTCTAATTCCGGCCATATTCAGTCCCTGCTGAACCCGCCGGGTAATCCCAAGGCCAAATATTTCGCCAATCCCGAACTGGCGGTCACCGCCGATGAGTGGGCCGCCAATGCCGAAGAAAAGGCCGGGTCCTGGTGGGTGGAATGGGCCGAATGGCTGAAAGGCCATTCCGGCCCCATGAAAGCGGCTCCCAAGACCATGGGGTCTGATGCCTTCCCGCCGCTGGTTGACGCGCCGGGTGAATACGTGTTCGGCTAGCCCCTAGCCGACTCAAAGGAGGGCCCATGGCCTATACGCACGAACGTCTAAGTATCAGTTATGAGACGATCGGAACGCAAGTTCTGCGCGTGGCCCATTGGAAAGCCGAAGCGGATCTGGGCAAGCGCCCCTTGTTGTTTTTCAATGGCATTGGGGCCAATCTGGAACTGTCCTTTATGTTGGGCGAGTTATTGCCTGACCGGGATATCCTGACCTTTGATGTGCCGGGCGTGGGCGAAAGCCCCGCGCCCATACTGCCTTACCGGCCCTGGCAATTGGCACGCACAGCGCGCAAGCTGGTGGACCGTTTTGGCTATTATAATCTGGATGTTATGGGTGTTTCCTGGGGCGGGGTGATGGCCCAGCAATTTGCCATTCAATATCGCAAACGGGTTAAACGCCTTATTCTGGCCGCCACCACCACCGGGGTGACCATGGTGCCTGGCAAGATGGCCTCCATTTCCAAAATGACCAATCCACGCCGTTATGCGGACCCGGATTTCATGCTGCGCAATTTTGAAACGCTTTATGGCGAAGAAGGCGGAGATGAGGCGCAAAACTTTGTTACCCATCTGCGTCCGCCCAGCCCGCGCGGTTATCTGTTCCAGATGCTGGCCTTTGTGGGCTGGACCAGCCTGCCTTTCATGCGCATGCTGAAAATGCCCACCTTGGTGCTGGCGGGTGATCGGGACCGCATTGTGCCCATGGCCAATGCCCATATTCTGAACTTTGCGCTGCCTAATTCCCGCCTGCATGTGATCCATGATGGCGGGCATTTGTTCCTTATGTCTCGGGCCGAAGAGACAGTGCCGGTCATTCAGGACTTTTTGAACGAGCCCTACGAAGTGGATCTGGCCGACATTACACGCGGTGTGCAAACGGCCTGAATACAGAAAACAACGCTGTCGCAAAAATAAAAACCGTTATTTCAGTAATGCACAGCCCAGTTTGGGGGTGTAGCGCGCGCGGGACTGGGCCAGGCCAAGGGGCGCCCTGGAAATCACCATATTGTCTTTTTGGGTGATCGAGAGTGCACTGATATCGTCGGTAAAATCTTTCACACAGCTTTTCAGCTCTCGTTTGGCAATAAAGCGGCAAGAGCACACCTGCTTGGCGGTATAGGCGCTGGCGATTTGTGCATAGGCCATCTGTCCCTTAAGGGCAAAGTGCCAGACGCCAGCGGCAATCAGGCCCAAAACAGCGGCAAGGATCAATAAGACTTTGACGAATTTCATAATGCACCCCTAAGATAGGACAGCTTAAGGGGAGATCTGCATGACAATCAAGATGGCCGTGGCCACCGCGTTTGCTTTTTTACTGGTGTTGGCCCATGGCGCCCGTGCACAATCGCTTTACCCCTTGCCGCCACAGCCTTATGGACAGGCCTGGCCGGGCGTCAATTGGGAGGAAGGCGTCTTGCCGCCCCGGACCAAGGCCCCGCTGGAGGTGTTGCTGGACGATGCCATGAAGCGAGAACTGAGCGATGTTATGGGGGAAACGCGGGCAATCGTGATTATTCACAAAGGCAAAATGGTGGCCGAGCGTTATCGTGATGGTTTTGGCCCCGATACCAAACAGGTCAGCTGGTCCATGGCCAAATCCTTTACCTCGGCGCTGGTGGGTACGGCGGTCAAACGCGGTCTGATTGCCGATCTGGATGCGCCCATGCCGGGCCCATGGGCACCGGATGACCCTCGCGCGGCCATTACTTGGCGGCAATGGCTGAACATGGTGGATGGTCTGGATTATCATGAAATTGGCGAGGCAGATCTGGCCAAAAATGATGTGGTACAGATGATGTTTGGCAAGGGGCGTTATGATGTCATTGCCTATGCCAAAGCCCTGCCACTGATCCATACACCCGGCACCCACTGGAACTATTCCACCGCCGGGTTTCACCTGTTGGCGCATGCTATTCAGGAATTGCTGGGTGACCATACCCCCAAGGCCATGGTCGATTATGCCAATACCAATCTGTTTGACCCCATTGGCATGGATGCCCGCATCGAATTTGATCCGGCGGGCACGTTTTTAGGCGGCTCGCTGGTGTGGGCGTCGGCGCGTGATTTTGCCCGCTTTGGCTATCTCTATCTGCGTGATGGGGTGTGGAATGGTAGGCGGGTGCTGCCCGAAGGCTGGGTGGATTTTTCGCGCACCAAAACCCCGGCTGATAATGTTACTGTTTACGGGGCTGGCTGGTGGATTAATGCCGCCAACCCGGACGATATTCGCCCCAAGGGGCAGGGGTCTGCTCTGGGTCCCCGTGATGCGTTTTCGGCGCAAGGTCATGAGGGCCAGATTATCTGGGTGGTGCCTTCGCGTGATCTGGTCATTGTGCGCCTTGGCCTGATGGGCAATGGCGGGCAAAGCTGGCCTGCGCTTTATGACTGGGCACAAAAAGTGGCCATGGCGTTTGATGAGAACGGGAATTAAGTGCCGGCGATGGCATTGGCATTTTTCAGCGTTTCCTGAATAAAAAAGAACCAGGGGGCTGTGCCGTATTTATCAGCAATAATCATGTTTATAACGAACATCATTAGCATGCCGATGATGATGGATATTACGGCGGCGAAGACGATCAGGGCGATAATTTTGATGATACCGCCAAGTACGGTCTTGCGCATAAAGGCCCAGATAAAAAGCCCGATATAAAATAGTTGAAAGGGCAATAATAGCATGTTGGCGGCAACGGCATTATTCGTCACATTCACCGCAATCACGGCAATGGGGACCCCAATCAGTGTCGCTGCATTATTAGCGGTCATAAGAAGAATAAGGTGACCCAGTAACGTGGTGCGCGGTGAAATAACTTTGAAAAACGCGGTCAGGGCCAGCATGAATATAAGGCTGAGCGGTGTAATCAACAGGTTGAGCCAGTTGCGGATAGCTTCATTAATCTGATCAAGGCTGAAACCGCGGCTGGCTATTAAATCTGTGTATTGTGCCAGAACACCCGTATCGGTAATGATTGAGCTTACGGACATTGAATCATAGGTTTTCAACAGGACAAAGAAAACCGTTTGCGCCCCAAGCAGAAATGCAAACAGCCGCACTTGCCCCAGATAGGTGTCCTTATTGCCATTCACCGCATCGCGGGCGACGTGAAGGGGGTGCAGGATCAGGTCCCTGATGGTAACCAGCAGGCGCAGATCAAACCCCAGAAATACTCTGAAAGCATCACGAAGTTCAGGCCCCCGCATGTCCGCTGATAATGCAGGGGCATCCGGTTCAGGTGTTTTCTTTTGTGTCATGATACTCCTTGGCACAGCTTAGGGTCAGGACCTATTAATTTCATCCATTCTGCGTGAACAGATTTTGGGCTTGAACAAGAGAAAGGATGCAGGAAATATCAATACTTTCAAATCCTTTCGACGTATTCACCCCCAAAATATGCCTCGCCCTTCGGGTTTGAAAGCTAAGGCAATCTGCAGTGCAAATGTTCCTCGAATAGGGGTAACCTGTTCCGCGTCACATTGGCTCACATCTTATCCTTACCTTTCAAACAGAATTGTATGAAATTAATAGGTCCTGACCCTAAAGCGCGCTTTCGCAAATAGCCAGACTGAAAGAATTGGTCACATTTCTTGTTGGGCCTGTGCATTGCCGCGCCGTGCTGCCAATGGCAGTTTACGGTGGACGTATCGCGTATGGGCAGATGATGAACCGTAAAATCAGAGTATGTATTTCCGGGGCCGGGGTTTTTGGCGGCCACCATGCGGCCAAGTTGTCGACCCATCCCCGCATTGATTTCGTGGGGGTGTATGATCCGGAACACCCCGAACGGGCGCAGGCGCTGGTCGATAAATATGGTGGTTTGGCGTTTGAAAGTCGCGAAGATATGATTGCGGCGGCTGATGCCCTGATTGTGGCCAGCCCGGCCAGTGTGCATTACCGCCAGGCCATGGATGCCCTGGAACACGGCCTGCATGTGTTGGTGGAAAAACCCCTTGCCACGCGCCTGGAGGATGCCCGTGAAATGGTGGCCATGGCGGAAAAACAGGGGGTAATTCTTCAGGTCGGCCACCAGGAACGCTTTGTTTCCCATGCCATTGGCCTGTTTGATATTCCGGAAAAGCCGGTCAGCATTCAGGCCTCGCGCATTGCACCTTTTTCGTTGCGCGGCACCGATGTCAGCGTGACTTTGGACCTGATGACCCACGATCTGGATCTGGTGAACCTGCTGGCGGGCGGCGAGGCTGACGAAGTAACCTCCAACGTGCGTACTGGTCCCAGCGGCGGTATTGATGATGCCCGGGCCGAAATTCGTTTTCCTGGCGGCACCAAGGCCAGCATTCATGCCTCGCGCGTGTCTTCGGACCGCCAGCGCCATATGCGCATTGAATACCCCTCTGGTGTGGTCGAGATTGATTTTTTCAATCGCTCGCTAACCAATGGTACTCCTTTTGCGCTAAACGCCGGCTTTGCCGATATGCCTGAGGCCCAGGACTGTCTGGCCGCCGAAGTGGATGCCTTTGTTTGCGCCATTCTGGATGGCGGGCGGGTGCCGGTTTGCGGCATTGCCGGGGCCAAGGCCCTGGCACTGGCCCTGCGCGTCGACAAGGTCGCCTAAGCGCCGTAAAAGGGCGCCATGACGCGCAAGATTTCCATTGCTTCGGCCCAACTCAACCCCGTGATGGGCGACATAGCGGGCAATTGCGCGCTGATCCGTGATGCCCGTGCCCAGGCGGCCAAGGCCGGCGCTGATATTGTCATGACGCCGGAACTGGGCATGCTGGGCTATCCCCCCGAAGATCTGGTGTTAAAGCCCTCTGCCGTGGCTGCTTGCCGCCTTGCGGTTGAGGCACTGGCATTAGAGACCGCTGATGGCGGGCCAGCCTTATTGTTAGGGGCACCGTGGCGAGAGGGTGAGGCGCTGTATAATGCAGTGTTGTTGCTGGATGGCGGCAAGGTTGCTGCGTGCCGATACAAGCATGATCTGCCAAATTATGACGTGTTCGATGAAATGCGTGTGTTTACGCCGGGGCCAATACCACAGCCTGTGGACTTTCGCGGCCTGAAACTTGGCCTACCGATCTGCGAGGATATCTGGCTGCAAACGGTACCCCGGGCGTTGGCGGCCGCCGGGGCGGATATGTTATTGTGCATTAATGGCTCGCCCTTTCGGCGCCATATCAACACCTATCGGCACGAGGCTTTTCGCACCTGGCACCAGGATGTGTGCTTGCCGCTGGTCTTTATCAATCAGGTCGGTGGTCAGGACGAGCTGGTTTTTGATGGCGGTGGTTTTTCCTGGGATGCAGAGGGCAAAATGGTGCAGTGCGCACCGCCTTTTGTGCCGTCTGTACAGATCAGTCATTGGCAGGAGAACAA
>WFTT01000125.1 GCA_015485335.1 Robiginitomaculum sp.
AGCCTTCGGGCGCGCTGCCTATATCCAGGCGGCCAGGCGTCTTGGCGACCCTATTCAGCACATCGGAAAGTGTGCTCATCCTTAGCCGCTCCGACCATCCCGGAGGGTTTCAGACAAAGGCGCAAAATCACGAATTTCTGCCATGATCGGTGTATCAAATGCCGCTGGCATTTCCACCTTGCCGGTAATCCAGTGATATAACGGCCCATCTTCTTCGGCCAGAATGGCTTCAAACTGGTCCAGCTCATTGGCCGTCAGAGAGGCCAGACGCCGGTCCGCAAAACTGCCCAGAATTAGGTCCATTTCCTTAAAGCCCCGATGCCAAGCCCGAAACAACATACGTTTTTTTCGATTTTCCATGGCGCTGGCTATAGGCCAAATTGCCCACAAAACAAACGGCAAATCAGTGTTATTGTGCAGCACCCTGTCGGTACGGGGGAACGTGTCATGATCCGGTCATAATTTTCTTGATACTTCTTCGCGATTCATGAAGTATGTTCTGGTATACCCATACCGTGCCAGACATATGCTCGCCTATGGGGTCTCAAGCCGGTATAATGGATACAGTGATGATAAAACGCGGGTTTTATATTCTGGCTTTGTGTGCCGGTCTGGGGCTGTTGGCCCCTCGCGCTTACAGTGCGTCGGGGGTGCCCCCGTCTATACTGCGGGTGCTGACCTATAATATCAATGCCCTGCCCAGCCCGGTTATTCGCCATAAAACCGCGCGTTTGAACCGCATTGCGCAAATCCTCAAGGAACGCCGCGAACAGGGTACCCAACCCGACATTGTGGTTCTGCAGGAAGCCTTTGGTGAACGTTGCAACGTGATCATAGAACAAAGCGGTTATAAATATGTGGTTCGCGGGCCGGGGCGCAAATCCGGCAAAAACCCCCGCGGCACTTCCTGGGGGGTAGAGAGTGTTCGTTCTTATGCCAAGCGGGCAAAACCACAGAAATTCATGGGCAGTGGCCTGATTATCCTAAGTGATTATAAAATCACCAACCCGGTTTTCACGACGTTCAGCGGCAAGGCCTGTGCCGGTCTGGATTGTCTGGCCAACAAGGCCATTGTGATGACGGAAATCACGGTGCCAGGCTTGGAGACACCGGTTAAACTGGTCACTTCGCATTTCAATTCCAACCGTTCGGCCAAGGCCCCCGGGGCCGTGCGTCTGCGCGCACATCAATACCAGACTGATATCCTGGCCAAATTTCTGGCCCGCACCACCTCTATGGATGCGCCGCTGATCCTGGCCGGGGATTTCAATACCAAGCTGCCGGCGCGCTATGAGTATTTTCGTGAGGAAATCAATGCGCTGGATGCGGCCGAAAGCTGTCTGAAAACTGGCCTTTCCTGTGCCCTGGATACACAAACCGCCCCGTCGGAGGTGCTGTATATGACCGATGACAAACAGTTCTATCGTTCGGGCAGTGCCACCTTGCTGACCCCGGTTTATATCGAGCGCAATTTTCGGGAACTCCTGAATGGGCGCGCCCTTTCCGACCATACCGGCTATGAAGTCCATTATGCGCTGGACACCCCCAACAAGGATGGGCAATAGGCCGTGCGTTTTTCTCGCCTCCATGATCACCTGTGGGTGATAACGCTGGTGATCGCGATCGTCTTGCCGGTTTTGGCCCATGCAGATGTGCGCTCGAACCCAACAGGACCTCCCATTTATGTCAAAGCCGTTGAACTGAACCTGGAAGACCGGGGCAGCAATTGGCACGGGCGTTATGGGGCCGGTATTGCGCTGGTTCCTGAATTTCCCGGCGCCAACAGCAATACGCTGGACCTGGATCTGGATCTCAAACTGTTCTGGAAGAACACTTTTTTTATCGAAAATGGCACCATGGGAGTGATTGCCTTTAACAACCGGATTTGGCGCGCCGGGGCTTTGCTGCGCGGGGTTCAGGGGCGACGTGTGCGCAACCTTCCCGAAGCGCTAAAAGGGCTTGGCAAGGTCGATGACCGGCTGGATGGCGGCGTCTTTGTCGGCATGTCCCTGTATAAAACCTATCTGACGGGCGAGTTTTTTACCGACCTTTCCGACGTCACCAATGGCGAAACCTTTAACCTTGAGGGCGGTTATACGATGGAGCTGAGCCGCAAAATGCGACTGGTTCCCTTCGTCCGTCTGAAATGGGGTTCCGGCCAGCATTTGCAACAATTTTTCGGGGTTAACACTGCCCAGTCCCTGGCCACAGGTCTGGATCCATATCATGCCAAAATGAGCCTGTATGAAAGCATTGCCGGCCTGGTTTTTGAAAATGACCTAGGCAAAAACTGGCGTCTGGGCGCCAGCGCACATATGGGCTTTTTGCACGGCGCGGCGGGGAACAGCCCCATCACCCGCAGCCAGTATGGCAGCCATGGCCAGCTCACGGCACGTATAAAATTGCTGAAAACCTTTTGAAGCAAAACCAGTGGCAGAAAAATGCCATTTGGGTTTATGATTAGCACATGCGGCCTCAAATTCTCTTTCCCCTTTTTGCCAATACCGATGTCCTGGCGGGCGTCGGGCCTAAGGTGGCACAAAATCTGGAAAAACTGGGCGCCCGTCATGTTCTGGATTTGCTGTTCATGATACCCAACACCCTGGTGGACCGGCGCTCTCGCCCCGGCATTGCCAATGCCATTGATGGACAGATTGCCAGTTTTGAAGTGGAAATCGAAGAGCATGTCCCCCCGCCACGGCGTGGCTTGCCCTATCGGGTGCGCGCCCATGATGACACCGGCTTTTTGACCCTGGCCTGGTTTCATGGCCGCCCGGATTATCTTCTGCGCCAGCTTCCCCCCGGGCAAAAGCGTATCGTCAGCGGCAAGGTGGAACGTTTTAGCGGCGAAATACAGATGCTGCACCCGGACTATATCGTCACCCCGCAAGACGCCGATGAAATCCCGGCCATAGAACCGGTGTATCCGATGACACAGGGGCTGGCCGCCAAAACCCTGCGCAAGGCCATTACCGGCGCCCTGGAACGGGCCCCGGAACTGGATGAATGGATAGATCCGGGCCTGTTGGCCGCAAAGGGCTGGCCCGCCTGGCGCGATGCCCTGATGGCTTTGCATCAGCCCACGGATTTGCACGTATTGGACGAAGATAACCCGGCGCGATGCCGCCTGGCCTATGACGAATTGTTATCGCGCCAACTGGCACTGGCCATGGTGCGCGCGCACCGCCGTTCCAAACCCGGTATGCCCCTGACCGGCGATGGCAGCAAGGTACAGGCCATTTTGGATGCCGCGCCCTTCACCCCCACCGGGGCGCAAACCCGCGTCTTTGCGGAAATCGAGGCCGATATGGCCGTTCCAGAGCGCATGATGCGCTTGCTGCAGGGCGATGTGGGATCGGGCAAAACCTTTGTGGCGGCGCTGGCCGCGGCCCGCGCGGTCGAGGCAGGGGGACAATGCGCCCTGATGGCCCCCACCGAAATACTGGCACGCCAACATGCCCACTCTCTGGCGCCCCTGCTGGCGGCGGCGGGCCTGAAACTGGGCATTCTGACCGGACGGGACAAAGGCAAGGACCGGGCGCGCATTCTGGAACAGCTAAAAAGCGGTGAAATCGATGTGATCTGTGGCACCCACGCGCTCTTTCAGGAAGGGGTGGAATTTCACAATCTGGCGCTGGTGATCATTGATGAACAACACCGTTTTGGCGTCTCTGACCGTTTGCGCCTGACCCAAAAGGGCGCGCGGCCGGACCTGTTGGTGATGACCGCCACACCAATACCGCGCACGCTCGCGTTGGCGGTTTATGGGGATATGGATCTTTCCAAACTGGATGAAAAACCGCCGGGGCGCACCCCGGTCACCACCCGGGTGATGCCGCTGGACCGACTGGAAGACGTGATCAGCCGTATCGGCAAGCTGATCCAGGATGGTGGGCGGGCCTATTGGGTTTGCCCACTAGTCGAGGAAAGCGACAAGGTGGATTTGGCCGCGGCCGAGGACCGTTATCACGACCTGAAAGCGCGCTTTGGGGATCGTATTGGCCTGATCCATGGCCGTATGCCGGCCCCAGAAAAAGAACGCCTGTCCCAGGCCTTCAAGAATGGCGATATACAGATATTGGTCGCCACCACGGTAGTTGAAGTGGGCATGGATGTACCCGAGGCCAGCGTGATGGTGATCGAACAGGCCGAACGCTTTGGTCTGGCCCAATTACACCAGCTGCGCGGCCGGGTTGGGCGCTCAAGCCAGACCTCAGCCTGTTTATTGCTCTACAAGCCACCCTTGGGCGAGATCGCGCGCAAGCGTCTGGAAACCCTACGCAATACCGATGACGGCTTTTTGATCGCCGAGACCGACTGGAAACTGCGCGGCATGGGGGATCTTCTTGGTATGCGCCAAAGCGGCCTGCCGCGTAATCGGTTCGCCCGTTTGGAAAGCGATACGGACCTGTTGGAAACAGCCAATACCCAGGCGCGTATGATTGCCCAGAGCGACCCGGACCTTAGCAGCAAACGGGGCACGGCCCTGCGCCAATTACTGTATCTGTTTGAACAGGATCAGGCGGTGCGTTTGCTCTCGTCGGGCTGAGGGGTTTTGCCATTGGGATATACCAGCCCCGCCGACAAGATCAGCTTGGCCCCAGCATCCACCGGCATATCCAGATAGGTCAGGTTTTCTTTCTTTTCATAGATCAGAAACCCCGATGTCGGGTTTGGGGCCGTGGGAATAAATACCCCCACCACACCCTCGCCCAGTGCCTGGGCGATCTCGCCCTGTGCCGGGGCCGAAACAAACCCCACCGCAAAGGTGCCCTTGCGAGGATATTCCACCAGCACTACCTTGTCGAAGGATTGTTCCTGTTGGGACAAGATGGTTTGCACGATCTGCTTAACCGTGCCGTAAATACTGCTGACCAGGGGCACCCGCTCGACAATACGTTCGCCCATGCCGATCAGGGAACGACCAAAGATATTGGCGGTAATCGCCCCCAAAAAGGTCAGCGCAACCACCGCGATCAACAGGCCAAGGCCCGGTATGGCGACGGGAAGATAGTTTTCGGGGTTATATTCCGCCGGTATCAGCGGCACCACGCGGCCATCAACCCAGCGTAAAAAGCTCCAGACCAGCCACAAGGTCGCCGCAATTGGCGCCGAGACCACAATGCCGGTTAGAAAGCTGTTGCGCAGCCATAATAACAAACCTTTGTGCCGGGGTGGTTTGACCAGGATTTCGTGATCATGTTCTTCGTTGTTTTTATTATGCATTTCATCACCAGTGTTCAGGCCTTTACAGGTAAGTGGGGAGTGAACCTGAGCATACAAGCCCTCTAACATCTTGAATATATATGGACCGTGTGGCGCAATTATGCTCTGATTCGGGCACAGGAATGAGATATGAACATAAGCCGAGAAAAAATCATCCGTTATGGCCTGTTCGGGGGGCTGGGTTTTTTATTCTTGCTGGGTATTTTTGCTCTGGTTTCGCGCGACAACCTGTTTCGTTTTCTTAATGATCCGCGGGTGCCCTTTCAGACCTATACCCCGCCGCCCGCCGCCGATTATACCCAGGCCGCAGCCTGGGCCATGCCCCCCACTGAAACCAATGGTGCCAGCGTATTTGTGGTAACCCCCACCATTTATTGGGGCGGCAAGAACTGGAACACCCCGATTGATGCCCCCAAACCGCGCGAACGGTTATGGCGCGTGGCCATACCCAATTGGGCCGGTCCCTTTGCCAAGTCGGGGGTGGTATCCATCCCCTATTATCGCGCGGCCTCGCTGTTTTCCTTTCTGACCATACGCGGCGATGCCCGCGGTGCGCGCCGGCTGGCCTATGAAGACGTTTTGCGGGCCTTTGATGCCTTTGTGGCGCAAACCGGCGGCAAAGGGCCGATCATTCTGGCGGGGACCGAACAAGGCGGCCTGCACGTGCTGGGCCTGTTACAGGATCGCTTTAACAACCCCTATTTGCGCGAACGGCTGGCCGCCGCCTATATTCTGGATTTTGCCGTCCCACTAGACCTGTTTGAAGGCTCGCTCAAAGGTCTTTCCCCGTGTAAGGACAAAGCCGATTCGCGCTGTGTTATCACCTATGGCGCGTTCCAGCCTAGGGAAAAAGCCGAGATCAAACGCTTTGCCGAACGCACACTGGTGTGGGACGAACACGGGCAACTCACCCCCACCAAGGGGCGCGCCCTGGCCTGTGTGAACCCGATTCTTGGCGGCGCAGTTGATGATTTTGCACCCAAACGCCTGCATCTGGGCGGTGTTGCCGCCACCGGACTGGAATGGGGCACGGCCCCCGCCCCCATGCCGGCGCAAACCTCGGCCCAATGTGCAGATGGTATCTTGCTGGTGGATCGGCCAAAATCACGCGCCTTGCGCAAAGGCATGGGCTTTGGCAAACGCTTCAAGCCCGATCCGTTCAATCTTTTTTACGAAGATCTGTCCAAGGATGCCTTGCGGCGTGTGGAAAACCTGAATAACCGCTTTAAAACCGAAGGCCGTCTGGCACCGCCCTTTGAAAATTCCATGGAAATTACGGACAGCCCCATTCGCGGCGTACCCGGCGGCTAATCTAAAACGATTGCCACCCCATCCAGTGCCACCCGCGCCGCGGCTTCCTGATCGGCTTTGACAAACAGATAGTCCGTATCATGGGTGGAGATCGCAAAAAGACTGATCCCGGCAGCGCTCAGGGCCGTACTCAGGCGCGATAAAATCCCCACCAGCGCAAAATCCAGCACACCACAGACCCTGAAACCAACCCAGCCGGTTTCGCATTTTTGTGTATTGATTTCGCGCCCTTCTGGATAGACCAGCGACAGCTCGTCATCGGTTCGGGTAACAGACACAAAGCCATCACTCGTCCAAAAATCCGGCGGCAAGGGCGCATCTGGCGCCAGGCGGGCCACGCAATATCGCCCGGGCATGGGCTTCAGTGTCAAAGACACCTTATTTGGCTTTGCTTTTGGCGCGGGCCTTTTTGCGAGGCTTTCCGGTGGCTTTGCGTTTTGGACCTTCGGGAAATATCTCAAATTTCAGCTTTTCGGCGTCTTCGGTATCCACATCCACCTTGACCAGACCACCGTTTTTCAACTCGCCAAACAGAATGGCATCCGATAACGGTTTTTTCACATGCTCCTGAATGGTGCGCGACAGGGGCCGTGCGCCAAAGGCTTCGTCATATCCATGCTTGCCCAACCAGTCGCGGGCCGCATCGGTAAGTTCGAAGTTGATATTGCGCTCCTCCAGTTGGAATTCCAGTTGCATCATGAACTTTTCGACCACCCGGCCAATGGTATCCTCGCCCAGCGCGGCAAACGGAATAATGGCATCCAGACGATTACGAAACTCGGGGGCGAACAGGCGCTTGATGGCGGCCTCGTCCTCGCCTTCGCGCTTGCCGCGGCCAAATCCAATGGAATTTTTGGCCGCATCCACTGCCCCGGCATTGGTGGTCATGATCAGGATGACATTGCGAAAATCTACGCGCTTGCCGTTGGAATCCGTCAGCGTGCCATTATCCATGACCTGTAAAAGGATATTGAACACATCCGCATGGGCTTTTTCGATCTCGTCCAGCAATAAAACGCAATGGGGATGCTGGTCCACTTGCTGGGTCAGCAAGCCGCCCTGATCAAAGCCGACATAACCCGGCGGTGCACCGATCAGGCGGGCGACGCTGTGCCGCTCCATATATTCGGACATATCAAAGCGCAGCAATTCGACGCCCAGCACCGAGCTGAGTTGGCGCGCCACTTCGGTTTTGCCGACCCCGGTCGGCCCGGAAAAGAGATAACAGCCAATGGGCTTTAATGGCTCACGCAGGCCCGCGCGGGCCATTTTAATAGCCGAAGCCACCAGGCTGATGGCTTTATCCTGACCAAATACCACGCGGGAAAGATCGGCCTCCAGACTGTGCAAGGCCTTTTCATCGCTTTTGGAAACCGATTTGGCCGGAATGCGGGCCATTTTGGCGACAATCACTTCAATGTCTTTAACGCCAATGGTCTTTTTGCGCCGCGATGGCGGCAACAGGCGTTGCCCGGCCCCCACTTCGTCAATCACATCGATGGCCTTGTCCGGCAATTTACGGTCATTCAGATAGCGTGAAGACAGGGTCACCGCGGTTTTCAAGGCATCCAGCGTATAGCGCACCTCGTGGAATTTCTCGAAATAGGGTTTCAGCCCCACCAGAATTTTTACCGTATCGTCTTCGGAAGGTTCCACCACATCAATTTTCTGAAAACGCCGTGCCAACGCCCGGTCTTTTTCAAAATGCTGGCGGTGTTCCTTGTAACTGGTCGAGCCCATGCACCGCAGGGTTCCCGATTGCAGAGCCGGTTTCAAAAGATTGGAGGCATCCATGGCCCCGCCCGACGTGGCCCCGGCACCGATCACCGTATGAATTTCATCAATAAAGAGGATCGCACCGTCGGTTTCTTCCAATTCCTTGACCACGGTTTTCAGGCGTTCTTCAAAATCACCGCGATAGCGCGTGCCGGCCAGCAATGAGCCCATATCCAGAGAAAAGATGGTGCAGTCCTGCAGGATTTCGGGGGTTTTGCCCTCGACAATATTGCGGGCCAGCCCCTCGGCAATGGCCGTTTTGCCAACCCCGGGATCGCCCACAAGAAGCGGATTGTTTTTGCGACGGCGGCAAAGCACCTGAATACAGCGTTCAACCTCGGCACCACGACCAATCAGCGGATCAATGTCACCGGCCTTGGCCTTTTCATTCAAATTAACGCAATAGCTCTGCAAGGCGGTTGGTTCGGCTGGCGGCTGGACCTCCTCGTCTTCACTTTCATCAAACAAGGCAAGGGGCGAGCTATCCTGGCCCTTGGGCACCCCATGAGAGAGATAGCGCACCACATCAAAACGCGTCACATCCACTTCGTGCAAGAAGAAAACTGCATGGCTTTCGCGGGCCGCATACAGCGCCACCAGCACATTGGCCCCGGATACTTCGTCATGATTGGCCGATTGTACATGGATCACGGCCCGTTGCACCACCTTGTGAAAGCCGGCGGTGGGGCGCGCATCCCCGGCATGGTTTTCCACAACCAGTGCCTGTAAATCCTCATCAATATATTCCAGCACGCTGGCCCGCAGTTTATCCATGTCGGCATGGCAGGATTTGAACACCTCAACGGCATCTTCATCATCCATCAGGCTGAGCAGCAGATGCTCCAACGTGACATATTCATGACTGCGGTCATTGGCATAAGCGACCGCACGTTGCAGGCTTTCTTCCAGGGCGGGGGTAAATGAGGGCAACAGGTTCTCCGGGTTAATTGATAATCAGGCTTTTTCCATGGTGCATTGCAAAGGATGTTCGTGCTGGCGGGCAATGGCGGCGACCTGTGCCACTTTGGTTTCAGCAACGTCAAAGGAATAAACCCCACAAACGCCTACGCCATTCTGGTGAACATTCAGCATTACCGCGACCGCCTCGTCGCGGGATTTATGGAAAATCTGTTCCAGTATATCGACGACAAATTCCATCGGGGTGTAATCGTCATTAAGCAGCAAAACCCGGTACATAGACGGACGCCGCGTTCGCGTGCGGGTCTTTTCAACCACGCCGATCTGTGGACCATCATCCTCATGATCCTCGGGGCGATCATCTTTGCCGCCCGCTATAATGTCTTTTCGTTCGCTCACATCCACAATCCATTATCAAGCAAGCATAATGCCAAGCCTATTAATAAAATAGGTTCGTTGTAACAGATGAAAAGAGCTAAAGCTGGCAAATTTACGGCAAAGGGTAAATTAAAGACACACTTGTGACCTTTTAAGCGCCCTGGGACGACCTCCTCATCCTTCGACACGCTCTGGATGAGGTTGCCTCAGACGCCTTAGCGAAAGCCCTTTTGCAGGGCGGTCAAGGCATCAGACCCGGGGCAAAGCTCGTCATAGGGAAAAGTGTTAAGCGGCCGCGAGGTCAGCTTGTTCATCGCCGCCATGTCCTCACGGGATTCGTCTATATACAGAAGCCCGGTGACGATCTCGCCCTTGGCATCGCGCTCGGCAATTTGCGCATAGGCCGCGCCGCGATCCCTCGGATCATAATCCTCGTCCAGCTTGCGCAAAACAATACTACCCCCATCGTGCAGCTCCACTGGCACCGCCTCGCCAGCCGCATACGAGGTTTTGATCTCCTCGCTCATGGGCACATAGTCTGCATGCACCGCCGGATGATAGTATTTATAGGTGTGGGCATAGCTTTTGGTAGAACCCACATGGTCGTTAAAGCTGACGCAGGGGGAAATCACATCAATCAGGCCAAAGCCATTGTGTTTCAGGCCAGCCTTGATCAATGGCACCAATTGTTCCCGGTCGCCGGAAAAGGCCCGCGCCACAAAGGTTGCGCCCAGTGATAGCGCCAAGGTTACCGGATCAATCGGCGGAGAGAGATTAACCTCGCCCTTTTTGCTTTTGCTGCCAATGTCCGCAGAGGCCGAGAATTGCCCCTTGGTTAGGCCATAAACCCCATTGTTTTCCAGCATATAGAGCATGTTTACATTACGCCGAATGGCGTGGGCAAATTGCCCCATACCGATGGAGAGTGAATCCCCGTCCCCCGATACACCAATATAGGTCAGTCCGGCATTGGCTGCCGCCGCGCCCGTGGCCACGGAGGGCATGCGCCCGTGCACGGTGTTATTGCCGTGGGATTCGCTAAGGAAATAGGCGGTGGTTTTTGAGGAACAACCAATGCCAGAAATTTTGACCGCCCGGTGCGGCTCGATGGACAGCTCGAAAAAGGCCTTGGCCATACAGGCGGTGACACTGTCGTGACCACAACCGGCGCACAGCGTTGACATGGCGCCTTCATAATCGTGGCGGGTCAGGCCCAGCGCATTGCGTTTGGCGTGTTTTAGATTGATATGCGGCTTGGCAAAAGAGGTCATGCGCTTTGCTCCTGGCGGGCGGCGTCTTTGATGTGTTCGTGTACAAAATGCGAGGTTAGCGGCTCGCCGCTATAGTGCAGCAATGGCAGTAATTTGGCCCGCGGGATTTGGGTTTCCAACAGCAACAGACCGCGCAATTGGGCATCGCGGTTTTGCTCGACCACGAATACATGATCATGGGCCATCACAAAGTCGGAAACTTCATCCGAGAAGGGAAAGCCGCGGATGCGCATATAATCCATGTGCAGGCCTTCGGCCGCCAGGGTGTCACAAGCCTCCAGCACCGCGCAATCAGAGCTGCCATAAGCCAGAATGCCCCAGCGCGCCTTGCCGCCCTTGGCCTTTTTCACAATCGGCGCCGGCACATGATCCGCCGCGCCGCGCCATTTGCGCACCAGCCGGTCCAGAACCTCCTGATACTCGGCCTCGTTTTCGGTATAATTGCCATCGGCATTATGGCCCGAACCGCGCGTAAAATACGCCCCCTTGGGATGCGTTCCCGGCAAGGTGCGATAGGCGATGCCATCGCCATCAACATCTTTATACCGGTGAAATTGTTCCAGGCTTTCAATCTGTTCGGCATTTAGAACCTTGCCGCGATCGGGCTGGCGGGCATCATCCCATTCCAATTCGTCCACCATCCAGTCATTCATGCCGATATCAATATCAGACAGCACAAAGACCGGGGTCTGATAGCGCTCGGCCAGATCAAAGGCGTCTGCTGCCATGGTAAAGCATTCCCCCGGATGGGCCGGAAATAATAGGATATGGCGCGTATCACCATGCGAGGCATAGGCACACATTTGTACATCCCCCTGTTGGGTACGTGTCGGCATACCGGTGGACGGCCCCACGCGCTGTACATCAAAAAGCACCAGCGGGATTTCCGCATAATAGGCAAAGCCGATAAACTCGCTCATCAGCGAGATGCCTGGCCCGGAGGTGGGCGTAAAGGCACGCGCGCCGTTCCAACTGGCACCAACCACCATGCCCACCGCGGCCAGTTCGTCCTCGGCCTGGATGATACAGTAATTATGCTCGCCGGTTTTGGGATCAACGCGAAACTTTTCGCACCATTTCTTGAACGCATCCATCAAGGATGTGGACGGTGTGATCGGATACCAGGCCCCCACAGTGGCCCCGGCATAGACACAGCCAAGCCCGGCGGCGGTATTGCCATCAATCATGATTTTATTTTTGGTTTCGTCTAGCCTTTCCACCTTGAAGGGTAGCGGGCATTCGAAATGCTCCATGGCATAATCATAGCCCAGCGCCAAGGCCTGCATATTCAGGTCCACCAGCTTTGGTTTTTTGGCAAACATTTCGCGCACCAAAGTGCGGATCACCTCGACATCAATGCTAAGCAGCGCCGCCACAGCCCCCACATAGGCCATGTTTTTCATCAGTACGCGCGAGCGCGCCACCTTGAAGGCTGCATTGCACATTTGCGCCAAAGGCACCCCCAGCACCGTCACATCGGTGCGCGAGAGCACATGCTGGCGCGGCCAGGTGCTGTCATAAATCAGCACGCCGCCGGGGCGCAATTCGGCAATGTCGCGGGCATAGGTATTGGCGTTCATCGCCACCATCATGTCCACATTGCCCGAGCGCGCACCATAGCCCGCCCCGGTAACGCGGATTTCGTACCAGGTGGGCAGCCCTTGAATGTTCGAGGGAAAGACGTTCTTGCCCACCACCGGAACGCCCATGCGAAAGATGGATTTCATCAGAAGGCCGTTGGCGCTAGCCGAACCGGTGCCGTTTACATTGGCCAGTTTGATGACAAAATCATTGATGCCGGGCGTATTCATGGGCGTGCTCATTTGGCGGCTCCTGTCACCATATCCTCGACATGGTGGATTATAATCTCTGATTCCTGCATGTCCCACGCGGCGGTGGGACAGCGCTCGGCACACAGGCCGCAATGCAGGCAGATGTTTTCGTCCTTGATCATTACCCGTTCGGTCAACGGCAGGGCCTCGGAAACAAACAGCGCCTGTTCGGTATTCACCGCCGGGGTTTCCAGCCGCTGGCGCAAGGTGGGCTCGTCGGCATTGGGGGTAATGGTCAGGCAATCGACCGGGCAAATATCGATACAGGCATCGCACTCGGTACACAAAGGCGCATCAAACACCGTCTGAACATCGCAATTCAGACACCGCTGTACTTCGGTGGCGGTTTGCTCCGGGGTGAAGCCCAGCTCGACCTCGACATCCAGATCCTTGAACCGTTTGGCCAGCTCCACATGAGGCATGACGCGTCGTTCCGCCCCGTCAAAACTGTTGGAGTAGCGCCATTCAAACATGCCCATTTTGGTGCTGGAAAGTCGCACTTCATTCGACAGGCGGCCCGTGACCATGCGCTCCTTGCAGAACTGATGGATCGAAATCGCCGCCTGATGGCCGTGCTCGACCGCCCAGATAATATTCTTGGGCCCAAAGGCCGCATCGCCGCCAAAGAAAACATTGGGCACAGTGGACTGGAAAGTCATTTCATCGACCACCGGCATATCCCATTTTCCAAATTCCAGACCGGCATCGCGCTCGATCCATTCAAAGGCGTTTTCCTGGCCAATGGCCAGGATCACATCATCACAGGGGATCATTTCCTCGCCAATGATGCTCTGGCCGATAATGGCACCCTTCTCATCCAGCTGGTATTCCATCTTGTCGAACACCATGCCGACCAGCGTGCCTTTTTCCACCACAAAGGATTTGGGCGAATGGTTGACAATAATTTCCACATTTTCCGCTTCGGCGTCTTCCAGCTCCCATGGGGACGCCTTGAAGAAAGACCGGGGCTTGCGCGCCATCACCTTCACATCCCTGGCCCCCAGGCGCAGCGACGTGCGGCAACAATCCATGGCGGTATTGCCAACCCCAATGATCAGCACCTTTTTGCCAATGGATTTGGTGTGTTCAAAGGCCACGGATTCCAGCCAGTCAATGCCGATATGAATATTGGCGCCGCCCTCTTTACGCCCCGGCAAGTTCAATTCCTTGCCCTTGGGCGCGCCGGTACCAACAAAAATGGCGTCATAGCCTTCGGCCAACAGCGCCTTCATGCTGGAAACCGGGGTGTTCAGGCGCAAATCCACGCCCATGTCCAGAATATAACCCAATTCCTCGGCCAGCACCTTTTCCGGCAAACGAAAGGCGGGAATATTGGTGCGCATCAGGCCGCCCGGCACATCAAAGCGCTCGAATATGGTGCATTCATAGCCCAGCGGCGCCAGATCATTGGCCACGGTAAAGCTGGCCGGTCCCGCCCCGATCAGCGCAATGCGCTTGCCATTCATCTTGTCGGGCTTTTTGGGCAGGCGGTCGGTAATATCGTCCTTATGATCGGCGGCCACACGTTTTAAGCGGCAAATGGCCACCGGCTCGTCCTCGACCCGGTCACGGCGACAGGCCGGCTCGCACGGGCGATCGCATACCCGGCCCAGAATGCCGGGAAACACGTTGGATTCGCGGTTTAATATATAGGCATCCGAAAATCGCCCCTGCGCGATCAGGCGGATATAGGCCGGCACCGGCGTATGGGCCGGACAGGCCCATTGGCAATCAACCACTTTGTGAAAATAATCCGGATCGGCCGTATTCGTCGGCGGAACCCCTTCTTTGTGCTTCCACCCGTCGGGAGCGTTCATCCCGTATACTCCAATTACAAGGGGCATACCCCTTTGATTGCGTACAAATTTTTATAACAAAAGCAATAACGAGACGGAACGGTGACCGCAAGCGGTTTTGTATTTATGTGATGCGGGAGGCTATAAGAACGCCTTATCTTGAGGTGCGAAGGCCCGTCTTGGGGCGAGCCACAAAAAATCAAAGTGGCATTACCCATCCTTCCACAAGCTCTAGATGAGGTGATGTGCACAAAATATAGAACGCGGCATCCATGGCGGCATTTCCTCTCCCATTGGGAGAGGAATAAGGTGAGGGGGTGGTGCATTAAAAGACTTTCGCAACACTACAATCAATTCACAAGCCCCTCATCCCAACCTTCTCCCCAAGGGAGAAGGGGCCGCACTTCTAGGCAAGGCCCACCTGCCCCATCTGTCGTGGAAATGACGCAAAACTGTGCTCTGCGTGCTCAAAATCGCAAAATGGCTTTGCCATGGCCATTGGTAAGGGATGAAGATCGCCCAGCGCAAAGCATCCCCTTGCGAAGATGCTGCAAATTGGCATAGCGTGCGAAAATCGTGGAGTAAGCACAGATGAGCAATCAGAAAATCAATTTAACCCGACGGCATGCTTTGGCCGCCGTGCCGGCCGTATTGGCCACCGCCGGTCTGGCCGCCTGTCAGCCCAAGGCCCCTGCCGTGCTTAACGCCAAAAAGAAGGATATCCCCATGGCCGATCCGAAAAATGCCCAGCCACTTGTCATCGGACACCGCGGCGCACCGGGATATCTGCCCGAACATACGGCCCCGGGATATGATCTGGCGATTCGCATGGGGGCCGATTATATCGAGCCCGATCTGGTCTTTACCAAAGACGGGCATCTGATAGTTCGCCACGACCATTATTTGTCTGACACCACCGATGTGGCCGACCACCCGGAATTTGCCGACCGCAAAACCGTCAAAGAAGGCCATGAGGGCGAAGACTGGTTTTCCGAAGATTTCACCCTGGCCGAGATCAAGACCCTGCGCGCCACCCAGGCCTTTGAAAGCCGCAGCCATGCGGCCGATGGTAAATTTGAAATTCTGACCTTTGGGGAATTTATCGCCATTGCCCAGGGGCGGACCTCTTTGTTGGGCAACCCCATTGGCATTTATCCGGAAACCAAGCTGCCGTCTTATTTCAAATCTCTGGGCTATGATTTTGAAACTGCGGTGCTGGACGAGCTGAAAAAAACCGGATGGGACCGCCCCGGCTCGCCGGTCTTTATCCAATCCTTTGAGGATGGCATTTTGCGCTCGTTACGGCAAAAAACCGAATTGCCGCTGATCATGTTGCTGGAATTTGCCGATGGCGTAGACATGAAGGACATTGCCACCTATGCCGACGGCATTGGCCCCTATAAGGCGCTGTTGGCAAACCAGGATGGCACCTCCACCGGTTTTGTCGAGGCGGCCCACAAAGAGGGGTTGAAACTCCACCCGTGGACGTTCCGTTCTGACCGTCTGCCCGAGGTATTTGCCAATGCCCAGGCTGAATTTGATTTCTTCTTTGATCTGGGCGTGGACGGGGTATTTACCGATTTTTCCAATGATGCACGCGCTGCCCTCTTGGCGAGAGCCGCAAGATCGGGCTAAGATGAACGCTGTTCACTTTTCAGCGGAGACATCATGCAATCGATTTTGGAAAAACAGCGCGTCGCCTTTCGCGCCGAGCCGAACCCCTCTTACGAAGTGCGCGATGATCGACTGAAGCGTCTGGCGGCAATGATCTCGCAAAATGCCGACGAGATCGCCGATACCGTGTCCGAGGATTTTGGTCATCGCTCCAAGATCGAAACACGCCTGGCCGATATTGCCGCCCTGCTTACCGAGATCAAGCATACCCGGGCGCATTTGAAAAAATGGATGCGGGTGGAAAAACGCCCGGTGGCATTACAATTCAAACCGGCAAAAAACGAAGTGCGCTATATGCCCAAGGGCGTGGTGGGCATTATCAGTCCGTGGAATTATCCGTTCCAATTGGCCATTTCGCCGCTGATTGCCGCCCTTAGCGCCGGCAATCGCGCCATGATCAAGCCATCCGAGCTGACCCCGCGCACGTCCGAGCTGACCAAGCGTTTGCTGGGCGAAATCTATCCCGAAGATCTGGTGGCCGTGGTTACCGGGGATGCATCCGTGGCGCAGGAATTTTCAACCCTGAACTTTGATCATATGCTGTTTACCGGTTCGACCAAAGTGGGCCGGTATGTGATGGAGGCCGCGGCCAAAAACCTGACCCCGGTGACACTGGAACTGGGCGGCAAATCCCCCACCATTATTGATTATGACTATCCGTTGAAAACCGCGGCGGAGCGGATTTTATCTGGCAAATTGCTCAATTCCGGCCAGACCTGCATTGCGCCAGACTACGTCCTGACGCCCAAGGATCAGGTGGATGCCACGGTCAAACAACTGACCAAGGTGTGCCGACGGTTTTACAAAAACATTCATGATAATGACGACTATACCGCCATTATTTCGGAACAGCATTTTGCCCGCCTGAACGGTCTGATCGAGGATGCGCGCAAAAAAGGCGCTAACATCATCGAAATCTATCCTGAGGAGGCCAAAACCAGCTCGAATGTGCGCAAAATGCCGCCCAAGCTGGTCACCGATGTAACGCCGGACATGGCCATCATGCAGGAAGAAATCTTTGGTCCTCTATTGCCGCTGGTCCCCTATGAAAGCCTTGACGAGGCGATTGATTTTGTTGCCGAGCGGCCGCATCCGCTGGCGCTTTATGTGTTTTCCGACAACAAGATTGTGGTGGAGCGCACCAATAATGAATTGCTGGCCGGCGGTGTTGCCATCAATGATACGCTGATGCACATCACCCAGAATGATCTGCCCTTTGGCGGCGTGGGCGACAGTGGCATTGGTGCCTATCATGGCCATGACGGTTTTTTGACCTTTTCCCATGCCAAGGCGACCTTCCGCCAGTCCAAAATCAATGGCCGCAAAATGTTGTTCCCGCCCTATGGAAAGTCCATTGAACGGGTGCTTGGCTTTTTGAGCTAAGGGGCCATAAATGCCTGATCTGATGACCGTGATTTTGCCATCCCTGATTGCCATTGTGCTGATGGTGGGGCTGATCCGCCTGACCGGCCTGGCCCAACCGGTGGTGCTGGATGACGAGACCTTGGTGCGCCATGCCATCGACGAACATTTTGAAGGCGCACCGATCGAGCGCATCATTCTGGGGCAGGATGGCCAATGCGCCTTGGTCCTGATGGCAGACGGTGCACCGGCGCTGGTCCGGGCCATGGGCGATCGCATGGTGGTGCGCCGCCTGACCCCCGATTTAGTCAAAACGGTATCCGGTGCCGAAGCGGTGCTGGATTTAAAACTGCGTGATTTTACCTGGCCACGGGCGCGCATGGTATTTGAAAATGCCACCGCCCGCGCCAATGCCCAAAGCCTGATAGAATCCCGGATAACCGACAACCGCGAGGCCATGGCCCATGCCTGAGTTTTTACAAGGCCCACCGATCACCACCCTGGCGGCACCGTTTTTTGTGTTGCTGATCCTGGCTGAAATAATCCTGATCAAGGTGCGCGGCAAAGGCGGCCAGTATGAAAGCAAGGATGCCGCCACCAGTGTCTTTATGGGTCTGGGCAGCACCATTGCCGATGGCCTGATGGGCTTTATTTCCTTTGCGGCCCTGCTGCTCGCCTATCAGATTGCACCCATTAAACTGCCGATTAACTGGGTGACGGGGGTGGCCTGTTTTGTGCTGGTCGATTTGGCGTATTACTGGATTCACCGCTATTACCACCGCTCGCGCTGGGGCTGGGCGGCCCATGTGATCCACCATTCATCCCAGCATTACAATCTGACCACGGCGTTGCGCCAAACCTGGTCCGGACTGCTCTCGGGTGCGTTTATTGTGTATGTCCCCATCGCGCTGATGGGGTTTCATCCGGCTCTGATGGGGTTTTGTTTTGGCCTGAACCTGATTTACCAGTTCTGGTTCCATACCGAAGTGATCGACAAAATGCCCCACTGGTTCGAGGCGATCATGAACACCCCCTCCCATCACCGGGTGCACCATGCCAATAATCCGCGCTATCTGGATGCCAATTATGCCGGTGTGTTCATTATCTGGGACAAAATGTTTGGCACCTTTGTGGCCGAGCGCGCCGACGATGCGCCCCGTTACGGCTTGGTCAATGATATTGGCACCTTTAATCCCCTGCGCGTCGCTACCCATGAATATGTGGGCATACTCAAGGATGTGGCGCAAAAGGGCCTGACGCTAAAAGAACGCATCTGGTACATTTTTGCCGAGCCCGGCTGGTGCCATGACGGGGGACGCAAATCCTCCCGCCAGATCAAGGCCGACTATGTTGCCCGCCATCCGGAACATACGGGCGAACCGGGGCTTTAAGGTGAAAGACGTATCCCTTCTCCCATAGGGAGAAGGTTAGGCATCTATTCACTTCCCTTATAAACCTCGCCGCCCTTCATGACGAAGGTGACGCGGGTATATTCGCTGGCATCTTTTAAGGGATTGCCATCCACCGCGATGATGTCGGCAAAGCGGCCCGGGGTGATGGCGCCGATGTCGTCCTGCATACCCAGCAAGGTTGCCGACCCCATGGTTGCGGTTTGAATGGCCACCATGGGCGACATGCCCCATTCGACCATTTTGGCCATTTGCTTGCCATTATCGCCGTGGGGATAGACGCCCTCGTCCGTGCCAAAGGCCATTTTTACCCCGGCCTTATAGGCCCGGCGAAAACTCTGGCGCTGGGTCAGACCAATGGCTTTTTCCTTTTCAATGGATTCGGGCAACATGCCGTTCTTGATCCCTTCGGATAGGATGTAATCATCATTATAGATGTCCATGGAAAAATAGGTGCCGTGTTCCTTGGCCATTTTGATGGCTTCATCATCCAGAATGCTGGCGTGTTCAATGCTGTCCACCCCGGCGCGGATGGCGGTTTTGATGCCGTCCGTGCCATGGGCATGGGCGGCCACGCGGCGGCCATGCAGATGTGCTTCGTCCACAATGGCTTTCATTTCCTCGAATGAATATTGCTGGGCCCCCGGGCTATCGCCCTTGGAAAGCACCCCGCCGGTGGCGCAAAACTTGATGACATCCGCGCCATATTTAATCACTTCGCGCACCTTGGCCCGCACGGCCCAGGGGCCATCGGCCACGCCGCCGGCCTTGGCATGGTATTCCGCAGGCAAAAGATTGTTGTCGCAATGCCCGCCGGTCATGCCCAGCGAGGTGCCGGCAACCAGCATACGCGGCCCCGGCACATCACCATCATTAATGGCATCGCGCAGCGCCACATCACTATACCCATCGGCCCCTACATCACGCACGGTGGTGATGCCCGCCAACAGGGTGATGCGCGCATTTTTCGCACCATAAAGCGCCGCACGCGGGATCGAGACCTGCAAGGCCTCATAACCATGAAACGGCGCGCCGGTCATATGGGTGTGGCTGTCGACCAGCCCCGGCATAATCGTCTTGTCGCCAAGGTCGATCACCTGCGCCCCATCGGGGATGGCATCGCCCGCTTTACCCACTTTATCGATACGGTCCCCACGCACCACCACCATCACATTGTCGCGGCGCTTGCCGGCAATGGTGTCGATCATGTGCGCCGCTTTGATCACGGTGACCGGCTGGGCAGGTTTGTCGGCGGCCATAGCCGCAAACGGCATGCTGGCCGCCGCCATCAATACTAAAATACTCGTTTTCATTTCCATCCCCTTTTTTTGCACTCTAGGAGACGGTGCGCCGCAAAACAATCTTTCTCTTTTTGATGCCGCTGCCCACCTCCTCGTCATCCCCCGGCTTGGCCGGGGGACCCATAAATGAGGCCAATGCATATTTCGATTGAGTATGGATCCCGGATCAAGTCCGGGATGACACCATGGGGGCAGGATAACACTATGAGGGCCAGAATAACATTATGAGGGCCGGGATGACACGACAGGAGAGACTTAATCCAGGGCCTTTTGCCCAAACAGAACTGCCTTGGCCTTGTCTGCTTCTTCGTTTTTTATTCTCAGGCCGCGCGCAATTCAGCGCCCAGCGCATGGCCTTTTTTAACCGCTGGGCGTTCGCCCACACGCTCAAACCAGGCCTTCAGATTGGGAAAATCGTTTAAATCCTGCCCCTGACGCGCATGCGGGAAAATCCAGCCCCAACAGGCCATATCGGCGATGGAATACTCATCTGCCAGATAATCGCGCCCCGCAAGGCGCGTGTTCATCACCCCATAAAGGCGCTTCACCTCATTGGTATAGCGCTCAATCGCATAGGGAATTTCCTCATCGCAAAACTCGCGAAAATGGAGCGCCTGTCCGGCCATGGGGCCAAGACCGCCCACCTGCCACATCAGCCATTCTTCCACGGCGACGCGGCTGCGTTCGTCATGGCCATAAAACTTGCCGGTTTTACGGGCCAGATACATCAAGATGGCTCCCGATTCGAAAACGGATATGGGTTTGCCGTCCGGCCCATCGGGATCAATAATGGCGGGCATTTTGTTATTGGGGCTGATGGCCAGAAAGTCCGGCTTGAACTGGTCGCCCTTGCCGATCATCACCGGCTTCATAACGTATGGCAGGCCCATTTCCTCCAGCGCGATAGACGCTTTCCAACCATTGGGGGTCGGAAAAAAATAAAGCTCAATCGGGTTTTGATCGGCCATGGGGCGCTCCTGAAATATACTATCAATATGGGAAAGCACCATATTAATGACAAGGCAATGCATTCATATATTCTTTGTCTCTTGGTTGTAATTTCTTTGCCTGAAGTCGGGATTTTTCCGACTCTTTACACTTACCCATTTCCGCAAGTACAAAGGCCTGACTGTGCCATATTTCTGCGCGATCCGGTTCAATTTTCAATGCTTTTTCACAATAGGGCAAAGCCTTTGCAGGTTCACCAGATTTCGCAAGCACATAACAATAACTATTAAGCGTGGCAGGGTGGTTTGGCTGCATATCTATAGCCTTTTTAGCAAAGACTATGGCATCATCATACCTATCCACCGCGCTCAACACAGATGATTTATTCAAGTAATCAATCCAGTCATTATCCTTTAATCCAAGATAAAACTTTAGAACCAGTTGAAAAGACTCAGTTCTGTTATTCTGGTAATAAATGGGTATGATATTTTCCACTAATTCTTTGAGTAATTGTATATTGTTTGTGTCGTTGCTTTTCAGCCAATCCACAACCTTATCTGCATCCCTGACAGCCTCATCTCCTCTCCCGATTTTGTTATAGGTAGAGGCACGGTAAGCATGAAAAAGGGGATCTGAGCTAACGGAGCCGACACCGACATCGGCCAAATCATAATAGTTTGCCGCAACAGAAAAATTTCCTTCCCGGAAAAAAATAGTACCCAAATTTATATAGGCTAAAGAGCGGTACCCACCTTCAGGAACCTCCTTGGCGCACTGAAGATATAGCTTTTTCAGCTTGGGTATTGAGTTGGTTTTCGTTGTCTTCACACAACTTTTCGGCAAATCTTCCGCTAAAGCAGGTCTAATTATATAGCTCCAAGAAAACATAGTCAGTGATATCAAAACAATCCGAAAATACATTACTTTTCCCTACGTATATATTGCTGTAAATTTGCCTCCTAAATCATACAACATGTTGCACTGTATTATGCAATCCATTTTTGGTAACAACCAAACGCTTTACCACGCCAAGGCCTTGGCTTTTTTCTTTTCGCCGGACTGGTATTTCAAAAAGGCGCGAAACACCCCCAAACGCGGATTGGGGGCCTTGCCCGCGCCCATGCGCAAGAGTTGCAGGCAAAACCACGCCTGAATGCCCCAGCCATTGAGCATGCGCAGGGTGTTGTTTTTGCTTTGCGGGCCAAACCAGCCGGGGCCGATACGCAAAATACTTTCCCAGGATGTCAGATGATCCGCCTCACCGCCAAGCAGCTTTGCCGGTGCATCGGTATCCACACACAAGGGGCGTCCCAGACCAATCATCGCGACCCCATCATCACGGATGGCCGTTTCCATACCCGCCCGGGTACGAAACCCGCCAGTGACCATCAAAGGCGGCGTATCGGCGGCACGCATCTCGCGCGCATAATCCAGAAAATACCCTTCCCGCGCGCGGGTGCTTTCGCGTTTTCCTTCCTCAAAAATCGGCTCGATCCCTTCGGTGCCCATCATCACCGGCTGTTCGTAATTGCCCCCTGAGATTTCCAAAAGGTCCACCCCATCTTCACGCAGCCATTTGGCCACCTGGCGGCTGTCGGCAAAGTCAAAGCCGCCTTTTTGAAAGTCTGATGAATTCAGCTTCACACTGATGGGAAAATCAGCCCCCACGGCATCGCGCACGGCGGCTATGACGGCGCGCAGCAAACGCGCCCGGTTTTCCAATGTGCCGCCCCATTCATCCTCGCGTTGATTGGTCAGGGGATTTAAAAATTCGGACAGCAAATAGCCATGGGCCGCGTGGATTTGCACCCCGTCAAAGCCGGTATCACGGGCCGTGCGGGCGGTGTGGGCAAAGCGGCCAATCAGGTCGGTAATTTCATCAGCGCTCAGCGCCCGTGGTTTGCCAAACATGCCGCCCGGCATTTCCACCTGCACCGCCGATGGGCCAACGGGCTCGGTGGCGACGTGTTTCATGGTCTGGCGACCGGCATGGCTGATCTGCATCCAGATGGCCGCGCCATTTTCCTTGGCCGCCGCCGACCAGCGTTTTAAGGCATCCAATTGCTTGGGGCTTTGTTCCCCCTCGATCACCACATTGCCCGGGCGTTCCAGATAGCGGTGATCCACCTGCACATTGCCGGTCAGCATCATGCCGATGCCGCCCGCGCCCCAGCGCCGGTAAAGCCGTTCATGCCCCCGGGTGGCGCGGTTATGCCGATCCGCCAGTCCTTCGGTCATGGCCGCCTTGCAAAGGCGATTTCTAAGGATCGCGCCGCACGGCAAGCTCAGCGGTTCGTTCAACATGGATTTACTCATAAATTACTCTGCCCAGCTGGGTTTGCGTTTTTCCAAAAAGGCGGTCAGGCCCTCTTTGCCTTCGTCCGAGGCCCGCATGGCCGCAATACGTTTGGCGGTCATATGGATCAGGTCTTCGGTAATCGGCCGATCAGCCACATCATCGACCAGTTCCTTGGCCGCCGCCACCGCACCCGGCGCGGTCTGAAAGGCCAGTTTGACCAGATATTCCAGCATATCCTCCATGGCGTTTTCATCGTCCACGGTGTAATGCACCAGGCCCATTTTTTCGGCATATTCGCCGTTAAAACCTTCGCCCGTGGCAAAAAGCGCCCGCGCCCATCGCGGCCCGATGGCCCGTACCGCATAGGGGGAAATGACCGCCGGGATCAGGCCCAGACGCACTTCGGAAAAGCGAAATTTGGCGTCTTTGCGGGCCACGGCCACATCACAGGCCGCCACCAGACCACAGCCGCCGCCCATACAGGCCCCCTGCACGCTGGCAATGGTCAGCATGGGCAGATCAGCCAGTTTTTTCAGCATATGACCCAGTTTCACCGCATCATTTTCATTTTCCGATTTGGTGTAATGACCCGCCGCGCGCATCCATTTCAGATCACCACCAGCGGAAAAACTTTTGCCCGCACCGCGCAGGATCACCGCCCGGCAATTGGACGTGCGCACGGTTTCAAAGGCATCGGCCAACTGTTCCACCACTTCGCCATTAAAGGCATTATGCAGTTCCGGCCGATTGATCAGTATGGTCGCCAAACCGCCGGGGCTGGCGTCCAGAATGACATCATTTTGTTCAGACATTGTGCAATCTCCTATTCTTCACTGGCCGGTTTTTCGGGAGGATGAAAACCGCCTTCGGTATTGGCAACCATCAGGGCAAAAGCCGCATAGACGGCTATGTTCTGTGCCAGATCGTCCGGGTCAATCTTGTCCAGCGTATCGTTGGGCGTGTGGTGCAGATCAAAATATTCCCAGCCATTTTGCCCCATGGTGATGGCCGGTGTGCCCGCCGCCGAAAGTGCTGATACATCAGACCCGCCAGACGCCATGCGTGCCCCCGGCAAGACGCCCAAGGGGGCCAGCACCCGCAAAATGGCATCGGCCTTGGCCTCGTCTGCCTTGGCAATGCCGGTATCCATGCGCCAGATGCGCCCCGAACCAAAATCGGATTCGGAGACCATGATGATCTTGTCCAATTCATCCTTATGTTTTTTTACATAGGCTCTGGCTCCGATCAGGCCCGGCTCCTCGGCCCCAAAAAACACCACCCGAATGGTCCGTTTGGGCTGAGCATGCATGGAAACCAGCTTGGCCGCTGCGGTAATGATCGCCACGCCGGTACCATCATCAATGGCCCCGGTGCCTTCGTCCCAACTGTCCAGATGCGCGCCCAGCAATACGATCTCGTCCGGATATTCACTACCAACAATATCGCCGATGACATTGCCCGACATGACTTTGCCAATGCGTTTGGAACTCATGGAAAGGCTAAGCGGCAGATCGGATTTCAGCGCCAATAAGCGCCCCAATTGGTCCGCATCATTATTGGAAAGGGCGGCCGCCGGAATGCGCGGCTGTTTATCATCATAACGCAATCCCCCGGTGTGGGCATTACGCTGGTAATCGGTACCGGCAGAGCGGATAAGCAGCGCCAGCGCCCCGCGCTCGGCCGCTATGGATGGCCCGGCAGAACGTTTCTGCACGGCCTGTCCGTAACCGGAGCCCCGTTGCGTGCGGGTCATTTTGCTGTCGATAAAGGCGATTTTTCCCTTCAGGGAGCCGATTTTGGCATCGCGCAAATCCTGAAGGCTTTCAAAACGCACCACCGGCGCGGTAATGCCGCCCACCGGCGTACCGATCGAGCCGCCCAGCGCGGTCGCCACCAGACGTTGCGGATAAGGATCACCTACGTTTAGCGCAATGCTGCCCCGTTGCCAGCCTTCCATCTCGAAAGGCTCAACATGCACATTGGCAAAGCCCAGATCGGCAAGTTTTTTAACCGCCCAGTCACGAGCTCGCTCTTCGGCTGCTGAACCGGCCAGGCGGGGCCCCACTTCGGTTGTCAGGCTTTGTACAATGCTCCAGCCCAGCGTGCTCGTTTTTGCTTTTTCAATCAGGACTTTGGCGCTGGCGGCACTGTCACCGGCCATGGCGGCACCGGACATACCAGCCATAAAAATGCTGGAAACCAGCAGCGTTTTAAAATGATTCATGATGGCTCTCTCCCTAAGGAAGACAGACTAGGACGGGGCTGGCCCGGACGCCAGTCTGAAAATGCAACCGAGCGAAAATGCCGCCCTTGTATAGGTATACAAACCTCCATATCATGCCGGGCATAGCCTAAGCGCGAGTGGATAACTTCGATAGAAAGGATGCGATTATGCGAACCCCTTTACTCTTATTGGCAAGTACGCTTGCGTTGGGCACCACCCTGGCCACCGCCCGCAATGCCCAGGCCGCCCCGCAGAATTACACCATGGTCTGTAATAAGGTTGCGGCAACGTATCAGAGCCATGATCCGTGGTTTCATGGCAAACCAACAATCAGGGTTTACTTTGAACGCGCGCCCTTCGCCGCCAGCCAGCAAAAGCCCGGCCCCGGACAGTGCGCATGGGTGGACCGCCCGGTTTCAGAGAGCGAGCCAGGCCTGTTTTTCTTCAAGAATGCAGAAAATCCGGTAAAAGGCGTAAAGGTCACCACTGAAGGGGCGCAAGCCTATATAATGGGGCCTGGCAGAGTAGCTCAACTGCCGAATGGGGGCCAACGCTCCCACATGGCCCAGAACCTGTTGCTGTTGGATGCGGCCGCAAAAGGAACCCTGTTTTATGTCCAGGTTCACAGTGAACAGGTCAAAGGCAGAAACACGCTGGTCATGAGCCGTTTTGGCCCTTGAACACCCCGCGTCCGGCCCGTTTCATCAGGGCATAACCCAAAGTAAGCAATCGTAAAATTGCCGTATAGAAAGCCATCAAACATGAAAATCAATCATACAATTAAAACACTGGGCCTTACCGGTCTGACCATCGGTGCCCTTGTTGCCTGTGCCCCCCAGGCCAGCGCCCCCACCGATGCCAAAAACCAGAAAACGACCGCCCCGGACCCCACGCCATTGCCGCGCGGAGAAAAGGTTAGCGGTATTATTGCGGAGGCCAGCCCGGCCATTATGATTGCCAAGGACGCCCTGGGCGAGCGCATTGCGCAATTGGCAGATGACAAGTTCGAGGGCCGCGCCCCCACCACCCCCGGCGGCATTGCCGCCAGCCAGTGGGTTGCCGATGAAATGGCCCGCATCGGCCTGAAAGGTGCCGTGGATGGCAGCTATTTTGAACGGGTACCGCTGGTCGAGGCCACGCTGGATGAAGGTGCATCCCGTTTTGGCTTTACCGCCAATGGCAAAGCTCTGGATATCCCCTTTGGCAGTGACGAAATTTTCTGGACCAAGCGTATTGATGAAAATCTGCGCTTTGATGACACCGATGTAGTGTTTGTTGGCTATGGCGTGGTGGCCCCGGAATATGGCTGGGACGATTATGCCGGTGTGGACGTAAAGGGCAAAACCGTGGTGATGCTGGTCAATGATCCGGGCTTTGCCACCCACGATCCTGCGCTTTTTAACGGCAAGGCGATGACCTATTACGGGCGCTGGACTTATAAATTTGAGGAAGCCGGTCGCCAGGGCGCGGCCGCGGCCATTATTGTGCACGAAACCGCCCCGGCCAGTTATCCCTGGGAAGTGGTTTCCGGCTCATGGGGCGGGGCGCAATATGATCTTGAGCGTCCGGACGGGGGCGCCAATCGCACCAAGCTGGAAGGCTGGATATCCCATGACGCAGCGAAAAAGCTGTTTGCCGCCGCCGGTGAAGATTATGAAGCGATGAAAGAAAGCGCCGCCAAAAAAGGATTCAAACCTTCTGTGATGAGCGGTCTCAAGGCCTCCGGCGTGGTCAAGACCGGTATCAAGCATCTGGTTTCGCGCAATGTCGCCGGGGTGTTGCCGGGGGCCAAAACCCCGGATGAATACGTGCTGTATATGGCCCATTGGGATCATCTGGGTAAAAAGGATGTGCCCGTGGGCGAAGATGGCATTTATAATGGCGCGGTCGATAATGCCACCGGGGTGGCCGCCATATTGGGCATTGCCGATGCCTTTGTGCATCAGGAAACCCCTCCGGACCGTTCGATTCTGTTTCTGGCGGTTACAGCCGAAGAATCCGGCCTGTTGGGCTCTGCCTATTTTGCCGAAGCCCCCTTTGTGCCTCTTAAAAATATTGTTGGCGGTATCAATATTGATGCGCTTATGCCCATGGGCCGTACCAAGGATATGGAAGTTGTCGGCTTTGGCGCCTCTGAAATGGAAGACATCCTGAAGGAAAAGGCCGCCCGCCATGGCAAGCATCTGGTGCCGGACCAAACCCCCGAAGCCGGGCATTTTTATCGCTCTGATCATATCAGCCTCGCCAAAAAAGGCGTGCCGATGATTTATGGCGCAGGCGGCGAAGACCTGGTGAAGGGTGGCAAAGCCGCCGGCAAGGCCTTTACCGAAGGCTATACGGCCAACCGTTATCACAAACCGGCGGATGAATATTCACCAGACTGGGATCTTTCGGGCATCGTCGAAGATGCCAGTATTTTGTATGAAGTGGGCGAAACCATGAGCCATGATGGCGTTTGGCCAAACTGGTACAAAGGCAATGAGTTCCGCGCTTTACGCGATAAAATGCGTAAAGAATAACCCCAGCCACCCTAGCCAAAACTCATCAGCAATGGTCCGGGCTGGGCCGCCTTTTCTGCCGTGATCTGTTCCAGCACGCCGTATAGCTCGGCGGGCTGGATCGGTTTGTTGATATGGCCGTTCATGCCTGCTGCCTTGGTTTGTTCATGGTGCTGGCTAAGGGCATTGGCGCTAACCGCATAGATCGGCACCTTGCCATAGGGCGGGTGCAGTTTTCGGATTTCCCGGGTGGCGCTCAGACCATCCAGCACCGGCATTTGCAAATCCATCAGGATCACATCAAATTCCATGCTGGCGGCCAGCTCGACCGCCTGCAGGCCGTCATCAACACAGGTGACATGGTGGGCGTTGGCCTCCAGCATTTTGCGGATCAGGAACTGGTTATGCCGATTGTCTTCGGCCACCAGAATATTCAGGGGCATGGTCGGCAGGGCTTCCCCGGCCGGCTCCCCCTCGGCCTGCTGTATTACCGTCTTTGCCACCGCGCGCACTGGCAAGCGCACCCAAAAGGTACTGCCTTCGTCCAACACTGTTTCCACACCAATTTTGCCCCCCATGGCCTCGGCCAGGGTTTTACAAATGGCCAGTCCCAGGCCCGTACCGCCAAAACGGCGGGTGATCGAGGTGTCGGCCTGACTGAAACGCTCGAAAATACCGCTTAGGGATTCGGGTTCGATCCCCGGCCCGCTATCGATCACCATGACCATCATTTCAGGGGAATTGGGGGTGCCGGCTACATCCACTTTGAGCTCAATCCTCCCTTGGGCAGTGAATTTCAGGGCATTGGAAATCAGATTGGTAAGGATTTGGCGCAGGCGCGCTGGATCACCCACAATATGGGGCGGCAGACCTTCATTGACCTGTAAGTACAGCTCCAGCCCCTTGGCCTGTGCCGGGGCCCGAAACGGCTCCATGCTCTGGGTCAGCAACTGGCGTAAATCAAAGGGTATTTCCTCCAGGGTAAAGGCGCCCTGCTCGTACTTACTATAGTCCAGTATGTCGTCGATAATATGCATCAGGCTGTCAGCAGAGTTTTTGCCAATGGATACATATTCGCTCAGCTCTTCATTCAACTCGCTTTGCTCCATCAGATACAACATACCAATGACCGAATTCATCGGGGTGCGGATTTCATGGCTCATGGTGGCCAGAAAATTAGCCTTGGCCTCGGCCGCCTGCATGGCCTCTTCGCTGGCCTCCTGGGCCTGTTTGGCCAGGGCGTTCGATCGCTCAACCTCTTTATTCAGGCGTATTTGTTTTTGCTTGAGACGGATAATAATGGCCAGTGCCGCACAATAGGTTTGCAAAAAATCTGCCTGCGCCGGGTTAAATTGGGCGCCATCTTCCAGATACACCACCAGTACGCCCAGCAATTCTCGATCAAACATCAAAGGCACATTGTAATGGCCGTGGGGTTGCATGTCGGCAAAATGGGTGTCGTGGCGTTCGTCCACACAACTGGCGAACTGCAATTCCTGGCTTTGTGCCGCCCGCCCACACAGGCAATGCCCATAGGCGACCCTGGCGCATAAGGTCTTCAAAGCCCCCAATTGATGCGCACTTTCCAGCCGCAGGGTCTGGTTTTGCGGATCAGCCAGAAAAATCCCCCCCTTGTCCGATAATTTTAACCAGGACAGCGAAAGCAGGATGTGCAGGGCCGCGTCAAGCACCTCGGAAACACTGGTGGTTTCATAGGTGACTTCGTATAACGCTTTCAGACAGGCTGCATTCTCGGCCTCCAATTTTCGCCGATTCTTATCCATCACCAGCGCCGTTATATCGGTGCGTACCGAGGCATATCCCGTCACGGTGCCATCGGCGTCCAGCATAGGCGTTATGGTGGTATCCACCCAGTAATGATCACCGTTTTTGGCTCGGTTCTGGATATTCCCGCGCCATGGCTTTCCCGAAGAAATACGTTGCCACAGTTTTTCAAAAAACTCTGGCGGATGAAAACCCGAATTAACAACCGCATGGGTTTTGCCGATCAGTTCGTCCCGTTGATACCCGGAAAGTTGCAGGAAATTACGGTTTACATAGGTAATCACCCCCTGCGCATCCGTAATCGCTATGATGGAATGGGCATCGCTGGCACAATGGATGGCCTGCCCCAGGTCCTGTGAAATGCCAATCGTTCCCATGACCGTTTACCCTGATATCTATGACGCACTTTGAATATATAGATACAATCTATAAGTGTATTTTGATTTATAGTGTGCATATAGTTGACAGGTTGTAAATGACACATATTACACGTAGCGCGACCTTTTCCTCAGGGTTCCTGCAAAAGCGCCAGCCTTATCTGGGATTCAGAGTGCGTTTCCTTCTTCTTTGGCCCCGGAACAAATTAGCCCTGGGCTAGCTTTGCCATCCTTCGAGGCTCACTGCGTTCGCACCTCAGGATGAGGTTTGCATATTATTCTCTACCTCATACTGAGGTGTCCTGAGGGAGTGCGCAGCACCCCGAAGGGCATCGGAGTATAGATAGCATGATACCTTAGGCCACGACGTGTGGGACTAGATATTTCTATCCCCGTCCCAAAAGCATCGCACCGACATAGAGACCATCTCTTTCCTCTCCCGGGTGGGAGAGGAATAAGGTGAGGGATCATGGGCTTAAAGACAGACCCCCGACGTTGCTTCACCATCCCCTCACCCCGGCCCTCTCCCCAGGAGAGAGAAAAATCCCCCGCATAGAAAACCCGAGGGTCAATAAGGGGCAGCGCTTACCCCTCGGCATGCCCGTCTTTACCCCTTAAATACCCCTAGAATGCGCAAAAGCGACCCTGAAGCGCCCCTCATTTACCCCTTGCTACCCCTAAAATCGCGGGGATAAAACCAAAAAACCCCCGCCGGAATGGCGAGGGGTATAATCGCACTATTTGAAACGTGACCACCCGTTTAGGCGCTGCGTACCCGGGCCAGAAACTCGCGCACTTCCGCGCCCAGACGTTCGGTCTGCAAGGTCATTTCCACCGTGGCTTCATGGGTTTGTGCCGATGTGGACTCGGTGGTTGAAGAGGCATCGGCCAATTGCGCAACGGATTGGGAGATCAGTTTGGAATGCTCGGCGGCCCGGCGAATGCTTTCGCTGATCTCGCCGGTGGTTGCCGACTGTTCTTCGGCGGCGGTGGATACATTGGCCAGGCGCTCTTCGATATGGCCTATGGA